>WHTW01000162.1 GCA_009377525.1 Rhodospirillales bacterium
GCCACCCGTCACCAGCGCATGTTTGCCTAGAATCATACTTTCAGTCCCCCAAGTGCCCCGGTGGTCACACCGCCGCGCTCGGCCAGTCGATAGAGCTGGTCGCGGCCGTTGAGATAAGGATCGGGCCACTTCACGTCGCGGTCGCCGAGCTGCACGGCGGCATGCAGGGTCCAGTAGGGATCGGCAAGATGTGGCCGCGCCAGGCAGACGAGATCGGCGCGGCCGGCCAGCAGGATCGAATTGACGTGGTCGGGCTCGTAGATGTTGCCCACCGCCATCGTGGCCATGCCGGTCTCGTTGCGGATGCGGTCGGAGAACGGCGTCTGGAACATGCGGCCGTAGACGGGGCGGGCGCGGATAGAGGTCTGGCCGGCCGACACGTCGCAGATGTCGACGCCGGCCGCCTGCAGGAGCCGCGCGATCTCGACGGCCTCGGCCGGCGTCACCCCCTCGTCGCCCATCCAGTCGTTGGCCGAGATGCGCACGGAGATCGGCTTGTGCGCCGGCCAGACCGCGCGCACGGCATGGAAGATCTCCAGCGGATAGCGCAGGCGGTTCTCCAGCGAGCCGCCGTATTCGTCGGTGCGATGGTTGGTGATTGGCGTGATGAAGGACGACAGCAGATAGCCGTGCGCGGCGTGGATCTCGAGCATGTCGAAGCCGCAACGCGCCGCCATCTCCGCCGAGGCCACGAACTGCCCGAGGATCTTCGCCATGTCGGCGCGGTCCATCGCCTTGGGCACTTGGTTCGCCGGCGACCAGCCGACCTCGGAGGCCGCCATCACCGGCCAGTTGCCGCCGGGCAGCGGCGCGTCGATCTGCTGCCAGCCGAGCTGCGTCGATCCCTTGGCGCCGGAATGGCCGATCTGGGCGCAGATCTTGGCCTCGGTCTCGGCGTGCACGAAATCGACCAGGCGCTTCCAGGCGATCTCGTGCCCGGGCGCATAGAAGCCGGTGCAGCCCGGCGTGATGCGGCCTTCGGGACTGACGCAGGTCATCTCGATGTAGACCAGGCCCGCGCCGCCCTTGGCGCGCTCGGCGTAGTGGGCGAAGTGCCAGTCGGTCGGGCAGCCGTCGACCGCCTTGTACTGGGCCATCGGCGAGACGACGACGCGGTTCTCCAGTTTGAGATCGCGCAGCTGGAAGGGTGCGAACATCGGCGCGCGTCGCACATTGTCGGTGTTGCCGGAACGGCGCTGGAACCACGCTTCGGCGCCGCCCAGCCACTCTGGATCGCGCAGCCGCAGGTTCTCGTGGCTGATGCGCTGCGAGCGGGTCAGCAGCGAGTAGTTGAACTGCACGGGGTCGAGGTCGAGGTAGCGCTCGACCTCCTCGAACCATTCCAGCGAGTTGCGCGCGGCTGACTGCAGCCGCAGCACCTCGGTGCGCCGCGCGCTTTCGTACTTGTCGAACGCCGCGGCAAGGCCCGGTTCGGAGTGGAGGTAGTCTGCGAGCGCGACCGCGCTCTCCAGCGCGAGCTTGGTGCCCGAGCCGATCGAGAAATGCGCGCTGGCCGAGGCGTCGCCCAGCAAGGCGAGGTTCTTGTGCGACCAGCGCTCGCAGAGCACGCGCGGGAAGTTGATCCAGGCCGAGCCGCGCAGATGGCCCGCGTTGGACATCAAGCTCTGGCTGCCGAGATGGCGGGCGAAGATCCGCTCGCAGGTCGCGATCGATTGGTCGCGCGTCATGTCGCCGAAGCCCCACGCGGCCCAGGTCGCCTCGCTGCATTCGACGATGAAGGTCGCGGTCTCGGATTCGAACTGGTAGGCGTGCGCCCACACCCAACCGTGCTCGGTCTCCTCGAAGATGAAGGTGAAGGCGTCGTCGAACTTCTGCCGGGTGCCGAGCCAGACGAACCTGCACTTGCGCACGTCAATGTCGGGCCTGAAGACCTCGGCGAAGGCGGTGCGCGTGCGCGAGTTCAGCCCGTCGGCGCCGATCACCAGGTCGTGGCCTGCCATGAAGGGCCGCGGATCGTCGATCTCCGTCTCGAAGATGAGCTCGATGCCGAGGTCGCGGGCGCGCCGCTGCAGCAGCAGGAGCAGCCGCTTGCGGCCGATGCCGCAGAAGCCGTGCCCGGTCGAGACGGTGCGCACGCCCTTGTGGACGACGGCGATGTCGTCCCAGTAGGCGAAGTATTCCCGGATCCAGGCGGCGCTCACCGCGTCGTTGGCCGCGAGGTTGTCGAGCGTCTCGGCCGACAGCACGACGCCCCAGCCGAACGTGTCGTCCGGCTGGTTGCGCTCGAACACGGTGATCTCGTGCGCGGGGTTGCGGCGCTTCATCGAGATGGCGAAGTAGAGGCCGGCGGGGCCGGCGCCTAGAACAGCAACCTTCACCTCAGCTCTCCTTCTTCGGAGCGCGGACCTCCAGGTCCGCTCATCCTCTTCGGACCGCGGGCCTCCAGGCCCGCATCATGGTGTCCGCCCAGGTAGCTCGCGGTGACGCGCGGGTCGTGCATCAGGGCCGACGCGGCGCCGGAATGGACGATCTCGCCGGTCTCCAGCACATAGCCGAAATCGGCCGTTTCCAAGGCGGCGCGGGCATTCTGCTCGACCAGCAGGATCGACACGCCGAGCTCGCGCAGGGAGGCAATGATCCTGAAGACTTCACGGACGATGATCGGCGCCAGCCCCAGGCTCGGCTCGTCGAGCATCAGGAGCCGCGGCTTGACCATCAGGGCGCGGCCCAGTGCCAGCATCTGGCGCTCGCCGCCGGACAGGGTCGAGGCCTTCTGGTCGCGGCGCTCACTCAGTCGCGGGAAACGCCCGTAGACGTCCGTCAGCGACTGCTTCAGCCCCGCCGAATCGCGGCGCCGCGAATAGCCGCCCAATAAAAGGTTGTCCGACACCGAGAGATCGCCGAACAGCTCGCGCGTCTCGGGCACCAGGCAGAAGCCGCGCTCGATGCGCGCCTCGACATCGAGCCGTCTGAGGTCGATGCCATCGAACGACATGCGGCCGCGCCACGGCAGCAGGCCGATCGCGGCACCGAGCAGCGTCGTCTTGCCCGCGCCGTTGGGCCCGATGACGGTGACGATCTGGCCGGGCTCGATGGCGAGCGACACGCCGCGCACCGCCTCGACCTTGTCGTAAGCGACGGTGACCTGGTCGATCGACAGCAGCGCCATCACGCCACCCCGCCGAGATAGGCTTCCTGGACGCGCGGGTCGCGCCGCACGATAGCGGGCGTGCCCTCGCAGAGCTTGGCGCCGAAATCCATCACCACCGTTCGGTCGACCAGGCCCATGACGAAATCCATGTCGTGCTCGACCAGCAGGATGGAGAGTCCTTCGGCCCGCAGCGCCTCGAGGAGGCGGGCGAGCTCGGCCTTCTCGGCCGCGCGCAGGCCGGCGGCCGGTTCGTCGAGCATCAGCAGCGCCGGATCGGCCGCCAGCGCGCGGGCGATCTCGAGCAGGCGCTGGTTGCCGAGCGGCAGGTTGCCGGCCAATTCGAAGGCGCGGTCGGCGAGGCCGACGCGCTGCAGCTGCCGCATCGCTTCGGCCTGCGCCCGCGCCTCCTCGGCGCGATCGAGCCTGAGCACGCCGGCGAAGAAGCCGGAGCGGGTGCGCCCGTAGGTCCCGAGCAGCACGGTATCGAGCAGGGTCATGGTCTTGCGCAGCTTCACGTGCTGGAAGGTGCGGGCAATGCCGGCGCGGGCGATCTGGCGTTGCGCGCGCCGGCTGATGTCGCGGCCGAGAAAGCTGATCTTGCCGTCGTGCAGCGGCAGCGCGCCGGTGATCAGGTTGAACATCGTGGTCTTGCCCGCGCCGTTGGGCCCGATGAGGCCGAGGATCTCGCCGGCTATGAGCTCGAAGCTCACATTGTCGACGGCGACAAGACCGCCGAAGCGGCGTGTCGCGCCGGCGACGGTCAGGATCGGCTGGCCGCGTTCGGGCTGCTGCCGGTGCTCGAGCGACCCGGCGGCGAGGGGTGGGGTGGGCTGCACGCGCGGCAGCCAGCGCAGCGCGAACGGCACGACGCCGGAGCGCGCCCGCTGCAGCAGCAGGATGAACAGCACCGAGAACACGATGATCTCGAGCTGGCCCGAGGCGCCCGGCGCGATCACCGGCAGCCAGTCCTGGATGCTGTTCTTGAGCAAGGTGACGATGGCCGCGCCCACGATCGCGCCCGAGAGGTACGCCATGCCGCCGACCATGGCCATCAGGAGGTAGAGGATGCCGACGGTGACGTCGAAGGGAGCGGGGCTGACGAAACGGCTCATGTGCGCATAGAGCCAGCCGGACAGCGCCGACAGGAGCGCCGCGATGACGAAGGTGATGAGCTTCACGCGGAACGGATTGATGCCCAGGCTCTCGGTCATGACCTGGCCGCCGCGCAGCGCGCGCACCGCACGGCCTTCGCGCGAATCGAGCAGGTTCGCTGCCAGCACCAGGGACACGATCAGGAAGGCCCAGATCAGGTAGTAGATGCTGTTGCTGCTCGACAGCGCATAGCCGCCGATCGAGATCGGCGGGATCTCGCTGATGCCGTTGTACTGCCCGAGCATGGGCAGGTTGCCGAACAGGAAGTACGTCGCCAGCCCCCAGGCGATGGTGCTGAGCGACAGGAAGTGACCGCCCAGCCGCAAGGTCACCGCGCCCAGGATGGCGGCGACCAGGCCGGTGAGCACGACGCCCACGACCAGCCCGATCCAGGGCGAATAACCCGCCTTCACGGTCAGCCAGGCGGTCGCGTAGGCGGCGATGCCGACGAACGCGGCCTGGCCGAAGGACAGCATGCCGCCGATGCCCGACAGCAGCACGAGGCCGAGCACGGCCAGCGCATAGATGCCGATGAAATTCAAGAGCGTGATGCTGAACGGGCTGAGCAGCGCTGGCGCGAGGGCGAGCAGCAGGAGCGCGCCAGCCGAGACGAGGCGGAACTGGAGGCGCGTCATTCCTCGGCCTCTTCCTCCTCGGTGCCGGAGAAGCTCAGCGACCGCCACAGCAGGACCGGAATGAGCAGGCCGAAGACCAGCACTTCCTTGTAGGCGCTCAGCCAGAACGAGGTGTAGCTCTCCAGCAGGCCGACCATCACCGCGCCCAGCGCCGTCACGGGATAGCTCACCATGGCGCCGATGATAGCCCCGACGAAGGCTTTCAGGCCGAGCAGGAACCCCGAATCGTAGAAGATCGTCGTCACCGGCGCGATCAGCACGCCCGAGATGCCGGCGAGCAGCGACGCCAGCAGGTAGGCGATCGTGCCGGTCGAGGTCGGCCGGATGCCGACCAGGCGCGCGCCGATGCGGTTGACCGCGGTGGCGCGCAACGCCTTGCCCTGGATGGTGAACTCGAAATAGAGGAACAGCAGGCCACAGAAGGCGATCGATGCGGCCAGGATGAGCAGCGTCTGGCCGTTGACGATGAGGCCCGCGACGTCGAACACGGTGTCGGTCAGCGGCTTGGTGCGCACGCCTTCCGGACCGAAGAACATCAGGCCGAGCCCGGACAGCGCGAAATGCAGCGCCACGGCGACAGTAAGCAGCAGCAGGACCGAGGCGTCGGCGATCGGCCGGAACACGATGCGGTCGAGCAGCGGCGCGATCGGCAGGACGAGGGCCAGCGACAGCACAATTCTAAGCGGCATTGACAGGGTTGTTCCGGCCGCAAACCAGACCGCCGCTGCCGGCACCAGCGGCAGGACGAGATAGAAGAGCAGCGCGCGCGGCAGCCGATGCAGCGCACGGTTCCTGACAAGAGCGGTCGCCTCGACCGCCGTCGCCAAGATCGCGAGCACCGCCACGAGGCCGACCGTGCCCGGTCGGCCCCCTGTTTCCAGCGAGGCGAGACTGAGCGCGGTGAAGGCCGCGATATCGCCGAACGGCACGAAGATCACGCGCGTCACGGCGAAGATCAGCACCAGGCCGAGGCCGATCAAGACGTAGATGGCCCCGCTGGCGATGCCGTCCATCGCCAGGATCGCCGCGATCTCGCCGTTCATTGCACAGGCCCTATTGCCTCACATCAGGGCGCGTACTTCCACTGGCCGCCGACCAGCCGCACCATCACCAGCGCGCGGTCGTCGACGCCGTAGCTGTCGCTGGGCTTGAAGTTGTAGATGGCGTGCGTGCCCACGAGGTCCTTGGTGCTGAAGATCGCGTTCTTGAGCGCGACGCGGAACTCCGGCGTGCCGGGCTTGGCCCCCGTGGCCATCGCCCGCTTGGCGGCGTCGAGGAACACCAGCCAGGCGTCGAAGGAGTAGGCCGAGAAGCCGTCCGAGGTCGGCATGCCGTTCGCCTTCTGGTAGGCGGCGCGGAAGTCCATCGAGATCTTCTTGCTGAAGTGCGAATCGGGCAGCTGCTCGGCCACGATCACCGGGCCGGCCGAGACCTGCACGCCCTCGACCGCCTTGCCGCCGACGCGGATGAAGTCGGTGTTGAGCAGCGCCGGCGTGCCGTACAATGGCCCCTTGTAGCCGCGTTCGGCCAACGCCAGAGGCGGCAGCGCGCCCTGGGTCGCCGATCCACCCAGCAGCACGGCCTCGGGCTTGGTCGCCATCATCTTCAGCACCTGGCCCGTCACCGACGTGTCGGTGCGCGCATAGCGCTCGTTGGTCAGGATTTTCAGGCCGTCCGCCTCGGCGGGCTTCTGTGCGCCATTGTAGACCAGGTCGCCCCAGGCGTCGGAGAAGCCGATATAGGCGAACTGCTTGACGCCGTCGCGCTTCATGCGGTCGACCACAATCTTGACCATCAGGCTGGGCGGCTGCGGCATGACGATCGCCCAGCGGTCGCCGGCCTCGTTCGCCGCCACGCTGATGGGCGAGATCGCGATCATCGGCACCTTGAGCTCGTTGGCGACTGCGACCATGGCGCTGGTCGAGGCGGCGGTGGCCGTGCCGATCAGCAAGTCGACCTTGTTCTCCTCGACCAGCTTGCGCGCGTTGCGCGTCGCCGCCGACGGATCGGAGCCGTCGTCGAGCTGGATCAGCTTCACCTTTTCCGCGCCGACGCTGCTGGCGTACTCCACGGCGGCCTTCATGCCGCGGTCGTAGAGCACGCCGATCGACGAGCCCGGCCCGCTTTGCGAGGTGACGAACCCGACCGTGATCTCGGCCTGCGCCGCCGTGGCGATACCCAGAGAAGCGGCGACGACCGCCGCCACGATGCTATTCTTCATTGCCCTCTCCTTGTTCAGCACTTACCCCGTAGTGACATGATCGAACGCTCTTTCGTGCGTATCAAATCCGGCCTTGTGCATGTCGCGGCCTGCGGCGCCGGACGGCCGGTTCTGCTGCTGCACCAGACGCCGCGCTCCTGGGACGAATTCCGCGACGTGCTGCCGCTCCTGGGAGCACGCTATCGCGCGATCGCGATGGATACCGTGGGCTTTGGCGATTCGCAGCCCCTGCCGTCCGGCGCCGACTCCATCGAAGCCTGGGCGGAGGCCGCGCACGAAGTGCTGGCGGCCCTCGGCCATGCCAGGGCCGTGGTCGCGGGGCATCACACGGGGGCCGCCATCGCCGTCGAGATGGCGGCGTCCCGGCCCGAGCGCGTCGAGGCGCTGATCCTGTCGGCGTGCCCCTATGTCGACGCGGCGCGACGGGCGGCGCCCGGCAAGAAAGTGATCGACGAGGTCGAGCCGCAGGCCGATGGCCGGCATCTGCAGGAGCTGTGGGCGATGCGCCAGCCCTTCTACCCGGAGGGGCGCGGCGATCTTCTCGAACGCTTCATTGTCGATGCCCTGAAGGCGGGGCCGCGGGCAGCCGAAGGCCATCGCGTCGTCGGCCGCTATGTGATGGAACCGCGCCTGCCGCTGGTGCGTTGCCCGACCCTGGTGATCGCGCCCATGGCCGATCCGCATGCCCATCCGCATGCGCCGACCGTCGCCGCGGCCATTGCCGGCAGCAAATTGATCGAGATCGAAGCCGGCACCGTGGCGCTTCCCGACCATATGCCGCACGCCTTCGCGGCTGCGATCGACCAGTTCCTGTCGAGCCTGCGGTAGCCGCATGAAAAGCCCGTCCCTCCTCAAGCCGAGATGCCGGCCGAGATGTTTCAATCCTAAAGTTTCTGGAAAACGAGAGTCAAGGCCGGTTGGCATAGAATAAAGACCGGTGCAATGAAACATATGCCGAAGACACGGCGGGCGGATTGACAGGCAAAAGCTTCACTACTTAAATATCTTCCGTTGCGACTGACCGATATTGCTCATGCAATTCCGGTGCCGCTTCTCGATCGTGAGAGACGCCCATGGCCGAACGATCCTTCGCGAAAGAGGTAGAGGACCTCAGGCTCGGTGACGGGCAGGAGTTCCACGGCGAGGGCATCCTCGCCATCACCAAGGCCCTGCTGCAATCGGGCGTGGGCTACGTCGCGGGATATCAAGGCGCGCCGATCTCGCATCTGATGGACGTGCTGGCCGACGCGCAGGATATCCTGTCCGACCTCGGCGTCCACTTCGAGGCCAGCGCCAGCGAGGCGACGGCCGCGGCGACGCTCGCGGCGTCGGTCATGTATCCCATTCGCGGCGCCGTCACCTTCAAGTCGCCGGTCGGCACCAACGTGGCGTCCGATGCGCTGGCCAACCTGGCGTCGGGCGGCGTCACCGGCGGCGCGCTGATCATCGTCGGTGAGGATTATGGCGAGGGCTCCTCGATCATGCAGGAGCGCAGCCACGCCTACGCCATGAAATCCCAGATCTGGCTGCTCGATCCACGGCCGGACCTCGAAAGCATCGTGCGCGCCGTCGAGACCGGCTTCGAGCTTTCGGAGGCATCGAACACGCCGGTCATGCTGGAAGTGCGCATCCGTGCCTGCCACGTGCGCGGCAGCTTCCGCACCAAGACCAACCAGCGCCCGACGATGAGCGTGAAGGACGCGCTCGAGGCGCCGCGGCGCGATACCGGCCGCGTCGTCCTGCCGCCCGCCTCCTACGTCCATGAGAAGGAGAAGATCGAGAAGCGCTGGCCCGCCGCGGTGAAATTCATCAAGGAGCGCCGGCTGAACGAGTTCGTGCCGGGCGACATCGGCGACGTCGGCATCATCCTGCAGGGCGGCATGTACAACGGCGTGCTGCGTGCCTTGCAGGGGCTCAGGCTAGCCGACGTCTGGGGCACCAGCCGCATTCCTCTCTATGTCTTGAACGTCACCTATCCCCTGGTGCCGGACGAGGTCGTCGAATTCTGCCGCACCAAGCGCGCGGTGCTGCTGGTGGAGGAGGGGCAGCCCGACTTCATCGAGCAGGCGCTCTCCAAGATCCTGCGCCAGGCCGGCATCCCGACGCCGCTCTCAGGCAAGGACCTGTTCCCGATGGCGGGCGAATACACCGCGCAGGTCATGGGCGAGGCGATCGGCGCTTTCGTGCGGCAATGGGTTCCCGACATGCTGGCGCCCTCTGTGCGCGCCTCCAACGCGCCGCCCGCCCTGGAAGAGAAGCATGCCCGCGCGCTGGCCGAGGTCGTGCCGCCGCGTCCGCCGGGCTTCTGCACCGGCTGCCCTGAACGACCGATCTTCGCCGCCATGAAGCTGGTCGAGCGCGAGCTGGGACCGCACCACGTCGCGGCCGACATTGGCTGCCATCTGTTCGCGATCATGCCGCCCTTCAATATCGGCACGACCACCATGGGCTACGGCCTGGGGCCGGCGTCGGCCTCGGCGTTCAACGTCAAGGCGGCCAAGCGTTCCATCGCCGTGATGGGCGACGGCGGCTTCTGGCACAACGGGCTCACGTCGGGCATCGGCAACGCCGTGTTCAACAAAAGCGACGGCGTGGTGTTGATCGTCGACAACCACTATTCCGCGGCGACGGGCGGCCAGGACATCCTGTCGTCGCGTGCCGCCAACCGGTCTCGCTCGACGCGCCATGCCATCGCCGACGCCGTCAAGGGCATGGGCGTGAACTGGGTGCGCCAGATCGATCGCACCTATGACGTCGGCCGCATGCGCGACACGCTGAAGGAGGCGCTGACCAGCGACGAGCCCGGGCCGAAGGTGATCGTCGCGGCGTCGGAGTGCATGCTGAACCGGCAGCGCCGCGAGCGGCCGCTGTTCGCCAAGGCGGTGAAGGCCGGCAAGCGCATGGTGCGCCAGCGCTTCGGCGTCGACGAGGATGTCTGCACCGGTGACCACGCCTGCATCCGGCTTTCGGGCTGTCCCTCGCTCTCGGTCAAGCAGACCGCGGATCCGCTGAAGGACGATCCCGTTGCAGCGATCGACAATTCTTGCGTCGGCTGCGGCAATTGCGGCGACGTGGCGGAGGCGGCCGTGCTCTGCCCGTCCTTCTATCGCGCCGATATCATCATCAATCCCACTGGCTGGGACCGCGCGGTTGCGCAGATGCGCGCCGCGGTCATCGGCTTCTTCCAGCGGCTGCGCACGAAGCGCCGGCTGCGGCTGGCCTGAGGACGCGATGGACGCCGTCATCTCCTCGCCGACCCTCGACACGCGACGGCCCATCGCCATCGCCGTGATGGCGATGGGCGGCCAGGGCGGCGGCGTGCTGGTCGACTGGATCGTGGCCCTCATCGAAGGTCAGGGCTGGCTGGCGCAATCGACATCGGTGCCCGGCGTCGCCCAGCGCACGGGCGCCACGATCTACTACGTCGAGGCCATCCAGTCCGACGGCTCGGGCCGCCGTCCCGTCCTGTCGCTGATGCCGGTGCCTGGCGAGGTCGACATCGTGATCGGCGCCGAGCTGATGGAGGCCGGCCGCGCCATGCAGCGCGGGCTGGTGTCGCCCGATCGCACGACCCTCATCGCCTCGTCGCACCGCGCCTATGCGGTCAGCGAAAAGATGGTGCCGGGCGACGGCGCCGGCGACCCGGCCAAGGTCCACGAGGCCGCGCGCGCGGCGAGCAAGCAGTTCCTCGCCTTCGACATGGCGGCCATCGCCGAGCAGTCGGAGAGCGTGATCTCGGCCGCCTTGTTCGGTGCCCTGGCAGCCTCCGGCGCCCTGCCGTTCCCGCGCGCCGCCTACGAATCGACCATCCGCGAGGCAGGCCTGGGTGTCGAGGCGAGCCTGCGCGCCTTCGGCCGGGCCTACGATGCGGCCGTGGCTGAACTCAAGTCGCCGACACTAGCGCCGGGTGTCAGCGCCTCTACAAAGGAGTTTCCCGAGCTGCGGCCGATCGGCGATGCCGGTTTCGACGCGCTGGTCGAGCGCGTGCGCAAGCTGCCCGAAGCTATGCACGGCATGGTCGCGGCCGGCCTGGCGCGCGTCGTGGATTTCCAGGACGTCGCTTATGGGCGCGAATACCTCGACCGCGTCGAAGCTTTTGCCGAGATGTCGGCAGACGCGCTGACTTCGGCTGCGGCCAAGCAGATCGCGCGCGCGATGGCCTATGACGACGTGATCCGCGTCGCCGATCTCAAGACGCGCGACAGCCGCTTCGCCCGCGTGCGGGCCGAAGTAGCCGCCAGGCCCGACCAGATCGTCTACGCCACCGAGTTCATGCATCCGCGCATGGAAGAGGTCTGCGGCACTTTGCCGGCCGGGCTCGGGCTCTGGATCGAATCCAGCCCGCGCGTGCTCAGCGTCCTGCGCCGCCTGGTCGATCGCGGCCGACGCGTCCGGACCGGCACGATCGGCTGGTTCCTCATGCTCTATCTCCTGGCGGGCCTGCGCCGCTTCCGCCGCGGCACGCTGCGCCATCGCCGCGAGCAGGCACATGTCGAGGCCTGGCTCGAGCGCGCTCGCGCGGCGGCGCGCCGCGACGTTGCGCTGGCGGTCGAAATCCTCGAGGCGCGCCGGCTGGTCAAGGGCTACTCGGACACTCATGACGCGGGCGAAGGAAGATTCTCGCGCCTGATGGCAATGGCCGAGAAGCTCGAAGGCCGCGCCGATGCGGCGGACTGGATGCGCCGCCTGCGCCAGGCCGCGCTTGCCGACGCCGAAGGACGCGCGCTCGACGACACCATCAAGACCATCGAGAGCTTCCTATGATCAGCAAATACAGAGGCAATCGACAGGCCATCTCCGCCCTGGTGCGCGAGACCGAGGTCCATCGCGATCTCTATCTTGACCAGGAGCTGTTCGAGCTGGAGATGGAGCATCTCTTCGCCAACACCTGGATCTATGTCGGCCACGACAGCCAGGTGCCGAAGGTGGGCGACTACTACGCCACGACCATCGGCGCGCAGCCCGTCATCATGGTGCGCGACAGCGAGAGCAGCACAAAAGTTCTCTACAATCGCTGCCCGCACAAGGGCACGCGGCTGACCGGCGAGACCTGTGGCAATGTCGGCCGCTTCTTCCGTTGCCCCTACCATGCCTGGACCTTCCGGCTCGACGGCAGCCTGGCCGGCGTTCCCCTCAAGACGGGCTACGACGGCACGGGCTTCGCCGACGGCCATGCCGCGCGCGGCATGACGCCGGTGCGGCATGTCCACAACTACCGCGGCTTCGTCTTCGCCAAGCTGAACGACGTCGGCCTGGGCTTCGAGGAGTTCTTCGGCCAGGCGCTGACAAGCCTCGACAACATGATCGACCGCTCGCCGGTCGGGAAACTCGAAGTGGCGGGTGGCGTGCTGCGCTACATGCACGACTGCAATTGGAAGATGCTGGTCGAGAACCAGACCGACACCTGCCATCCCATGATCGCGCACCAGTCGTCGGCCGGCACTGCGATCGACGCGTGGAAGGGCGCCCCTGACGGCGCCAAGAAGCCGATGACCGTCGAGATCTATGCGCCGTTCATGAGCTCCTACGAGTTCTTCCAGACCATGGGCATCCGCGTGTGGGACAATGGCCACGGCCACACCGGCGTGTCGCACTCCATCCATTCCGACTATTCGGCCGTGCCCGGCTATTTCGAGCAGATGGTCGCGGCCTACGGCGAGGCGCGCGCCAAAGCGATCCTCGACGAGAACCGCCACAACACCGTCTATTTCCCCAACGTCATGCTGAAGGGGCCGATCCAGCTCCTGCGCCTCTTCAAGCCCATCGCCGCCAACAAGACGCTGGTCGAATCGTGGACCTACCGGCTGGTCGGGGCGCCGGACATGCTGCTCGAGCGGACGGTGATGTACAACCGCCTGATCAACGCACCGACCTCCGTCGTCGGCCACGACGACCTCGAAGTCTATCAGCGCGCCCAGGCGGGCCTCGCCAGCAACGGCAACGAATGGGTCAACATCCAGCGCCTCTACGCGCCCGACGAGGTGGGGCAGCGCAACGTCGTCACCGACGGCACGTCGGAATGGCAAATGCGCAACCAATTCCGCGCCTGGGCCAAGTTCATGACGATGAGTCTCTGATGTTCGACACAGCCCCCGATGTCATCCCGAGCTCAGCGAGGGACCTTTCCTGTCGCCTAGAGGCCCCTCGCTTCGCTCGGGGTGACAGAGGCTGCTCATGAGCACCGTGCCCAGCGATCAGCAATTGATCGACTTCGTCGTGCGCGAGGCGCGGTTGCTCGACCAGCAGCGCCTGGAGGACTGGCTCGATCTCTTCACCGAGGACGGCCACTACTGGATGCCGGTCGAATGGGGCCAGACCGATCCCAAGCTCACGACCTCGCTGATGTACGAGGACAAGCTGCTGCTGCGCATCCGCATCGACCGCCTGAAGGGCAAGGCGACTTATAGCCAGAGCCCCAAGAGCCGCTGCCACCACATGCTGCAGATGCCGCAGGTCGACGAGCGCGACGACCGCGAACGACGCTACGTTACCTGGACCCCTCTGCACTATGTCGAGAGCCGGGCCGAGGAGCAGACGCTCTACGCCGCCTGGGTGACGCACCATCTCACCGTGGTCGACGACGCGATCAAGATCCGCTTGAAGCGCGTCGACCTCATCAACTGCGATGCTGCTCTGGGCAGCATCCAGCTCTTTGTGTGAGCCGATGGTGAACAGCAACCCCACCACCCACCTCACCCTGAGGAGCGCGCGCAGCGCGCGTCTCGAAGGGTGGGCCACACCACGACTGGTTCCCATCCTTCGAGACGCCGCGCTTTGCGCGGCTCCTCAGGATGAGGTTGGGGGTTGAACTTGGCGCCCACGAGCGCCCCCCAATCTCGCCGACGGCCCTACGACGGCGTCGTCGTGGCGGCACCCGTCACGGTTCCCTACCGGCGCTATTCGACCAACACGGCGCACTGGTGGGTGGGCCGCGCTGTGCGCGAGGTGATCCAGAAGGCGCGTCTCAAGAGCGCCGACATCGATGGACTCTCGCTGTCGAGCTTCACCGTCGGTCCCGACACCGCGATCGGCCTGACGCAGCACCTGGGGCTCTCGCCGCGTTGGCTCGATCACGTGCCGCTGGGCGGCGCCAGCGGCGTGGTGGCGCTGCGCCGGGCGGCGCGGGCCGTGCAGTGCGGCGATGCGGAGTTCGTGGTCTGCGTCGCGGGCGACACCAACCAGGTCGATTCCTTCCGTCGCATGCTGTCGACCTTCTCGCGCTTCGCCCAGGACGCCGTCTATCCCTATGGCTCGGGTGGTCCCAACGCGAGCTTCGCCCTGATCACCCGCAACTACATGAAGCACTACGGCGCCACGCGTGAGGATTTCGGCAAGATCTGCGTCGCCCAGCGCGCCAATGCGCTGAAGTTCCCGCATGCGCTGATGAAGAAGCCGTTGACGCTTGACGAGTACCTCGGCGCGCGCGCCATCTCCGACCCCATCCATCTCTTCGATTGCGTCATGCCCTGCGCCGGCGCCGAGGCCTTCCTGGTCTGCCGCGAGGACGTGGCGCGCTCGCTGGAACTCCCCGCGGCGCGCCTGCTGGCCACCATCGAGCGGCACAACGCCTTCCCGGAGGATCCGATCCAGTATCGCGGCGGCTGGGCGCTCGATATCGATGAGTTCTACGCCATGGCGGGCGTGACGGCGGACGACGTCGATTTCGTGCAGACCTATGACGACTACCCGGTGATCTGCATGATGCAGATGGAGGATCTCGGCTTCTGCGGCAAGGGCGAGGGGCCGGAGTTCGTCCGGTCGCACACGCTCACCGCCGACGGCAGCTTTCCGCACAACACCTCCGGCGGTCAGCTCTCGGTCGGGCAGGCGGGCGCGGCCGGCGGCTTCCTTGGTCTCGTCGAAGCGGTACGCCAGGTCACCGACGGCGCGTTGGGCGCCGCCGTCCCGGGCGCCGCGATAGGCCTCGTCTCGGGCTTCGGCATGGTCACCTACGATCGCGGCCTGGCGAGCGGCGCGGCGTTGCTGGCGGGAGGCCGTGCATGACCAAGCCCCTGCAGCGCCCCAAGCGCAAGGACCCGCTCAAGAAGACGCGCATCCCCCTGCTGCCGCAGGGGACACGCAGCCGCACGGCGCTCGGCCTCACGTCGGCTGCCGCCGAGGGCCGCTTCCAGCTCCAGGTCTGCAGCGACTGCGCGATGGTCGTCTATCCGCCGCGCGATGCCTGTCCGCGCTGCCTGTCGGCGCGGCTGCCATTCAAAGACGTCCCCAACGGCGGCACGCTCTTGGCCGAGACGACCATTCGCACCTCGACCGACGTCTATTTCCGCGAGCGCATGCCGTGGCGCATCGGCACCGTGGCGCTCGATGCCGGTCCGTCGATCGTGGCGCACCTGCATGGCGATGTGCGCGAGGGAGAAAGGGCCCGTTTGCAATTGAAGATCGACAAATCCGGCCAGGCGATCGCCATGGCCCTGCCCGAGTCCGACACGCCCAACATGGCCGACGATCCGCAATGGCGCGAGCTCACCTGCGATCCCAAGTATCGCCGCGTGCTCATCACCGACGGGCGCACCGCGGTCGGGCAGGCGCTCGCCGAAGCGCTGTCGGAGGCGGGTGCCAGCGTGATCTTCGTCGGCGTCGCCGATCCCTGGAAGCCGTTTCCCGGCGAGGACAAGCTGCGCAAGATCGAGCGCGTCGAGATCGTAGCGCTCGATCTCACCGATACCATCTCGGTCAACGAGTGCGCCGGCGAGTTCGCGGCTCGCGTCGATATCCTGATCAACACCGCCGAGCATGTGCGCACCGGCGGCATCATCGAACGCAAGGGCCTCACGATCGCCCGTGAGGAGCTGGAAATCCGCTATTTCGGCCTGACGCGGCTCGCCCAGGCCTTCGGTCCGGTGCTGCGCGCGCGCGGCGCCGACGGCGTCAATTCGGCCGCGGCCTTCGTCAATCTGCTCTCGGTCTACGCGCTGGTGAATTGGCCGACCTATGGCGCCTTCTCGGCGACCGAAGCGGCGTGCCTGTCGGCGGCGCAGTCGCTGCGGACCGAGCTGCGGCCGGGCGGCGTCAAGGTGCTGAACGTCTTCTTCGGTCCGCTCGAGACCGAATGGTACCAGGTGGTGCCGCCGCCCAAGGTCACGCCGTCGGCGCTGGCCAATGCGACCGTACGCGCCCTGCAGCATGGGCTGGAAGACGTTTTCGTCGGCGACATCGCCGAGGATATCCGCGCGCGTCTGGCCGTCAGTCCCAAGGCGCTCGAGCGCGAGCTTGGCTCATGAGCAGGAGCATTGACATGGCTTCTCCCGACCTGCTGGCCTTCGCCGGCGCCATCGCCCAGGGCGACATCGACGTCGTCGATCTCACCCATACGCTGACGCCCGAGTTCCCGACCATCGTCATGCCACCCGAGCTCGGCCAGTGT
>WHTW01000163.1 GCA_009377525.1 Rhodospirillales bacterium
GTTGTCGAGCTGTTCACCGCCGTGGTCCGGTTCGACAACGCGACCGACGTCGCCCTCAGCGAACTGCGGATCGAGCTGATCTACCCCGCCAATGACGTGGCCGCCCGTTTCCTAGGCGTCGAAAGGGGCTAGTGCTTGTGAGATGGCGGCGGATTGCGCTTTTCCGGTGACGGCGGGCGGCGCTTCTGGACCGGCGCCGGCGTGGCCGGCGGGCGGGTCGGCGGCGCGATGGGAACCGGTTGCGGCTTGGGCTTCTCCTCCGCTTCCTCGCGCAGCTCGTGCGCGCCGCCCGCGCAGCAATGGACGATTATCCCGCGGACGCCGTGGCCGCTCTTGTCCGTCGCCACCGTGACCGTGTCCCGATCGCGGCAGGCGGCGCGTACGACGCGCTCGATGCCGGGCTCGCAGGCCTTGAAGCGGTAGGTCTTCTCGCAGGATCTGACCAGGAAACCGGTGAAGTCGCCGAAACAGTCGTAGAACAGCGCTTCGACCTTGCCGGTGAAGGACGCGGGATGATCGTGGCCGCTGTCGGGCGGGCGGCGCGGCGGGTTGCCGGTTGAGGAGGGCTCGACCGAGTCGGGATCGCCGCCCAGGCCGCGCACACGGTCTCCGATAATGCCCAGCCAGCGCTCGAAGATCGGCCACCATTTGTTGGTGTCGGCCATCTTCGACGCGATGTGGCGCAGCACCGCGAGCTTGCGGATCTCCTCCGGCAGAATCTGCTCGGACGTGGTGATCGGGATGGTCAGCTGCACGGTTGCGAGCACGCGGCGGCGACGGCCTTCGAATTGCTTGACCGTCGCCTTGTAGACCGTGCCCTTCACCAGGTCGGGCGGAAGCTGGAGGCTCAACAGCGCCGGGATCGTCCGCACCCGACCGCCCGGCACCGGCAGATAGGTGATGCCGCCGACCGTCAGCCGCAACGTATGGTCGTCGACTTTCGCGACCATCGCCGCGCCGGGCCGGCGGGCGACCAGCGCAAGCACGTCGTCCGCGTCGACGTCGGGCAAATAGACCGTGACCTGGCTGCCGACGGGAACGTTGCCCCAGCTGAAGACCAGCTCATCCGGGACCAGCCGGCCAGTGACCGATGCGTTGGCAGGCGTGACCGGCGGCAGCTGGGCCGGCGTCTTGGACGGCGCGATTTCCAGAGTATGGGCGATCACGCGCGTCGCGGCGTTGGCCGGGTTCGGCGCCTCGTTGATGATCAGATTTCGCTGCGACAGGTTTTCGTTCGTGCCCGGCGTCGCGCCGTTCGGGATGGTGTCGAGCGCATAGTCGATTTCGGCGATCAGGCACTGGTGCTCACCCTTCAGGATCTCCTGGACGCTCTTCTGCTCGCCGTCTTCCTCGAATTGCGGCTGGTCCTGGTTGATGTCGAGCCAGCAGCCGAAATAGCGGCGCGATTCGGCCCCCGAGCCGGCGATGGTCTTGCGATTGAGCGGATCGTCCTGCGCGTCGCCTTCGTCCGCGCGCGGGGTGGCGAAGAAGGGGATGGTCGCGATGTCGCCGCCGATCCGGCCGAGGACCGGATAGGCGTCCGCGCCGCTTCCGTCCCGCGCATAGGATTCGGCGCGGTATTCGAAGCCGGTCGAGGCGGTGGTGAACAGCCGGAAGAACACGCCGACATTCTCGGCGTCGACCTCGGACGGCGCCGTCATGCGAACCTTGGCGACGGCGTAATTATAGACCGGTTCGCCATTCGCCCCTTCGCCGGCGAAGGTGAGCGCGCTCGTCTCCTGGTCGGTCGCAAGCTCGTTCAGGAAGGGGTGGTTCTCGACTTCAGGCTCGAGGTCTTCGAATGCTTCGCAAAGCGCGGTGATGAATTCATAGGGCGCGTCGTCGCCGGAGCCGTGCTCGACGCCGGCGATGCTGAAGCCGGGCTGGATCTGAAAGACGCGGACATCGGTGCTGAGCCAGGGCGTCTCGCCGTCGCGCATCCAGGGGTTCGGGTTTTTGGTCAGCTTCAGGGCCGCGGTCGCGGTGAACGGGCCGAAGCTCGCGCGCATCTGGATGTCGTCGGAATCGCCGGTGATCGCCTCGAAGGCGTCGTCGTTCTCGAAACGGATATGGCCGGCAAAGGTCAAACGCTGCGCCGTGTCGGGCGGCGCGGACGGATCCTCCCATTTGGCGGTCGCTAGCACCCAGGTCATGCCCGGGACCGTCTCGCCGTTCAGGTAGATGAAGTCGATCTCGGGATCGGGAATCGGCGTGCCGACCTCGCCCGGCAGCGCGCCGTCGAGCACGAGATAGAAGGCGTAGTTGAACGTGGCGGGCGTGCCCAGCACGGCGACCTCGTGCACCGAGAAGGTGCTGCGGTCGGTGTAGAGGATGAGCTGCTGGCTGGACAGGCGGACGAAGGGCGCGACCTCGCACGGCCGGTCGTTGCCGTCGATGACCCAGAGCATGTACGGCCCCGGCGGCGCGATGCTGCCGTTGGGTGGTGCGGTGATCGTCAGCGTGTTGCCGTCCTGGGTGAAGACGCAGCCGACATAGCGCTGGTCGGAGTCAAAACCGTGAGTGATCGTGCCGCAGCGCATGAGCGCGACCCGCTCGATGTCGCGGTCGACCGTCACCGTGAACTGCGCCCCGTAGTTGACCGCCGCCGGCGCGCCGGAGACGGTCGGACGCGACTGGCCGACATAGGACGGCGCATAGATCTCGACGCGGTCCTCCGCGCCCACCGCTTTGGTGGTCGAGCCTGCGGTCCATACCCGGCCGTCGGGCAGCAGCAGCGCGGTCGAATGGTAGCCGCGGCCGACCTCCGCCGGCTCGTCGCTGAGGTCCACCCAGCCCTCGTCGCCCGAGAAGTCGCCCGCGCTCCAGTCGATGCCGGGATTGTAGAGCTCGGGCACGCGCGTCGCGGTGTCGATATCGTCGTCGGGCTCGCGGGGCCAGCCGCCGGTCAGCAGCACCTGGCCAGTGGGCAGCAGAGTAGCGCACCCATTGGCGCGGTCGGCGCTCGCCGTCGTGCCGACGCGATCGGGGGTCTCGACCCAGGCCGGATCGTTTTCCGCCGGGTCGATCCGGAAGGCGGTCGCGTCCGGGCTGTTGAAGGCGACGATGCGGGGCCGGTACATCGGCGGCAGCAGCGGCAGCAGCACGGACGTGCCGGAACTCCCTACCGCATAATAGCCGGGCAGGTCGTCGACATCGACATCGTCGCCGGCCCACAGGCCCGTCCAGGGATCGAGGTGCTGCCGCTCGTCCTCGTCGCCGGACGTATCGCAGAACAGCAGGCCGCTCGGCAGGAAATGATAGCGCGGGTAGGAGTCGGTGTTGCGGTTGTCCGGGGCGGTGTGGCCATCCTCCAGCAGAGTCCAGTGATTGGCGGAAGGCGAATAGCGCTCCGGCGTATTGTTGTTGTGCCGGCCGAGATAAGTGTCGCTGACGTCCGGGTGGCCGGCGATCGCCATCACGTCCCCGTTCGAGAGCGTGACGAGCGTCGGGTACCAGCGGCCTCCGCCGGTGCTGTTGCTTCCGGGCTGGAAATTGAGACTGCGCACCTGGGTTCAGCGCGCCTCGCGCGGGAGGTAGAGCCAGCAGGCGCGCTCGCCGTCATAGTGCGGCGCATGGGGGCCGGCATGCGTTCCCTCCCAGCCGATCGTGCCGCCGGCGAGCAGCAGGCGCCCGTCCGCGAGCCAGGCTTGGCCGCCGCAAAAGCCATTGGTGTGCGGAAGATCGGACTCGTCGAAATCGTCGAGCCCGCCGCCGTCGACGTGAAAGATCCGGGACAGCGTGGAAGGCACTACGCCGCCCGCGCCGGAGCCGGCCCAATCGCCGAAGCAGAGGATGTCGCCCAAGGGCGAGGTCGGCAGCAGAGCTACGTGGATGGCAGTGATCCCGGTGCTGAGGCTTCCGATCGGTTCCCAAGGCATGACTCGGTTCCTTTCCAAGAGCTAACGACATGCGACTTCACAGCCAGGGCCGCTTTGTGCGAATGGAAGATGTGTCGGCCACCCGGGCGTTCGTCCGTCGAACGCGCGACATCTTGGAGGAAGTCGTCGACGTTGTCAGGAAGACGGAGGTGCAGAAAGCCTTTCGGCGCTTCGTCAGCGAGCACACCAATGAGGCGCTTGGAGCCTGACTTCCTAAGGGAGTCCTTTGATGGTCCGTTTGACATTGACGGCTCCACGTCCGGAAATATGCGTCTGGGACAATCTACTCTCTGAACAACCGGAGTCTTGAACCAGAGCGAAACGAGTCTTGTCGTGAAACGAAATCTTTGTGCATTCCTGCACGATTGTTGCTCTGCCGAATGGTTTTCGGGGCCCACTCAATGGAAACGTTCTTGCAATGGTCCGCTGTTCGCGCGTGGCCTGCTGTCGGGGCGTGATCGGCCTCCTACTGCTCGAACATAAGCGCTGTCTCGACGTTCTCCTTCTGCCGAGGGGCAGAGCCGCACGGTCCTACAGTGCGGCCTCACACCCAAGGTCATCACCGCCGTTGAGTCACTTGGGACGACGCGACATCCGATCGGGCAGCGGCTCTGATGGGAATCATGGATGCCCCGGCGATCGCGTCCGGCTTTAATCTCGTAATGCCTTCCTTGACGTGGACGACATCGTTGGCGGCACCCAGCGTACGAGCGCTAAATTAAATCGGCCAGCACTCGTTGATGGAGAAAGGCCAAGCTCTGGCTAGCTAGTTTCTGTCTCGAAACGCCGATTCTGCGGCAAAGATGGACGATTTTCGGCGGCGTCGCAGCAATCTGTTGGCGACGAGCGCGCATTCGGAGAGAGGCCTGTGACGATTTCGGTCGGCAGGGGTCGCCCGCCGCGCCGCAGCCTCGGGTTGCGTCTGTTGGATCGAGCTTGGGCGGTATTTTGGTCAGGCAGCGGGTCGGTAGCGGTGCGATCGTCTGCTGAGCAAGGAGGCGATTCTCATCAAGTTGTTGGCGAGCACGGCAGCGCCGATCAAGAGTTCGAAGCGCTCTCTGCCTCGCGCCAGACAGCGCTTCATACCGCGCCCAAGAGATCGAACGCTTCGAGCTGCTGGTCGGCGCTGCCGTGCTCGCCAACAATCTGATGAACATCGCCTCGCTCATGAAGCGAACAACTCGCTGCCACCGCCGCACAGCTGATCGAGCCGATGGCGTTGGGGCCGTTGGCCACACTCGTGAGCTAGCGGCGGCACCGGTCGGCGCAACGCTGGCCGCCACGTTGGTGATGCGCCGTTCGGCCCCGGGCCCGCCCACCGAGACCGCTTGCCTTGCGGCGGCGCGCTCCTTCTTTAGAGAAAGGACGCTATTCAATCATCAGGGCATGTTGACGCCACCACAACGCGATGCTTCATCGAGTCCTCTGGGCCATGTCCTGCCGCCGCGTCTGCTCCCGGATGTCTGACGGCGTGGCGCCATAGCGGCGGCGGAAGCAGCGGTTGAAATAAGAGATATCGTCAAACCCCGCCTCGGTTGCGATTGTGCTGATCGAGTGGCGAGCGAAACGCGGGTCGCTCAGAAGGCGATGGGCCCGGGCTAGGCGCTGGTGCAGAACGAACTGGGAAAAGGTGGTGCCCTCGCCCTCGAACAGGAGCTGAACATAGCGCGGCGTGATGCCATGGCGCGCCGCGACGGTAGCAACCGTGAGCTCGGGTTGGCGGAGACGATCCGCGATATGGGTCTGATAGCCTCCAGCCGCGCGACACGCAGGCCACGGCGTTCGGCGACGACGCCCGCGTCACGTGTCGCGCCGAGCATGAGCACGGCAAGATCGCGTACATGGATCGCGGCGGCTCGGGCTAGTTCCGGATTGCCCAATGCCCCGTCTGCCTGCAGGAAACGGATATAGTTCAGCAAGTATTGCAATGTTTCGTTGCTCGGCGGGATCGGCGGTAACAGTGCCGCGTTGTCGAGGTCGGTCACCAGAGGCGTAAGTGCGGCGCGGGGCATCTGGAGACTTAAAAAGCGCCCGCCGGACGGAAAGCAGACCGTATCCGGCTCAGCGTTCATTATGACGATTGCAACACCAACACCGTATCTCGTCTCACGTCGACGCTGGAACGCCGTGCCCGCAGAGGAGCATATGAGCAAGGAAACATCATCGTTGCCGTCGGCGACGAGCGCAGGGGTTCGTGAGGCGCGCCCGGGGGACACGACCGAGGACACCAAGTCGAGACCGGGAATTCTGCGCACTGTCACATCAGCATGAAACGGATCGTCGCTCAGCGGCTCAAGGTCGAGCTTCATCACGGCACGACCGAAAAATTCCCGGAACATCGCTTCCCGGTGACGCGCGGGCAGATCGTCCGTGGAAAACCGCATCGCGCTGAAGTCAAGTTGCGGCGCGTTCATCGAGCCCCCTCTAGGCCATGCCCTGCCGCCGCGTCTGCTCCCGGATGTCCGAGGGCGTGACGCCATAGCGGCGGCGGAAGCAGCGGTTGAAATAGGAGATATCGTCAAACCCCGCCTCGGTTGCGATTGCGCTGATCGAGTAGTGGGCGAAGCGCGGATCGCTCAGCAGGCGGTGGGCGCGCGCCAGGCGCTGATGAAGCACAAACTTCGAGAAAGTGGCGCCTTCGCCCTCGAACAGAAGCCGGACGTAGCTCGGCGTAATACCATGGCGCGCCGCGACGGTAGCGACCGCGAAACCGGGGTGGTCGAGATGATTCATGATGTCCGCTTTGATCATTTTGAGCCGGGCGGCGCGTACCCCGCGCCCTTTGGCGACCTCCGCAGCGTCGCGCGTCGCGCCTAAAACAAGCGCAGCGAGATCGTGGACATGGGTGGCCGCAAGGCGCCGCAGCTCCGTCGTTTGCGGCGCCGGGCTCTGTTCCAGCAGCGCGACGTAGCCCGTCAATAACCTCAGCGCCTCCGTATTGCGCGGAATCGGGCGCACGACAACATCGTCGATGTTGGTGACGAGCGATACGAGCGCAGCCCCGGGCATCTGGAGACTGAGAAAGCGTCCGTCAGACGGAAAACCGACCGTACCGGGTTCAGCGTTCGTCATGAGGGTCACATCGCCATTGGTCACCCACAAATCCCGGCCGAGCCGAGACGCAAAAGCCGTTCCCTCCATGAGCAGGGTGAGACCGAGGTTGTCATTGCCCTCCGTCACGACCATCTCCCGGCCCCGTGCGATGCGCATGACCGTCATGGTCATTGATCCCACGGCAAGACCGGGGAGCGCGCGCAACACGGCCTCATACCCAAACGGATCATCGCTCGACGGCTCGAAATCGAGCTTCGTCATAGTGCGGCCGAAAGCCTCGCGCCACATCGTCACCCGGTCATGCACCGGCAGGTCGACGGTGGAGAACCGTATCGGGTTGAAGTCGAGTTGGGACGCGGTCATCGAGCCCCCCTTGCCGCGTGCGGCTCCACTACCGTTGCAATAGTGCAGCAGGCGTCGAAAAGACCGCAAGACTTCGTTTCAGGCCAAACCACATTTCGTTTCAGTTCAAACCGATCGGGACGGCGGTTTGTTCGAGCCCTGAACGCACGAAAAGTTCGTTTAACGACAAGGCTTGTTTCGCTCTGGTTCAAGACCTCCGGCCGCCCGGAGAGCAGATTATTCGGACGGATATTTTCCTCTTAAGGAGGAGGGGACGTGCGCGGCGCACGACGGCGGAGAGCTCCGGCCCTGAACGGGCGGCATGGGCGAGAAAGCGACGCACACCGTCGCGACGGGCGCAGAGCAGCATCGATGCCTGCGATGCTCGTGGCGGGCGCGGGCCTGGTGGTGCTTGCAGCCATCGTCGCGCCGCGTACGGTGCAGGCTCAGTTCGTGTGCGAGGACACAATCAGCGGCACCGGTGGCGGCGCCACGGCTACCGGTGTCAGCTCGGTCGCCTGCGGCTTCGGTGCGGGCGCGACCGGCGACTTCAGCTCAGCCTACGGCGCGTCTAGCACGGCGAGCGGCGAGTCCAGCTCGGCCTTTGGTGTGCAGACCGCCGACAACGCCACCGCCGTAGGCTTCCAGGCCCAAGCGAGCGGCACCAGCAGCTCGGCCTATAGCAGGTTCAGTTTTGCGACCGGCATCGAGAGCTCGGCCTATGGCTCCGAGTCGAGCGCAGGCGCAAGCCTTTTAAGAAGAAGCCGCGTCGCGTAGTGGCCAAGGTCGAGTGGTGCCCAGGCGAGCCTTATCCGCGCGGTGGCTTCATCGTCACCAACCTGTCGCGCCCGGCTGAGCGGGTTGTCGCCTTCTACAATCCGCGAGATCGGCTCGACGTCTCGAGCGTTGCCCATGCTGTGGCGCGCTGAGAGACAATCACAATTAATGACACAGTAGTACTGGCTAACTAGGAGGATTTAGATGCCAGAGTTCGACTTTGTTCTGCAGATGCGGCAGGCGTATTTACAGAACATTATTGCCGAACTTCGTGCTACGGCCCGTCCTCTTATCGCGGCAACCTTCGATGAGATCCCCGCTTTTCAAGTCGCCGGAATCGAGGTGCATCCGGTCGTCAATGTGGAGGACGGCGAGGTAACTCTCGGATTCCTGCCGGACGACAACGCCATCGAACTGCTCCTCGAGCAAGCCGAGGTGCAGTTGACGGTCCGCGACGAAATGGATGGCGCGGACTCGCTCCATGAGATGCGGGTCGACGTCCGAATCACCCTCGCGATGGAGGGGCGATCCACCGATGAGACGGCCTCTGTGGGGTTTGACGCCGCGGCCGTGAGCCCGGCCAACGTCACCGCCAGCATCACCACCCCCCACCCCCTCAGCGACGATGACACGCTCATCGACCTGATGAATCGCCTGATCCACCAGGACTACGTCTCGAGCGACATCCCTGTATCCGTGAACGTTCCGGTGATGCCGATTCCCGGTTTCCCGGCCAGCGTCGAAGCCTTCATCCGCGTGATGAACGAGGACGGCGGCGACCCGACGCGGACGATTCGCGTAGTCAACGCGCCGGGCGCCGACCGTTTCCGGCTGATCGTGCCGCTGGAGGTCTGGGCGAACCTGATGCCGGACGCCGACCCGGACGATCTGCAACACGTCCAGTTCACGGCGGACATGCAGGTGGACTTCGATGTCGAGCGACAACTCGAAACCTCTCCGGCGTTCGCCGAGGCCCACCTCTCGAGCGGCGACCCCGACCTGGTCAACATCGAACCGGTCGAGGGCGAGGGCATCCTCGACAACCCCATCTGGCTCGGCGCGCTCACCGCCTTCGCTCGGGAGCAAGGTCTCGGGATTCTGGGCGACATCGAGGATCCTCATGTAGACGCCTACACCCTCGCAGAGATCGAAACGCTGCTGGCCAACCTCGTCAGCGACTACTTCCAAAGCGACGGTCGATTCATAGCGTTCTGGGAGGCCGCACGAAATTCCAATCTGCTCGACGTGACGCCGCGCGTTCTCGATAGCGTCCTTGCCATCGGCATCAACGCTCGAGAAGACGCCGACGTCACGCAAATCGAGGACTTCATCCCGGCCAATCGTGATTTCGCCGTCGAGATCGCTCCCGACTTCTTCCTCGAGAATGTGGAGACCTTCCTTCACAGCCCCGCGGACTACGACGACATCGAAGGAAGTCTGCGGCTGGACGGGGAGCACGCGGCCGAGGCGACCACGATCTCCGTGGACGGATTCGGCCCGGAGACCGGCACGGTCCGCGCCGAGACGCAACTCTCGATCGACGGTTCCAGCTATCGCGTGACGGCCGACGCCGAGATCGCCGATAATGCGGCGCAGCTCTCGATCTCGCCGGGCCTGTTTCGCGACGCTCCCGACAATCGGTCCGTCAAGTTCGTCGCCGGCTTTGGCCTGCCTCGAACGTTTGACGCCGGCGGAAACGACCGGACCGTTCGGCTCAACGATCTCAACCCCACGCTGCGGGACGGGCGATTGCGCCTTTCCGGTCCGTTCCGCTTGCGCCGTCCGCACGCCATCATTCGAAACATCGACGGCACCGTCGGGCTGGACTTGGGGATGGCATGGACGGGCGTCGCTCGAGTCCGCGGCGGAGGTCAGACCGGCGGCGCGCTCGAAATCCAAGACTACGACCTGCCCATCCGGCGCATAACGCAGAACTCGATTGTCATCGTGGACGGCATCGACCAGACGTTCCTGGTCTCCGAGGACGTCGACGTCGAAGGCTCGAACGTCACCTTGTCGCTCTCGCGGGACCTGCCGGCGAGCCCGGACAACGGGGCCATGGTCCTGCTCAAATGGCTCGCCATCGGACGAGTGAACGGAGCCGAGCAGAGCGGCGAAACGCTCCAAGTCGACGGGCTGAGCCTGGGGGAGGACCTGATTCCCGAGGGAGTTTCGGTCAGCGTCGGCGGCGAGGGCTTTCGGCTGACATCCAACGCGACGATCGAGGACGGCGGGGCCACCCTTCACCTCAGCAGCGCGCTCGGGGACATTGCGTCGGACGGCGCCTCCGTACGGATCTTAAGCGGCTGGTGGGGCCACGCCGAGGTCGACGGCGACGACCAAACCGGGACCACACTCGTGATCCGCGACGTGGTCCGAACCATGCCCGGCGGCGGAGTGTTGTCGGTCGACGGCATCAACGGCGTCTTTACCGTCGATGAGAGCGCCGACATCACGGATGACGCCGCCGCGGTCGAGCTCGATCACTCCGTGGTCGAGACGCTCGGCGAGTTGGCCGGCGCCGATACCGGAGAAATCTGGAATCTCATCGGCCAGCCCACCGACAACGCGGTCGTCCGCATGCGGGTCAGCCAACAGGAAGTTGCGCCGCGCGTGCTGGGCGATCCGGATGTGGAACTTGAGCACCTCATTGAAGGCATATTAGGCTTGCTGGTCGGCTTCTTCGTTGCGCTGCTCACCGGCAACACCTTCATGGCCGTTGTGGTGGCCGCCATCGTCGCCCTGATCACCCGGGCGATCATTCAGGCCGTGGGCGGCAAGAAAGTGAGCGAGGAAATCGACACGAACCTCGTCGACGCCCCCTTGCCGGAAGCTCTCTCCTCGCTCGATCTCGAGGTCGACTCTCACTTCAACAATCCGATCGAGCGTCGGAGGTTCTGCGTATGGCGGGCTCCGCCGTTCCCGCCACCAGCTACCCGGAAGTGGAGGAAGCGCGCGCCCGGGCCAACGGTCCTTATCAGTTCACGGCCGGTCTGAGCGCGAGCTTCAATGGCGACCACCAGGCGCCCGACACCGACTATCTGTGGCGGTCGGGAAACGGCCAATTGCTGGCGGGCCTCGATCCGTCGCACGCCTACCCGCGCCGGGGTCTCTATGTCGCCGAGTTGACGAGTCTCGACAACCAGTGGGGAGTCGAGGTCCGCACGCGCCACCTCGCTGCCGTCCGTGTCCTCAACACGCCGCCCGCGCTGGGGCCGCTGCCGGTCCTCCACGCCAATGAAGGAGAAGAGGTCGAGCTCACGGTTACGTTCAGCGACAGGGCTTGGCTCGATCCCCATCGGGCCTTTGTCGACTTCGGCGACGACAACCTTCCGGTCGAGGCCGAGGTCACCGAGACCCTGGGACCGCCGCAGACCACGGGCCGGCTCACCGCCACCCACACGTACTGCGACAACGGGACCTTCACGGTCACCGTGATCCTCCAGGACCAGCAGGGCGGAACGGCTCGGGAAACCACGGAAGCCATTATCGTGAACCTGCCTCCGGTGGCGGAAGCCGGAGAGGACGTGTTCGCCCACCCCTGCGCTCCGCTGCGTCTAGTCGGTTACTTCGAGGACCCGGGTTGGTGCGACACACACACCGGCCACTGGGACTTCGGAGACTGCAGCCCGCTGTTCCCGGCGACGATCATCGAGACGAACCTCCCGCCGAAGGCCACCGGCTACGCGATCGCGACCCACTGCTACAAGAAGTGCGGCGTCTTCCTCGCCAAGCTCACGATTCGCGACGATGACGGCGCCGAAGGCAGCGATACGCTGGTGGTCCGCTACAGCGACCTCCTCAACGGGGGTTTCGAAAGCGGCTTCCAGCATGTTCCGCTGGGCATGGTCGGCAATCACTGGACTCCGTACGCCCAGCCCCTCAGCTCGAGCGTTCCCGTGCGCGACGTCTTCAGTTGCCAGTCCTGCGTGGTCTGCTCGGGCGCCAAAGCGCAGGCGCTCCACGCACCCGGTTTTCCCCACGCCGGCATTCTGCAGTCGATCGGAGCCAACCCTGGGTGGGAGTATCAGTTCGTCGCCGACGTGAGTCTGCAGCCGCCGGGAGAAGGCGGTGTTTGGCTAGGCGTTGATCCTGCGGGAGGAACCAACCGCCAGTCGGCCGGCGTCGTGTGGTCGAGCGTTGCGCCCGGGGTGGGATGGCAGCGCGTGTCGGTCCGCGCCGTGGCCGAGGCCCGCAGTGTCACCGTGTTCCTGGAAGTGCGAAACGCGGGAGCGGAAGCGGCGGTCTTCGACTGCATTCAGATGCAGGCGTACCCGTGTTCGCTTGAGCTCGATCCCAAGACGCCGCCGAACCCGGTTCGGCGCTGTGTGAGTTGGCTGAGGATCGATCCGATTCCGCAACTCGGGCCGCAAACCGAGCGAGAAGGCTTCACCTTCAGCTCGTTGACCGGCGCCGACCTCAGCATCATCACCTTCGGTACGCCCCACAACGGCACCAAGCTGGGAATCCCGGACTTCCAATCGAACCCGAACGGCCCCGACGGCCTGCGCGTCGATTGGGAAGGGGAGGCGTCGAAGATCGAGATCACCGTCATCGGCGCTCCGGGCTCGCGGATTCTGCTCACGGCGCTCAATGCTCAGGGCGAGTCTATCGGTGAGGATTCGGCCACGCAGGGCGACGTTCGAACGCTTGAAGTCAGCACGCAGGGCATCGCGGCGGCGGAAATTCGCTCCGACTACCGCGGCGGGCTGATCGAGCTATGTATCGAGCAGGGGCCTGGCCGCGACTCCTCCGATTGCGGCTGCCAAAAGAGGCGAGGGGGAGCGATCACAACGGCTCGATAACACGTCTAACGAGGCTTGGCCTCAGACCGGCGAGCTGTAGGCGGTGGCTCCGGCCGCCGGTTCATGACGGGCTCTGGTAGAACCAGTCCCAGGTGGACCGCGTGAGCGGTTAAACGCCCTTTGCAGGGCAAAAACCGAACAGCCGGAGCCGGGGAGATGGTAGCACAGAGCGTGGCGCAGATATTGGCCGATCATGTGAGGCTGTCGGTCGAGTGCATCGACCGGATGTACCTCAATGTCTACGTGCCGAAGCTGCAACGCGAGAAGGACGTTGCGTGGTTCTTCCGCGGGCACCGTGGGCATCCGTTCGCCTCATCGGCGCTGATGGCTCCGATGAGCCGCCGCTTCGTGGCGGCGCTGGAGCGCTATGCCCAGGCGCACGAGATCGAGGTGGTGCAGTTCCGTCCCGGCGAGCGCAAGGACGAGGTGATGGCCGAGCGGCTGAAGCGCTTCGACTGGGA
This sequence comes from Rhodospirillales bacterium, assembly GCA_009377525.1. Classification (GTDB taxonomy): domain Bacteria; phylum Pseudomonadota; class Alphaproteobacteria; order Reyranellales; family Reyranellaceae; genus Reyranella. The sequence continues at coordinate 13,318 of WHTW01000163.1, forward strand.
GAAAGGGGTGGTGTTCATCGGCAAGGCCCAGGAGAAGGCGCCGGTGTTCCGCACCATCAAGCGCTACGATGCACCAGGGGCTGGCCGTGGATCGTGCGCTCGTCGGCGATGGTGAACCAATACTACGTCTATGCCGTCGACCGCGACTTCGGGCCCTTCGTCCTGAAGTTCTGCAGCTACTTCCCCTACAACGCCAAGCTCTGCCTCAACGGCCATGAGTACGCCAAGCGGCAGCTGGCCAAGGAGGGCATCGCCTTCGAGGCGCTCGACAACGGCGTCCTTGACCTGCGCCGATCCGGCCCGCCTGCAGGCGATCTGCGACGGCCTGTCAGCGGCCAAGACCGACGCCCTGCTGCGCAAATGGCTGCGCCGGCTGCCCCATCCCTTCACCGCCGACGACCGGCGCGCCGGCTATCGCTACGACATCTCCATCCTGCAGGCCGAGTTCTCGCTCACCCAGGTGCTCGACCGACCCGAGCACGGCCGCCTGTTCTTCGAGCAGGTAATCCACGAGAACCTCGATCTGGGGCGGCCAGACCAGGTCCAGCTGATCTTCGGCCGCAGGGTCATTCGCTCCACCCCCGGCCGCTTCCGCACCCGCGTCCTGACCCGGGGCTTCACGCCCTCGCTGCACGTCGACTACAAGCGCACCCGCATCAAGCAGTACCACAAGGAAGGCCGCGCACTCAGGACCGAGACCACCATCAACAACGCCTACGACTTCAGGATCGGCCGCCGCCTGGCCAACCTGCCCGCGCTGCGCCACATCGGCTTTGCCGCCAATCGCCGCCTGCTCAACCTCGAGCGCCTCAGCCACGACTGCATGCTCGTCGAAGCCACCTTCCAGTCGATCGACCGTCCGGTCTGCCGCGACGGCCAGCGCGCCTCCGGCCTGCGCTTCGCCGACCCCAAGGTCCACCACCTCTTCCATGCCCTGCTGCTGTTCCGTCTGCTCCCAGACGGCTTCCGCTGTGCCGACTTGCGCCGGCATCTCGCCGACCTCAAGGGGCGCGCGCAGCCCACGCCATCGGCCAGGGCGCCATCACCTACCAGCTGCGTCGCCTGCGCCTGCACGGCATGATCGAGCGCCGACCGCGCAGCCACCGATATCGCGTCACCGATCTTGGCTGGCGTGCTGCCCTGTTCTTCACTCGAGCCTACAACCGCCTGCTGCGCCCAAGACTCGCTGCCGTCCTACCCGGACATGCCGCCAAGCCTATCCCGCTCCGCCGCGCATTCGACGCCCTCGACCGCCAGATCCGCGCTTCCCTCGCCCACGCCAATCTCGTCGCCTAAACTTGACACATCTTGAGCCCATTCGCTTACTCAAGCGGAACTAGGACGGCCGGCTCAGAAGCGCGGTCAGCCACGTTTTGACTTCGTCATCCACAACCCCCTGACTGATTGCGCTGAAGCTGTGGCGTGTTCTCGGCACCTCCGACTCCTCGCCGGCCGAAAATGTAGGGCGACCACGCCACTCTTGGACCACCTCAAGAAGGCCGAGATGGCACAGGAGGCTGAGCGATTGCTCGATGGTACCGGCTGGCTGCCGGAACCGCCGCGTCTCACGGACGATGCGCCATCATTCGATTCTCCGGGGAGCGCGGTCGGCAACCGTCCGGCATTCCTCACCGAAGGCGAGGACGCTCAATCTCAGCGAGCCGCCGAATAAGAGGGTCTTGCGAGCAGCTCCCGCGGTCTGATTTTCCTGACGCTTCACGCGAAGGCCCGACCAACGTGTCGGGCCTTCGTTCTTTAGGGCAGCGATTTTCCACTCCTCGCGCGGAATGTGCCGTGCCGCCGGTTGCCGCGACCCCACTCATCCGGACCACCGGGCGGCGCGGCCGACGATGCCGAGATGAGAGGAAGAGGGCGGCCGGGACGGGTTTGAGCCGATGGGGGTCGAGAGAGCGCCCCGCGGTTCTGCCCGTTCCCGCTCTCCGAGGTCCTCTCCATGACGATCGTTTCCGCTCCAGCGGCCGTAGAGGCGCCGCTGCTCGCCCTCGCATACCCACAAACCGACGCGCCCCGAGGTCTCGTCGACGCCGCGCGCCTCCTTCTGCCTCACCTCGAACGCGGCAACCGCATCGACGCGGTCGCGCTGCGGGCCGCCATGGAGCGCGCCTTCGGCGGCTCCGATGCGGCCGGTGCCTGGGACTGGCAGCGTATGACGCCTGCGAGGCCGCGACCGTCCTGTTCCTCCGCAAGTTCGGTCCCGCCATCTGCGGCCAGGCCGCGTCGCCTGCGGGCGTGCTGCAGATGCTGAGCAAGGTCGCGGCTCTTCTGCCGACCCATACACGTCGATCTCAGGAGAGCCAGGCACTGCAGCAGTTCTCGACGCCGATCGAGCTCGCCTTCGTTGCCGCCGCGGCTGCCGCAGTTGTCGGGTGGCCGTTAATTGCACGACTAGGGCGTGCCGAGACGTGGTCGTGACGTTAATTCGCGACAGATGTGGCCGATTTGTCGTAAATTAACATCTAATTCACGACTCAGTGTATGTGCGTGGACGGACAAGGCACCGTGCTGACGCGCGGCCTTTTGGAGGTGGTTCCCGCGCAACTCATTGGCGATGGCGTTGGGCAGCGCGTTGAGTAGATCGGCAATGGCCTTGCGGCCGGCCGACGTAGTTCTCGCACTGAGTTCGCTCAAGGTCGTTTGTGCGCCGTCGTTGAAGCGCGTGATGCCGGCCAGGATCGAGATCCGCACGGGCAAGGTGGCGGCACTAAGGTCGATCCTAAATTGCCGTGGCCAGAACGCGCCGTGGGCGGCTTCCGGCACGAGAACGGAGAGCAATCGTGAATTGTGCGGCCCATACTGGTAATTGAGCGGCTGCTTCAGGATCCGCATCACCCAGTTGGGCGGCAGCAGGCCGCAAGGTTGGCGGCGATGCCATCGATCGATGATATCACCGCCACGAACGGCATCACGCCACAGCCGGAACGGAATGTTTTGAGGGCCATAGAGCCGCTGCTCATGACGAGCCGAGCGAGATTGGCATCGTGCATTGAATGGGCGCAGGCATCGGCCACATTGGACGCGCCAGGGTTCGAACCACGACTTTATT
>WHTW01000164.1 GCA_009377525.1 Rhodospirillales bacterium
TGACAAAAAAAGCCAAACCCACACTTGACTCCTTATCGCTCATATAAGGGTGAGGGGGTGGTCGCCGCCACGACCATGATCTCGATCTTCATCTTCGGGTCGTTCAAACGTGCCTGCACCGTGGCCCGGGCCGGCGTCTGGCCGGGCACGACCCAGGCGTCCCACACCGCGTTCATGGCGGCGACGTCGCCAATGTCGCGAAGCCAGATCACGGCCGACAGGATCTTCGACTTGTCGCTGCCGCCCTTCTTCAGGAGCGTGTCGATCTCGGCCAGCGCCTGCTTCACCTGACCGGTGATGTCCGCCGAGGTGTCCTCGGGGATCATGCCCGAGAGATACATGCGGTCACCGAAGATGCTCGCCTCGCTCATGCGAGGCCCGGGATCGATGCGAACGACGTTGTTCATGCTGAGGGTCTCCGGTCGATGGCGATGATGTGGATCGGTGCATGGCCGACGATGGGCTGCAAGCCTAGATCGCGGCAGCGCACCTTGAGATCGGTCGGCAGCGGGCTGGAACGCTCAGCCGCCGCCAGGGTCTCCAGGCTCAGCAGAATGCCGGCCTCGAACTGGCGCGTCATGCTCTCCAGGCGGCTCGCCACGTTGACGGTGTCGCCCAAGGTCGTGAATTCCAACCGGTCGGCGATGCCGACATTGCCCTGGACGACCGTGAAGAAGAGCGCCATCGCCGCGATCAGCACCGGCAGGCGGGTCCACGACGAGGAGAACACCACCCAGATGAAGACGACGCCGAGGGCGATGGCGCGCGCCTTGAAGGCGAAGGCGAAGCCCGACAGCTCCTCCTCGTGCAGGCGCTGCAGCCAGCCGGGCGGCGTACCGCGGTCCGGGCAAATAGATTCGTCTGCCACGGGCGGACCCTAAAGGACGCTTGCCGAGTGTGGCAATCGCCACAGCCCCGGAGCCGACGCCCCCATAACCTGCTTGGATCGTTCCTGCAGTTCGGGGGAGATCAACATGGCGAAGAGTGGGTTCTGGAGAACGCTGGCTCTCCTGCTTGGCCTGTCGCTGTTCGCGGCCGTGCAGGCGCACGCCCAGGACGGGCTGCAGCGCTTCGAGAAGGAGATCAAGCCGCAGCTCGAGTTCAAGTCGCTCACCTACGCCAAGGCCGCACCCCTGGGCGACAAGGGTTTTACGCTGAGCAACGTCGTTGTCGTCATGCCGGGCTCGGCGGCGACGAGCGGTCAGGACAGCACGATCAAGATCGAGAAGGTCACCGTCGAGGAGGCCGACTTCGATCGCATGAAGGACCGCGGCAAGAAGGACGAGATCCCTCTCTTCGCCAAGCTCAAGATCGAGGGCATGACCGGCGACGACGAGCTGAGCGGCATGCTCGAAAGCTTCGGGGTGCCGAAGGCGCCGGTCGACCTGGCGCTGGATTACCGGCTCGACCCGGCCGCCAAGGTGCTGACCGTGTCCAAGCTGGAGGTCGGCCTGCAGGGCCAGGGCAGCCTGTCGCTCAGCCTGGTTCTCGACGGGGTGAGCGACAAGGCGAGTGAGGCGGCCGGCGCCAAGGACACCGCCAGCCTGCGCTCGGCGTCGCTGGTGTACGCCGATGTGGGGCTGCTGTCGCAGCTCGTGCCCGCCCTCGCCAAGCAACAGGGCATGGCGGCCGACGCGATGATGGCCATGGCGGTGGCGCCGATCGGCGCCTTTGCTGCAGGAAAGGCACCGGACACGGTGAAGGCGCTGGACGGCATCGCCTCCTTCATCGGCGACTGGAAGAAGCCGAAGGGCCCGATCACCATCTCGGTCGCACCGGCCAAGAGCGCCTCGCTCGCCGACCTCGACAAGATCGAGCAGCCCAATGCGCTGAGCGACATCTTCGGACTCAAGGTCGAGTATGCCGGCATGCGCGCGGGCGCGGCTGGTGGCGTTGCCGCCCCATCCGGTGGCCAAGTGGCCGCCGTGGCGCCGCCGGCGACGGGCGGCAAGACGCTGACCGGCGCCGAGGCCTGGCTGACCCTCATCGGCAATACCGTGACCGGCAAGATCGATGGCGAGGTGATCTTCGAGTACTACCGCAAGGACGGCACGCTCTCGCTGATGGAAGGCAGCGAGATCACCAAGGGCAAGTGGTCGCTCGAGGGCGAGAGGGTCTGCTTCAAGTATCCCGACGAGGACAAGGACTGCCAGACGATCAGCCGCACCGGCGACGAGGTCACCTTCACGCGCAAGAACAAGAGCGGCTATCGGCTCAAGGTTCTCGAGGGCAACCCGAAGAACCTCTGATCGGATTCGGATTCAAGTCTTCCGGACCGCGCGCATCCACGTCGAATCGACCAAAGGTCGATTCGGCTCCCGACGCTCATGAACACATGAGCGAGCTGGACTCGCAGTCCGGAAGACATGATCGCAGGACGGTTCGGGCGCCTGCTTCAGTCGCCCGCACCTCCCGGTTCGCGCTAAAGTCTCGGCCGGGAGGTGAGGCATGACGGATGAAGAAGCCGGCCGCGTCCGCGACTTCGTGGGCTACGGGCGAAACCCACCCGATCCCCAGTGGCCGGGCGGGGCGCATGTCGCGGTCAATTTCGTCATCAACTACGAGGAGGGCGGCGAGCGCTCGGTGCCGGACGGCGATCCCGCCTCCGAGACCGGCCTGACCGAGGGTTCGACCGCCACCTTCGCCGGCCGTGACCTCGGCGCCGAGAGCATGTTCGAGTACGGCAGCCGCGCCGGCTTCTGGCGCCTGCACCGCATGTTCACCAGGCGCAAGCTCCCCTGCACGGTGTTCGCCATCGCCCGCGCGCTCGAGCGCAATCCCGAGGCGTGCGCGGCCATGCGTGAGGCGGGCTGGGACGTGGCCGGGCACGGCTACAAGTGGGAGATGCACGCCACCATGGCGCCCGACTACGAGCGCAGGCAGATCGAGATAGCGACCGAGAGCATCACCCGGACCATCGGCGCGCGGCCGGCCGGCTGGTACAGCCGCTATGCGCCCTCGATGCAGACGCGGAACATGCTGCTCGACGCCGGCTACGAGTACGACAGCGACACCTACGACGACGAGCTGCCCTATTGGCTGAAGGTTGGTTCACGAACCCAGCTGATCGTGCCCTACTCCATCACCCACAACGATGTGCGCTTCGCGCGCCAGGGCATGACCAGCGGCGAGGAGTACCTCGCCTACATCAAGAACGCCGTGCAGTGCGTGCTGGAGGAGGATCCGCCGCGCATGCTGAGCTTCGGCCTGCACAACCGCATCATCGGCCATCCCGGCCGCGCGCTGGGCCTGGCGCGGGTGCTGGATTGGCTGGCGGCCCAGCCGCGCGTCTGGATCACGCGCCGCATCGACATCGCGCGGCATTTCAAGCAGGTGCATCCAGTGCCGGGCTAAGTGAACAGCAACAGCTGCGTCATGTTCCTCTCCCCCTTGGGGGCCCCCTTGGGGGAGAGGTTAGGTGAGGGGGTCAACGCGAAGACTGTCTCCTGCATCACCCCCTCACCCAGCCTCTCCCCCAAGAGGGAGCATGAGCGGCAAATCGTAGAGAGAAGGAAGAGGAAACACCCATGACCATCCGCCGCCCGCTCGACGGCATGCTCGTCCTCGATCTCGGGCAGATCTACAACGGACCCTACTGCGGCCTGATGCTGGGCTTCATGGGCGCCCGCGTGCTCAAGATCGAGCCGCCGGAGGGCGACGTCGTGCGCCGGCGCAAGCGCGAGGTCGAGCCGTGGCCGCTGGTCATGCTGAACTCCAACAAGGAGTCGGTGGTGCTCGACCTCAAGCAGGCCCGCGGCAAGCAGCTCTTCCTCGAGCTCGCGGCCAAGGCCGACGTGCTGATCGAGAACTTCGCCGTCGGCGTCATGGACCGGCTGGACCTGGGCTGGGACACCCTCAGCAAGCTCAATCCCCGCCTGGTCTATGGCGGCAGCTCGGGCTTCGGGCTCGACGGGCCGTACCGCGACCTCGCCGCCATGGACGTCACCGTCCAGGCGATGAGCGGCATCATGAACTCGACCGGCCAGCCCGACGGGCCGCCGACCAAGGCGGGCGCCGCCGTCTGCGACTTCCTGGCCGGCATCCATCTCTGCGCCGGCATTTTGGGCGCCTTGGTCCAGCGCGAGCGCACCGGCCAAGGCCAGCGCGTCGAGGTCGCCATGCACGAGGCGGGCGTGATCGCGCTCGCCTCGGCGCTGGGCGCCGTCATGGACGGCGATGCCAACGTGCCCGAGCGCACCGGCAACCGCCATCCCGCGCTCGCCATGGCGCCGTACAACACCTATCCCTGCAGCGACGGCTTCGTCGCGATCTTCACCTCGGCCGAGCGGCACTGGCAGTCGATGTGCCAGCTGCTGGGCCGCGCCGATCTCGCCAATCACCCGGAATATTCAACGACGGTGGGCCGGGCCAGGAACATGGCGGAGATCGACGACACCGTCGGCGCCTGGACGATCACGCGCACCAAGGACGAAGTGCTGAAACTCCTGAACGAGGCGCATGTGCCGTGCGCGCCGGTCAAGACGGCGCGCGAGGTGGCGCGCGATCCCCATCTCGAGGCGCGCGGCTTCTGGGTCGACATCGAGCATCCGCGGCGCGGCCGCACGCGCGTGCCGATCTCGCCGATCCGCCTGCACACCGGCGGCAAGGCCGAGATCAGGAGCCCCGCGCCGACCTTGGGGCAGCACACGGAGAAGGTGCTGGCGGAGCTGCTGGGGCTGAAGGCGGAGGAGCTGGCGAAGCTGCGCGCCGAGCGAGTGACGGAGCCGGTGACGGAGCGGAAGGCTTAGTGCTGGGAGCGCGCCACTCCGTGGCGCTCATGACAGGCCGAGCAACCCGATAACCTCACCCTGAGGAGCGGCCCAACGGGCTGCGTCTCGAAGGGTGGGCAACAGCACGACTGGTTCCCACCCTTCGAGACGCATCGCTTCGCGATGTTCCTCAGGGCGAGGTTGGTGTCGGGTCTGCTGGCCTCATGAGCGCCACGGGAGTGGCGCGCTCCCAGTTATGAGCGTTCCCTGATGTCGGAGAACTTTATCTTCGGCGACTTCTCGGCGATGTAGCCAAGTTCCCAGGCGTTGCGCGCCAGGAACACCGGCGAGCCGTCGCGATCCTCGGACATGCCGCCGCGGTTGGCGGACATGAACGCCTCGAGGTCGGCCTTGCTGTCGGCCGAGATCCAGCGCGCGGTCTCGAAGGGCGCGGGTTCCAGGTCGATCTTGACCTGGTACTCGGCCTCGACGCGGGTCTTCAGCACGTCGAGCTGCAGCTCGCCGACCACGCCCACGATGTGATCGCCGCCGATGACGCGGCGGAACACCTGGGTCACGCCCTCCTCGGCGAGATCCTCCAGCGCGCGCTTGAGCTGCTTGGACTTCATCGGGTCCTCCAGCCGCACGCGGCGCAGGATCTCGGGCGCGAAGTTGGGGATGCCGACAATCTTGATCGCCTCGCCCTCGGTCAGCGTATCGCCGACGCGCAGCACGCCGTGGTTGGGCACGCCGATGATGTCGCCCGGCCAGGCCTCGTCGACGATCTCGCGCTCACGGGCAAAGAACAGGATGGGCGAGTTGACCGACAGCACCTTGCCGGTGCCCATCTGCGTGAGCTTCATGCCGCGGCGGAACTTGCCGCTGCACAGCCGCAGGAAGGCGATGCGGTCGCGGTGGTTGGGGTCCATGTTGGCCTGGACCTTGAAGACGAAGCCCGAAACCCTGGGCTCGGTCGGCTCGATGGCGCGCGGCTCGGCCGGCTGCGGGCGCGGCGGCGGCGCCCAGGCGGCCAATGCATCCAACAGCTCGCGGACGCCGAAATTGTTGTAGGCGCTGCCGAAGAACACCGGGGTGAGATGCCCGGCGCGGTACGACTCCATGTCGAAGGCCGGATAACCGGCGCGCACCAGCTCGACCTCCTCGGCGAGCCGGGGATCGTCGATGGTGTAGTTCTCGATCACTTCGCCGATACGGTTGCGATCGGTCGAGTCGAACACCAGCATGCGGTTGTTCGCGAGGTCGTAGGTGCCCTTGAACGCCTGGCCCGATCCCGTGGGCCAGGTCATGGGCGCCACGTCCAGGGCCAGGGTCGAGGCGATCTCGTCCAGAAGCTCGATCGGGTCCTTGGCCTCGCGGTCGAGCTTGTTGATGAAGGTGACGATCGGCACGTCGCGCAGGCGGCAGATCTCGAACAGCTTGCGGGTGCGCGCCTCGATGCCCTTGGCGGCGTCGATCACCATCACCGCCGAATCGACGGCGGTGAGCGTGCGATAGGTGTCTTCGCTGAAGTCCTCGTGGCCCGGCGTATCGAGCAGGTTGAACACCGCGCCGCCATACTCGAAATGCATCACCGAGGTGGTGACCGAGATGCCGCGCTGCTGCTCGATCTTCATCCAGTCCGAACGCGCGCGCCGGGCCTCGCCGCGCGCCTTGACCGCACCTGCGACATGGATGGCGCCGCCGAACAGCAGCAGCTTCTCGGTCAGCGTCGTCTTGCCGGCGTCGGGATGCGAGATGATGGCGAACGTCCGCCTGAGCCCGGCAGGATGGCCGGCCAGGCGGACGTCGGAAGCAGGGACAACGGCTGAATCAGGCACTTCTTTATGGTCCGCAGGGGGGTGCGAGGGGGTAGCGGACCCTATCCATGCCGTCAACCCGCCCCGCCAATCCCTGTGCCGGAAGCGCCTACTGCTCCGGCTTGAAGCCCGATGCCCGGATGACCGGCCCCCAAAGGTCGAGATCGGCGCGCTGGATGCGGGCCAATTCGGCCGGCGTGGTGCCGGTGGGACGAAGGCCGAGGACCTGCATGCGGGCGACGACTTCGGGCGCGCGCGATGCCGCAATGATCGCCTCGCTGAGCCGCGCCACGACAGCCTCGGGCGTCTTGGCCGGCGCGAAGATGCCGTACCATCCCGTGCCTTCGATCGCATAGCCGGCCTCGCGGAAGGTCGGAACATCGGTCAGCACGACGGAACGCTCGCGGCCGGACGTAGCCAGCACGCGGAGGCGACCGCTCTTGTGGAGCTCGACCAGATCGGGCGTCGAGGTGAAGAACAATGGCAGGTGACCGCCCGTCAGGTCGGCGAGCGCCGGCGCGTTGCCCTTGTAGGGAACGTGGCGCAGCTCAACGCCGGCAGCGCGACCGAACATCAACGCAAAGAAGTGCGGCAGCGATCCGGCGGCCGGCGTGCCGTAGCTCGCCTTGTCGGGATTGGCCTTCAGCCAGGCGACGAGTTCCTTCACCGACGTCGCGGGAACCGCCGGCCCTACCGCCAGGCCGAGATCGAAGGTCGCGATCTGCGACACCGGCCGGAAGTCGGCCACCGCGTCGTATCCCAGATCCTGATAAACGTTGGGAAAGACGCTCATGGGCGCGATCGGCGTGAACAGCAGCACGCTGCCATCGGCTGGCGCCTTCTTGACGAATTGCACGCCCAGCCGGCCGGCGGCGCCGGGCTTGTTCTCGACAATGACCGGTCGCCCAAGGCTCGTGCGCAACGACTCCGTCATCAGCCTGATCAGGGAATCGCCGCCGCTGCCCGCGGCATAGGGCATCACGAAGCGCAGCGGCTTGTCGACGGGCTGAGGCGACTGGCTCTGCGCGACACCGCCGGTAACGGCAAAGCCCGTCGCGAGGGAGAGAAAGAAGGCGACAAAGCGCATGGATCGGGTCCTTTCGTGGACTGACTGTCGAAAGCCATCGATCGATCGAGCGGCGATGGTCGGTCGAAACGGGCAATAAGAAAACTGTGGAAAGCATGATATCCCTATAAGAAAATTCTGGAGGCGCGGATGTCCTTGGACGATCGACGAGGCCGGCGGATCAAGCTGCACGGATTGCGCGTGCTGCAGGAGACCATCGCGACGGGCAGCATGGCCAAGGCGGCGAGAACACTTGGGATGACCCAGCCCGCGGTGTCCTACGCGATCAACGAAATGGAGCAGGCGCTGGGCGTCGCCCTTCTCGATCGTGGCCCGCAGGGAGCTCGGCCGACCGTTTTCGGCGAAGCGTTGACGCAACGCGGCGTCGCCATCTTCAACGAGCTGCAGCAGGGCCTGCGCGACATCACGTTTCTTGCCGATCCCAGCGCCGGCGAGATCAGGATCGGCGCGACGCCGCCCATGTCGGCGGTGGCCGGCGCGGCGATCGACCGGCTGATCCGCCGCCATCCCCGGATGTCCTTCGAGCTCATCGTGGAGCCGACGGAGATCCTGATGCGCGAATTGCACCGGCGCAGCATCGAGCTGGTCATCAGCCGCATGGCCGAGCCGGTCGCGCCGGAAGGCACCGCGGCGGAGATCCTGTTCTACGATCGCCTTGCGGTGATCGCCGGCAAGCGCAACCGGTGGGCCCGCAAACGGCAGCGACTGACGCTGGCCGACCTCATGGACGGACCTTGGGCGCTGCCTTCGCCTGGAGGTTTCCTGGGACCGATGATCCGCGCCGCCTTCGCAGCGCAGGGTCTTGCCATGCCGCGTGTGGCCGTCACCGCATCCTCGACCTACATGCTGGCGAGCCTCGCGGCACAGGGCTCCTTCCTGACGATCCATCCCGAGACGATGCTGCGGGTGCCGACCGAGCATCCTCTGCTGACGGCGCTGCCGGTGGTGCTTGCCGGTGCCACCAATCCGATCGGCCTTCTCAGGCTCAAGGACCGCGCGCCCAGCCCGGTGGCCACGCTGTTCGCGCAGGAGGTGCGAGGCGTGGTCAAGTCATCCGGCCTGGGTCGTGGCAGGTCACAGAAACCTTGAAGATGCGAGAGGTTAACCGGCGCTCAGGTGACGCGGCAAATCCCATCAATGTCACAGCGGGGCCAATCCCACGCGTGCTAGCCGTAGCGGCCTGGCTGGAAACGTGTGGGAACCGGGGGTAGGGATTCTCTCGGCGGGATCAGCCTTTGCGTCTTCGGGCGCGACGGTCCGGCGCCTCATCATAACGGCGGCACGCGACGGACGGTACTCGCCGACCGTGTTGCTGATGCTGGCCGGACTGCCCGTGTTGATCGTGGCCTGGGCACTCGCCTCGCCGGCCACGCTTCTGTCGAAGGTGATGACGCAGGACCTGCTGTTCAACCTGTCGGGGGCTTGGCACGTCTACTCGGGGCATGTCGCGCCTGTCGACTTCCATGACGCCTCGGGCCGGCTGAGCTTCCTGCTGACGGCACTCGGTTTCCATCTTCTGGGACCGGTGCCCTTCGCCTTCCTGGTCAACGTGGCGATCATGGGGCAGCACTGTTCGCGGCAGCCTTCCTGGCCGCGATGCGGCGCCTGCCTCTGCTGCCGGTCGCGGTGAAGGCGTCGAACATGCCGGGTCGAATGGCAAGGCCATGCGGCTCGCCGACACCTCGACCGGCAAGGCCGATCTCGGAAGTATCCAGCAGCCAGCGGGCACGAGGGGGGATAGCCGAGCCATTACCCAGCGCTAACCTCATGCTCGTCGAATACTGAGACGCGCTAGCGCGCCGCCACGACCTTGCGGATATGCGGCAGATGCTCGCGTCCCCAGTACAAGTCGCCGTCGGGAAAGAGGAAGCTCGGTACGCCGAAAACGCCCTTGGCCTCGGCCGCGTCCTGCACCGCCTTCAACTCGCGCGGGCCATCGCCTTCCGCGAAGGACGCGAAGCCCGCTGCATCGGCGCCGGCGCGCATCAGCACATCGGCGAGAGCGGCGGGGCTCTCGATGTCGAGGTCGTGCTTCCAGAACCGATCGAACACCTCGTCATTGTAGGCGCGGAAGGCGCCCTGCCGCTTGGCGTAGAGGAGCCCGATGCCGGCCAGCGACGAGTTCCAGATCTTGCGCGTGCCGCGGATGGTGAGCCCGACCCGGTTGGCCTCGCGCCGCACGTCCATGTAGCTGTATCTCACGCGGCGCCACTGATGGGCGTTACGGTCCTGTTCCAGGACGCGGCCCTCGGCGTCGACCTTGGCGCTGCCGAGATAGGCGGGAATGTCGAGGATGTAGGGCAGCCAGTCGATCGCGAGCCCGGTTTCCCGCTCCAGCCGATAGGCCGGCTCCTTGGCCAGATAGGCGTAAGGGCTCTTGTAGTCGATGTAGAACGTCAGGGTCCGCGTTGGCATGACGGGCAGCCTAGAGAGTGGGTGTTGCTTTCGCCAGAGCGTGCAGTGCGGAAGCTTTCCTCCCCACGCTCAAGCGTCTATCGGATTGAACGAACCCGCTGGCGCGGGATTGGGGTGAAGGGTTAGAGGGAAGGCGTCCCGTCTGAGAGGATTGCGGTTGCGAAGCCCAACCCTCTAGACAGGAGCCCCCGATGGCCGAGATGAGCCCTCTACGCCGCCGCATGATCGAGGACATGACCGTCCGCAATCTGTCGCCGGCGACGCAGCGATCCTACCTGTATGCGGTTACGAAGTTCAGCCGATACTTTAGCCGCTCGCCGGATCGGCTGAGTGTGGAGGACGTCCGCGCCTTCCAGGTGCATCTGGTGTCGACCGGCATTTCGTGGCCGGCGCTGAACCAGACGGTTTGCGCGCTGCGGTTTTTCTATGGGGTGACGCTGGGGCAGGCTGAGATCCCGGAGCGCATCGCCTACGCGCGCGAGCCGCGCAAGCTGCCGGTGGTACTGAACGCCGATGAAGTCGTGCGCTTTCTCGAGGCGGTAGCGAGCCTGAAGACACGCACCGCGCTGACAACGGCCTATGCAGCGGGGCTGCGGGTGTCCGAGGCCGCTGGCCTCAAGGTCTGTGATATCGACAGCGGCCGGATGGTCATCCGGGTGGAGCACGGCAAGGGCGGCAAGGACCGCTACGTCATGCTGTCGGCGCAACTGCTCAGGATCCTGCGAACCTACTGGCGGTTGGCCCGCCCCAAGCATTGGCTCTTTCCCGGTCGGGACGAGAGCAAGCCAATCGACGTCCAGGTGCTGCACTCCTCCTGCCGCTCGGCCTGTGCCGCAGCGGACTTGGCCAAGCGCGTGACGGTGCATACGCTGCGCCACAGCTTCGCCACCCATCTGCTGGAGAACGGCACCGATATCCGCATCATCCAGGTGCTGCTGGGTCACAGCAGCCTCTCGACCACGGCGCGCTATACGCGGGTCTCGAACGCCTTGATCCGGCGGACCGAGAGCCCACTCGACCGGCTGACACTGGAGGTCGTGCCGCCCGCCTGAGCAGGCGCGGCCATGGCAGCGCGATTGGAGATGGCGGATGTCTTGCGCCGCCACGGCGACACCTATCGCCGTGAGCACGACGGCCATCTCGGCCGCGTCGAACGGCGGGTGATGAGCGCCATCGAGTTATGTCGCACGGCGGCGCTGGGAGGCCACACCGAGGGCTGCTCCGAGTGCGGGTTCGTCCGCTGCGCCTATAACTCCTGCCGCAACCGGCACTGCCCGAAGTGCCAGAGCCAGGCCCGCGACGACTGGCTGGCGGCGCGCCAGGCCGAGCTGCTGGCGGTGCCGTACTTCCACGTCGTGTTCACGCTGCCGGCACAGGTCGCCGAGATTGCGTTCCACAACAAGGAGACGGTCTACGCCATCCTGCTGCGGACCGCGGCCGAGACGCTGCGCACCATCGCCGCCGATCCCAAGCATCTCGGCGCCGAGATCGGCCTCCTCGCCGTGCTCCATACCTGGGGCCAGAACCTGCACCATCATCCGCACGTCCATTGCGTCGTGCCGGGCGGCGGGCCGTCGCTCGATGGAACACGATGGGTCGCCTGTCGGCCCGGCTTCTTCCTGCCGGTCCGCGTGCTCTCGCGGCTCTTCCGCCGGTTGTTCCTCGACCAGCTGCGGGCTGCCTTCGAAGCTGGTGATCTCGGCTTCTTCGGCGAACTCGCCGGCCTTGCCGAGCCTGCCGCCTTCGCTCACCGCCTCCACGCCGTGCGCCAGCTCGACTGGGTCGTCTATGCCAAGCCGCCCTTCGGCGGCCCTGCCCAGGTGCTGGCCTATCTCGGCCGATATACCCATCGCGTCGCCATCGCCAACTCCAGACTGATCAGCGTGACCGGCACCGACGTCACCTTCCGCTGGAAGGATTATCGCCACCACGCCAAGTCGAAGCTCATGACGCTCAGCGCCGACGAGTTCATCCGCCGCTTCCTGATGCATACCCTGCCGGACGGCTTCCACCGCATTCGCCATTACGGCTTTCTCGCCAACGGCCAGCGTACCGGGAAGCTCGCGCTCTGCCGCAGGCTGCTCGAGGCTTCGCTGCCAAACCCGCCTGCCGAACACAACGATGACGCAGTTCCGTCGCGCACGCTCGATCGCTGTCCCTGCTGTGGCGGCGCAATGATTATCCTCGCCATCCTGCCACGGTCGCAATCTCGCCGCCCAGCCTTCTGGAACGACAGCTCATGACGCGACCGCGCTCCGACACCGCGGGGGCGACAATGCCGGGCAGCACGTGCTCCGGACGGCAGCGTCTTGTCTGTCCACACGCCATCGCTCCTAAACCATCCCAGGGCGGCGACAAACCGACCGGATCGATCGTCTCCGCCCCGCATGAGCGCTCGACAATGACCGTCTCCTACCCAGATCGGCACACTACAAGTGACACCCAGGACGCTCGACCTGGCGTCTCGGACCAGACGCCGCAGCCACAATCCCCATAGCCAGACCGCCACCCCGCGGCTTCGTTCAATCCGGCTTCAATGAGGTCGCGACCTGCTGTGACACAACCATCGGTCTGCGCGACCTCACAGAAGCCTCCTGATTCAATTTCGCGGATTCCAACAATTCGGTTATCACAAGCAGATTCACCGGCTATCAGCATGTTTTCTACAACAGCGCCTCATCCATCGCCGCTGGAACCGAATCCATGCGCATTGATCAGAGCGGTCGCCTCGGCATCGGCACCTCGACGCCTGCCGGGCAATTCGCCGTATTCACGAATTCCGATGTCAACAATACGTACCTGCGCGGCTCATCGAACACCAACTATGCGCTCACGGTCGAGAACGGCGGCGGTACCGGCCTCGGCCTCAACCTCCGGGTCGGCAATACCGACAGCGATGCGACGATCCTTTCGGCAAACAACCAGACGGGTACGAACTTCTTCACCGTAACCGACGGTAACTCATACTTCCAGAACGGAAACGTCGGCATCGGCACGACGACGCCGAACGGGCGCCTGGTCGTTAAAGGATCGGGCACCGGCACAGGTACGACCACGCAGTTTGTGAATTCAAGCGAGGTGTCTCTTTTCAGCCTTCTCGATAACGGCACCTTCACCTTCAAAGGTATCAGCGGCACGGCAACCTCCTCGATCGGTGGCGCAATTAATATTGGCAGCAACGCTTTCTCTTCGGCAGACTTCCTCGACGTCGTTCCGTCGTATGTTGCAAATATCACTACGTCGTCAGCATCGAGCGATACGCTCATGCTTGTTAATTCCGGCGTCAGTAGTCCGGGTGCCGGCATCAACTTCCATGCAGGTCTCGTCGGTGTCGACGGCCGTTCACTCAATGCTGGGCATATCGTGAGCGGGCACGCGAGCGTCGCATCGCCCGGCGGCTACGCGAATTCATTCATCACGCTCGGCACCGCGAGCGCCGCAAGTACGTACCGCGATGAATTGACACTCCGCGGCGGCAACGTCGGTATCGGCACGACGACACCATCATACAAACTCGATGTGGATGTGGGCAGTGCAGGCAGCGGCATAGCAGTGTCAAATTCTGGAGCGGTGCGCGCGATCCTGGGCAAGTTCTCAGGCGGCGATGGCTACCTCTCGCTCTACGACGATGAAGGCAACGAAAATGCTCGCGTGAATTCCGACAGCTTCACGTTCTTCAACGGCGGCAACGTCGGCATCGGCACCACGACGCCAACCGCACAACTTCATTCCTGGGATGATGCCACGTCGCAGGTATTTACCGAGAATGCAGACAACCTCCTCGTGCAGTCGAGCAGAAATTCCGACTGGCTCGTCGCCATCGAATCGCAGCGCAACAACAGCGCCACCCAGAAACTCCTCCGGCTCGTCTCGGACACGTCGGCGGCATCGAGCAATAACTTCGAGATAGCGAACAGCACCGGCACCTATTTCGTGGCTCGTAATGACGGCAACATTGGCATCGGCACGACGAGCCCGATGGCTTCACTCTCGATTTACGGGGGTAATGCGACCCGCGGTGCGATCAATATGGGCGGAACCGGTAGCTACAATGCCGTGTGGCTCAACGGCAGCGCCACATTCAACGACTACAACATCCTCTCGAGTGCCGCGGACAAGGCCCTCTTCATCAACCGCCCCGCCGGTGAAAACATATTCTTCCGCGAGAACAACGTCACGCAGATGGCAATCACCGCAGGCGGCACCATCGGCATCGGCACCTCGACGTCCAATACGTCACTCAGTGTCTACTCAAGCGCCGCGGGAGGTGCGCTCACGGGAGACATCACTATCTCGTCATTCAATCCCGGGCTCCAGTTCGTCGACCGGACGACAAGCGCCGATGATTTCCGTATGTTTGCCGATGGCAACAATCTGCACATTAGCGCCGATACGGACGATGACGGGACATACGATGATACGTCTGAATTCTTGACACTTACCTCAGGCGGCAACGTCGGCATCGGGACCTCGTCGCCATCTGCGCAGCTCACGACGACGGGGACGGTCCGCTTCGCGAACTTCGGCGCGGGCACTTTGCAAACCGATGCGAACGGCAATCTCTCGGTATCCTCGGACGAGCGGGTCAAGGACGTCAGGGGCGAGTTCACCAAAGGCCTCGAAGCGGTCCTCGCGCTTCAACCTATCGACTTCACGTGGAAGAGCTCCTCGGGCTTCGATACCGCGAACGTGTACACGGGCTTCAGTGCGCAGAACGTCCGAGACGCAATCCCCGAAGCCGTAGGCGAAGACAAGCACGGCTTCCTCACGCTCTCCGACCGACCAATCCTTGCCGCCGTGGTTAATGCGGTGAAGGAGATACATGAGGAGACCGTCTCGCTCCAGGCGACGGTTACCGAGTTCGCCGTCGAATTCTTCTCGAACCGCTTGCGGACGAACGAACTTTGCATCGGCACGACCTGCATCACCGAAAGCGAACTCGAGCAGATGCTTGAAGAACGCGGCATCGAGGAAGCGGAACCGTCCGGCGATGGCGCCAGTGACGACACGTTGGAGCCCGACGATGAGATTGAGGCGCCGTCTTCCGAAGACGATGCCGATGCTGCGCCGGAAAATGTCGGGCCACTGAGCGATCCGAGCGCGGAATCATCGAGTAACTCCGAGGAAGTAACTGTAGCGGACGCCGCCCCACCTCCTGTTGAGGAACCTGCCGTCGAGCCTGACCCGCCGGCCGAGCCACCGGATGAAGCTCCTTCACCTGGCAGCATGGAAAGTCCGAGCCCGGACCAAGCCGCCGAAACATCCGCACCCGCTCAAGCGGACTGAGCGCTGGAACATGCAGGAACGGGTTGCAGAATCCTCGGTGTCCATCCACGGCCACCATAGAGGCGTGACCAGCATGCTACGATTTGGGTATGGGCACCGTATCGTTTGATGAGGAAGAACAACTCATCAAGTCCACCTCTTCGGCGCCTGCGAAGATGTCCCGCGGCATGGCTGGTTAAGAAAGGTCTGGCGGCATAGCGGTCATCTTGGTGATTTCCTCGTCCGCGCCACCTAAACCAACAAGGGGTGCCATAGGGGACCCTGGGTATAACTCCTCCGCCGAGCCATGATGAACGAACGAACGAGCCAGACGTACAGGCGAGGTTTTACTCTCATGGAGCTCTTGGTCGTGATCGCCATCATCGGCGTCCTATCGACTGTCGTATTCGCGAGCCTGGGAGGTGCACGCGCGAAAGCGCGCGACGCGCGGCGTTTGGCGGAGTTCAGGGAACTGGAGAAGGCCCTCGCGCTCTATTATCTTGACGCCGGTTCATATCCGGTGACCGGTACCCCTTCTTGGTATGGCTCTTGCCCGGGGGCGACTGCCGGATGGGGGTTATTCGATAGGACCACGTCTGGGGCGAACGGCTGGGTGCCCAACCTCGCACCCACCTATATCTCCGTCCTACCGCTCGACCCGAGACCGACGAATGCCAGCGCCCACTGCTATATCTACCGATCAAATGGTGCCGAATACATGCTTCTTGCGCATGGTACGGTAGAAACGCACCCAACAGCCGCCACCAATCCATCGCCCCGTCCCGCATATGATGGAGATGCCACCAACTGCGCCGGTAACGAGAATGGTTACCAAAAGACATTCGCGCGTTATACGTCTGGCGGGATGTGCTGGTGATGAACCAAAGTTCGAGCTATCCAATTGGGTCTCGATCTAAGTGACGGTTTTGCAACTGCCTGGGCCGCTACCAAACTCGCCGGACTGTTATCGCTTCTTGCGCCCACCCAGCACCTCGGCATGGCTCGCCGCTCCCACGGCCTTGACCATCTCGAAGATGC
>WHTW01000165.1 GCA_009377525.1 Rhodospirillales bacterium
ACGCCATCAAGTACGGCACCACCTTGCGGCGTCACGATGTGTGAATCCGACAGACATTAGGCGTGGGGAGGAGAAATCGTCAGGCAATACCCGCCATCAGGACCAGGCTGTAGCCCACGTAATAGGTCGCGATGGTGGTGATGATGCGGTTCGACCAGACGCGGAACTGCCTGTCGCTGAGCTTCTCGAGCAAGAGCTTGCCGAGCGAGGTGCCGATCATCGACGAGGCGACGGCGATGGCGAGGAACCACGGCTCGACCGAGCCCGCCTGGTCGATCAGGGCGCCGAAGTAGACGAGCTTGAGGCTGTGGCTGAAGAGCTGGCAGGCGGCCTTGGCGGCGATGATCTGCTTGCGCTCCAGGGGCGTGCGCAGGAACAGCGTGTCGAGCAAGGGGCCGGTGACGCCCGCGACCAGCATCAGCATCATGCAGATGGCGCTGCCGCCCAGCATCTGGCCGGGACCGAGGTGGCGCGGCAGCACGCTGTCGGGGATCGCCCGCACGATGAAGGGCGAGAGGCCGAGCAGCAGCAGCGCCACCGCCCGGTCGGGCACGTAGAGCCAGATCGACCACAGGCCGACCGCCAACAGGCTGCCGACGATGCTGGCCGCGGCGATCTTCCAGTCGATGTGGCGCCACCACAGGAAGGCGCGCCAGCCGTTGGAGGCCATCTGGGTCACCGCATGCAGCACCATGGCCTGGGGCAGCGGCATGACGACCAGCAGCACGCCGATCAGGATGAGGCCCCCCGCCATGCCGAACACGCCCGACAGCAGGGCGGTGAGGATCATCAGGGCCGACAGGCTGGCGGCGAGCAGGGCGGTCATGGCGGCGGCTCCGGTGGCGAAGTGCCGCGAGCATGGGCGTGCAGGGCGCACACTTCAAATATATGATAAGTGGCTTTATCATATTGTATTCATATGACTGCCGGACCGCCGGCTTCCAGCCGGCTCATGCCTCATGAGGCAGGCTGGAAGCCGGCGGTCCGTAAGAGGCTGACCATGGAACTGCGCCATCTCCGCTACTTCGTTACCGTGGCCCGCGAGGGCCACATCACGCGGGCGGCGGAGAAGCTCAACATGCAGCAGCCGCCGCTCAGCCAGCAGATCAAGGCGCTGGAAAGCGAGATCGACGCCGCGCTGTTCGTGCGCCATCCGCGCGGCGTCAGCCTGACCGATGCCGGCCGCTCCTTCCTGGCCGACGCCGAGGCGGTGCTGGCCGAGGTCGACCGCGCCGCCGCCCGAGCGCGCCGCACCGCGCGCGGCGAGGTCGGCCGCATCGCCGTGGGCTTCACCACCTCGGCGCCGTTCCATCCCCTGGTGGCGCGCGCCATCCGCGAGTTCCGCGCGAGCCGGCCCGACGTCTCCTTCGTGCTGGAGGAAACCGGCTCGGCCGAGCTTCTGGCCGGCCTGCGCGAGGAGCGGCTGGACATCGCCTTCATCCGCTCGGGCCTGGCCGACCCGCAGGGCCTCGCGGTCCATGCGCTGCTGCAGGAGGACATGGTGGCGGCGCTCCCAGCACGTCATCGCCTGGTGCGCCGGCCGCGCCTCACCCTGAAGGACCTCAGCGAGGAGACCTTCATCCTCTACCGCCGGCCCGACGGGCGCGGCCTCTACGACGTCATCATCAGCGCCTGCAGCGAGGCGGGCTTCAGCCCGCTCGTCGGCCAGGAGGCGCCGCGCATCGTCTCGACGCTGAATCTGGTGGCGGCGGGGCTCGGCATCACCATGGTGCCGGCGTCGCTCAGCCGCCTGCCTCTGGAGGGCGTGACCTACCGCACGCTGAGCGGCAAGCCCTCGATCAGCGTGCCGCTCAACCTCGCCTGCCGCGGCGACGAACGCTCGGCCGCGACGCTGGGCTTCATCGATCTGGTGCGCCGGCTGGCATGATCCTCGTGCATGGCATCCAATTCAGAACATTCATTTCCCGCATCTGATGTCGCGACGGTAGGGTTCGTCATTCACCATGGCAGACAACCATCCGCCGCCCGGCTTCGAGCCGCTGTTTCGAAGCAGTCCGTTCCTGGACCATCTCGGCCCGTTCTTCATGCGCAAGCAGGCGGACGGAACGTTCGTCGTGGGCGTGCGCATCCTGCCGCACCATGCGAACGGCCGCGGCGGCGCGCACGGCGGACTGCTGATGACGCTGTGCGACATCGCGCTCGGCTATCGCACGACATCCAGCGTCGAGCCGCGTCCGATGCTGACGACGGCCAGCATCACCACCGACTTCGCCGGCTCAGCCAGGGTCGGCGACTGGGTCGAAGCGCATGTCGACGTGCACAAGGTGGGCGGCCGGCTGGCCTTCGCCAATTGCTACATCGTGCGCGACGGCGAGCGGATCGTTCACGCCAGCGGCGTGTTCGCCCGCAGCGGCGATCGGCCGGCCAGTGCCGATGGGAAAGGACCATAGGAAGCCGACCTGACGCAGCCACGACATCGCAACGTCACGCAAGCACCGCACCATCCGCTTCAGCCCCTTCGCATGAGGACCGCCATGGCGCGCATCATCGTGATCTCCGATCCGCACCTGTCGCCGACGCACGGCTTCTTCTGGGACAATTGGTGCCGCACGTGCGAGGCGGTGAACCGGCTCACGCCCGACGCCGTGATCGTCAGCAGCGATCTCTGCATCAACGGCCCAGACAGCGATGCCGAAGTGGCTTTCGCCAGCCAGGCGCTCGCTCTCCTGAGGTCGCCGGTCCATGCCATTCCCGGCAATCACGACGTCGGCGACGAGCCGCCCGGCCAGGAGGCCGAGCAGATCATCGACGCGCACCGCCTGCAGCGGTGGTTGTCGGTGTTCGGCGCCGATCGCTTCGCCTTCGACGCCGGCGGCTGGCGCGTGCTCGGCATCAATGCGCAGCTTCTCGGCTCGGGGCTGCCGCAGGAAGCCGAGCAGGATGCCTGGCTTGATGCCGAGCTCGGCGCGGAGTCGCAACCGGTGCTGCTGGCCCTGCACAAGCCCTTGTTCCTGCAATCGGCGACCGAGGCCGAAGTGACGGTGACATCCGTCAATCCCGAGCCACGCGCCCGGCTGTTGCGCCGCCTGCAAGCCGCGCCGGTGCAGGTCGTCGTCAGCGGCCATTTGCATTGCCATCGCGACGTGGTCCGCAACGACTTGCGTCATGTCTGGGCGCCATCGACGGCCTTCATCCTGCAGGAGCCGGTGGATGCCGCCGCCGACAACATCGTCGGCATCCTGTCCGTCGAGCTTGGCGATGACGGCGCAAGCATCGAGCGGATCGACGTCCCCGGCCTTGTCGCCCACGATCTCGCGGAGCTCAAGGGGCACGGACGCTACAAGTACTTGCGCGACATGCCGGCCTGCCCGCCGCCGGCGGCTTCATAGAGGCGGTCCGCCAGTCGGGTCGTTGCCGAGCGGATCCTTCGGCAGGAACTTGGAATGGATGTAGCTTACATGGGAGTTGAGCTGCACGATGCGCGTGTTGGTCTCCTTCGCCCACTGATAGAGCGGCTCGTTGATGAACGAGCCGAATGCCGCGTAGATGTTGTTCTTGGCATTGAGCCGGACGAACGGATCCTTGGCGCGCGGGTTGGGCTTGTCCTCCTTCTCCAGCAGGAAGAAGCCGATATGGCCGTCGGCCTTGTTGTCCTTCAACAGGTCCTTGAAGGTCTTGTTGATGCCGAAGGCGAGCGTGATGCAGGAGCGTCGCGGGCCTCGTCGACCATGTGGGCGTACATGTCGAGCACCGCCGAGCCGCTGCGCGGGCTGAAGATCGGCGTGATGCCCTTCTTGATCCGGGCCATGGCGGCGTCAGGATCTGCTCGACCGCCGTCCTGAGCTTCTTGGTGCTGGCGTTGGCGGTCGCGCGGTCCTCGCCCTGCCTGGTGCCGGGATCGGACTTCAGCAGCTCCCAGTAGGCCTGGCTGCCGGCGACGCCGCGATTGAAGAAGATGTCGTGCTCCAGGGTGGAGAACAGCGGCTCGGTCTGCACGCGGATCGCCACCGGCTCAGCCGTGCGGTCGAGCTTCTTGGGTGTGCCCTCGAGAGGGTGGAAGACATACTCGTACTTGTGGTCGGGCTTGGCCGTGAAGTCGTCCCACACGAAGCTCTGCACCGGATGACGCGAGGTTTTCACCCTGGTCTTCTCGCCCGGCTTGGGGATCACCGAGGGGAACACCTTGAAGCCGAAGACGTAGAAGTCCTGCTTGCCCTCGGGATCGCGGCGCTCGACGGCAAAGCCCAGCAGGCCTTCGATGCCCGCCTTGTCGGCGGCGATGGCGAAGGAGATGGTGTTGGTTCCGCTCACGGCCAGGACCTGGTACGGGCCGGTCTTCGCTGACTTGAAGCGCATGGTGGACCCGCGCTCGTTCGGCGATGCAGCCAAGCGTAGTTGCGTCGGCGGCGCCATGCAATCTTGACGTGCATCGCGGGACCGTCATCGATTTGACACGCGGCGCGGGCGATCTCTTGATAGTCGCATGATCAAGACGATCGGCCATTCCAACCATCCGATCGGGCGCTTCGTCGACCTTTTGAAGGCGGGCGGCGTCGAGGCGGTGGTCGATGTGCGCTCCACGCCCTACTCGCGCCGCTTCCCGCAGTTCGGCCGCGAGCGCCTGGCGCAGAGCCTGTCAGCAGCCGGCATCCTCTACCGCTACGAGGGCGCGGCCCTCGGCGGAAAGCCCAAGGACGGCGCAGGCTACGACGAGCTGGCGGCGCGCACCGACTTCAAGGAAGCGCTCGATCGGCTGATCGCGGGTTCGTCCGATGCCACGCTCTGCCTGATGTGCGCCGAGAAGGAGCCGCTCGACTGCCATCGCACCGTGCTGGTGTCGCGGCGGCTGGCCGAACGCGGGGCGGAGATCGAGCACCTGCTGGCCGACGGCAAGCGCAAGCCGCATGCGGCGCTCGAGGAGGAACTGCTGGAGGCCAGCGACGACGGCGCGCCGGATCTCTTCACCACCGCTGAAGATCGCAGCCGGCGCCTTGCCCGGGTGTACCACAAGCGCGAGCGGGCGATGAAGCGTGCCTGACGGGTTCGGACGCGGTTCCATCCGAGCGGAAGCTGCTCTAGAAGCACATTCCGTCCGGCTGGAAACAGCCGGACGGAATGTGCCCTGTGAAACGACCAGCACCCGTGCGCGCGTTTGCGATCAGATGGAACCGCATGCGGTTCCATCTGATCGCAAACCGCTCTAGCATCACCAACATCGCGGGGGGAGACTGACGATGCGGATCATCGCGCTGCTGCTGGTGGCGATCGTGATGTTGAGCCACGTGGGCTTCCTGGTCCTCGAGATGTTCTATTGGAACGACCCGGTCGGCTATCGCATCTTCGAGACGACACCGGAGTTCGCCGCCCAGTCGGCGGTGCTGGCGGCCAATCAGGGCCTGTACAACGGCTTCCTGGCCGCCGGCCTGCTGTGGGGCCTTTTGAGCGGCCGGCGCGACGTGAAGGCGTTCTTTCTGGGCTGCGTGATCGTGGCCGGCGTCTACGGCGGGCTCACCGCCAAGATGTCGATCCTCTACGTCCAGGCCGCGCCGGCGCTGGCGGCGCTGCTGGCGGTGCTGGCGGCCCGTCCGCCGCGCACGCGACACCGGCTCTGAGGCATGCGCTGGCCCGACGTCATCCTGGTGAACGGGCCGTCGAGCGCAGGCAAGACCACGCTCTGCCGCGCCCTGCAGGCGGCGATCCCCGACCCCCAATCTCGTCACAGGCTTCGACGACTTCATCTTCATGTCGGCAGGACGAGCGCGACGCCTTCACCGCGCTCGGCGTCGAGTTGGTGACGACGTCGCCGCCCAGCGCGAGCGCCCGCTTCGACCCTGTGTTCCGCCGCATCCTCGATGCCATGGCGCCGACGGTGCGCGCGCTGGTCGACGGCGGCAACTCGGCGATCTTCGATCACGCGCTGCATGACCGGGCAATGCACGAGAGCTGCCGCCAGGCGTTCGCCGGGCTGGACGTATTCACCGTCGGCGTCACCTGCCCGATCGAGATCCTCGAGGCGCGAGAACGCGAACGCGGCGATCGCGTGCTCGGCCGGGCGCGTGGCCTGGCCGGCGTGGTGCACAGCTTCGTGCAACGCGACGTCATGGTCGACACCGGCGCGATGACCACCGCGGCCTGCGTATCGGCGATCCTCGCCGCGGTCGATGGCCGCTAGCCGAAGGCAAAGCGGGTGTCGGGCTTCCGGCCGTTCACCGCCATCTCGGCCAGCAGCTCGCCGACGCCGGCCGAGTGCTTGAAGCCGTGGCCCGAGCAGGGCGAGGCGACGATGACGCGCTGGAAGTCGGGATGGCGGTCGATGATGAAGCGCGCGCCATCGACCCACGTGTAGAGGCACACCTTGTGCCGGGCACAGACCGGCGACAGGCCCGGGAAGAACGGTTCCACGTAGGTCTCATACATCTCGCGCACCTCGTCGGGACCGACGGTGCGGGAAACCTGCTCGGGCGTGGTCGCCACATCGTACTGCTCTGTCGCGAGCTTGACGCCGTCCTCCAGGCCACCGGTGGCGGGAAAGCCGTAGATCGATTGCGGCGCCGGGAGCTGCCAGATGTAGACGGGGAAGCGTTCGGGCGAAAACAGCGCGTGTGCGCCCTCGCTGCGGGCGCGGAACCAGTAGAGGACCTGGCGGGTCACCATGAACCGGCTGGCGAGGTCGGGCTTGAGCATGCCGGGCAGCCAGGCGCCGGCCGCCACGATCAGCTGGCTGCCACGATAGGTGTCCTTGTCCGTCCTCACCGTGGCCGAGCTGCCGTCCTGGGTGAAGGAGACGACCTTCTCGCGCAGCGCCAAGTCGGCGCCGCGCGCGGCGGCGGTCTGCAGCTGGGCCTGCACGCATCGCTCCGGACGCACGAAGCCGCTCACGGTATCGTGGTAGGCCGCGTCGCCATCGGCGACATTGAGGGCGGGGTAACGCCGCCTGAGCGCCGCGCTGTCGAGAAGCTCGTAGCTCACCTTGGCGGCCTTGGCCGCAGCCACGGTGGCGTCGAGGAATTCCGCGACCCCGTGATTGGCCGACCGCTGGCCGGCGCCCGAAATCGCCAGGAAGCCGTTCTGGGTCAGCAGCTCCATGCCGGTCTCGGCCTCGAGCTCGCGCCAGATCTCGTGGCTGCGCGCGGCGAAGGCCGAATATTCCGGGCCCTCGCCGCAGGCGATGCGGGTGATGCGCGTGTCGCCATGGGTCGAGCCCAGCTCATGCGGCGGCGCGTACTGGTCGATGCCCAGCACCTTGGCGCCGCGCCGCGCCAGCTGATAGGTCGCGGCCGCGCCCATCGCGCCCAGGCCCAGCACGATGGCATCGTAGGTCTCACGCATCCGCCGACCTTTGCAAATTTCCCGCGGCCGATCTATAAAGGTCATCGTGTCGTTTCGCGCCAAGATCCGAGTCACCAAAAAAGCCGCCACCACCGGTGGGTCGGCAGGGGCTTGCGCGCGCTAATCGTCAGGTAGAAGCGAACGAACCCTTGAAGGCCCCGCCGATCGACGGGGCCTTTGTCGTTCGCGGGCGCTCCGTCTCCGGCTGACACCAGGAGAAGCGTCAATGTCGTCAGAAGAACAACCGCAACCACCCCTTTCCGTCCGCCCCCTGTCCATCGGCATCGTCGGCGCGACCGGGATGGTGGGCGAGCTCATGCGGTCCATCCTGGCCGAACGGAACTTCCCGGTCGGCGCGCTGCGCCTGTTCGCCTCGGCGCGCTCGGCGGGCAAGCGCCGGGCATGGCAGGACAGCGAGATCGTCGTCGAGGATGCAGAGACAGCCGACTATTCCGGGCTCGATGTCGTCTTCTTCTCGGCGGGCGGCGAGACGTCCAGGAAGCTGGCGCCGGTCGCTGCCGCCGCCGGCGCCATCGTCATCGACAACTCGTCGGCCTGGCGCTCCGATCCCAAGGTCCCGCTGGTCGTGGCCGAGGTCAATCCGCATGCGCTCCGGAACATACCCAAGGGCATCGTCGCCAATCCCAACTGCACGACCATGGCCGCCATGCCGGTGCTGAAGCCTTTGCACAAGGCGGCGGGCCTGCGCCGCCTGGTGGCCAGCACCTACCAGGCCGTCTCGGGCGCGGGCCTGGCCGGCGTCGACGAGCTGGAAGGCCAGATGCTGAGCGCGGGTGTCGGCGCCACGGCGCTGGTGCATGACGGCGGGGCTGTCGAGTTCGCGCCGACGGCCAAGTGGGCGGTTCCCATCGCCTACAACGTCGTGCCGCTCAACTACCGCATTGTCGAGAACGGCTACTCCGAGGAGGAGGTCAAGCTGCGCGACGAGAGCCGCAAGATCCTCGAGATCCCCGACCTCGCGGTCTCAGGCACCTGCGTGCGCGTGCCGGTGTGGACGGGCCATTCGCTGTCGATGAACGTCGAGTTCGACCGGCCCCTGCCGGTCGCCAAGGCGCTGGAGGTGTTGCGCGCGGCGCCGGGTGTCGAGCTCTCCGACGTGCCCAATCCGCTGGAAGCCACCGGCCGCGACGCGGTCTTTGTCGGCCGCGTGCGGCCCGATCCCACGGTCAGGCACGGGCTCGCCCTGTTCGTAAGCGGCGACAACCTGCGCAAGGGCGCGGCGCTCAATGCGGTGCAGATCGCCGAGTTGCTGCCCGCACGGGCGCCGGTTCGCAGGAAGCGCGTGCTGGAAACCGCATAGGGCTGGCTGTGGACCCAGTCCAATGCGAACCGGTCTCTAGACGAATTCCCTGCTAGCAGGGAATTTTGCAGTGATTTTCAGCTACGGCAGATGTCGTTTAGGCGAAGGAAAGCCTGCAAATGCTCAACCAAACGCCCTTGGTCGCCAGATCGGCCTGAAAGGGAGCAGGGAATTTTTGGCGGCTGAGCAGGCAAGCATGGGTGTCAGAACAAGGAAATTAGAGGAGCCAAGCAGCCAATCGAGAATTGTGCCGTTCGCGGTAGCGCCATCGGCGTCACCGTGCAGGCGTTGAACCGTGCAGGCGTTGACTGGGGCGCCCGCAATCGCGCCAGCCATCGAAGGTCGCCGGCCGTAGCGGGCCGACTCGAAAGGCCCGCATAAAACCTTAGGCGGCGAGCTCTTGCCTTCAAAAAGACGTTGGCTAGCATGGCCCGGTCACAGGCCTTTTCCCGCGGATTCGAAGCCGTCCGTCGGGGGCGGGAAGCAGAGCTGGCGGCGCTTCCCCTGCGATAGTTTACTTGTCCGCGACGTGGCGGCCTTCTTTGGCGCTGCCCGGGCGATGGTGTCTGACCAGGAGAAATTCATGTTTGTGCCCGTGCCATGACCCGGGTGCCAATCTTCGCGGCTCGCCGGCGGGCAACCGGCATGTGACCCGGGCGAGATGACTTCTGGTGGCAGAATTCAGCCAGTCCGGCTGGGGCCCGATGATTTTTTCAAGCACGCCTGTATGTCTCGCTGATGCCGGCCGTAGAGGGTCCGACGCCCGGCATCGATGGCCTCCGTCTCCCCCATCCCAGGGCCGAGCGGGGCAAGACATGAGGTGTGTCGTGGTCAAGTTTCCCAAGGACAAGGCCGTCAAACCGGCGGATCAAAGCGAGGTCAACCAGCCTGTAGTAGGCGAGGCGGCTTTCCGCGAAACCGACCCCAGGGCGGTTGCCCAGCCCTTTACCCCGATGGTCGAGCAGCGCCCGACCTCAGAGCTAGTCGTTAATGCCCGCAATGCTCGAACGCACAGCGACCGTCAGGTGCAGCAGATCGGGGCCAGCATCCTGAAGTTCGGTTTTCTCATTCCCATTGTGGTCAATGCGAAGGGCGTCGTTCTTGCCGGCCATGGCCGCCTGAGGGCAGCGAAGCTTCTCGGCCTCGAGGAAGTGCCGACCATCGTAGTCGAGCATCTGACCGACGAACTGCAGCGCGCCTTCATGCTTGCCGATAACCGCTTGGCTGAGCTGGCAGGCTGGGATGAGGATCTTCTCAGGGTGGAGCTCCAGGAGCTGTCGCTATCCATCGATTTCGACTTCGAGGTCACGGGCTTCGATGCGGCCTTCCTCGATCGCTTGGAAGCTCCGAAGCCAGGCAAAGCGGCTAAGCCGGAGGTGGTGCTCGAGCTGGAGCGCGACCGCGCGGCAATCAGCGCCGTCGGCGACCTCTGGAAGCTCGGCAAGCACCTTTTGTTGTGCGGCAGTGCCTTAGAGGCGGTCGCCTACCAGAGACTGCTGGGCGACGAGCGCGTGCAGATGATGTTCACCGACCCGCCGTACAACGTCGCCATTGACGGTCACGTCTGTGGCCTTGGGTCGGTCCGCCATCAGGAGTTCCAGATGGCATCGGGCGAGATGAGCAAGCCAGAGTTCATCGGCTTTCTCCAGTCCTTCATGCGCCATTCAGTCGACTACAGCCTGGACGGGGCGATCCAATACATTTGCATGGACTGGCGCCACATGGCCGAAATTCTAGCCGCCGCCGGCGAGTTCTACGAACTCAAGAACCTGTGCGTGTGGAACAAGACCAACGGCGGCATGGGCACGTTCTACCGCTCCAAGCACGAGCTGGTGTTCGTGTTCAAGTTGGGCAGCGCCCCTCACATCAATAACTTCGGGCTGGGCGAGAAGGGCCGCTATCGCACCAATGTCTGGGACTACCCCGGGGTAAACACCTTCAAGCGCGGGCGCATGGACGAGCTGCGCGCCCATCCGACGGTCAAGCCGTTGGCCCTGGTAGTGGACGCGCTGAAGGACTGCTCAAAGCGCGGTGGGATTGTGCTGGACCCCTTCGTCGGCAGCGGCACAACGCTTTTGGCGGCGGAAAAAACTGGCCGCATCGGCCGCGCCATCGAGCTTGACCCGCACTACGTCGACGCTGCCATCGGACGCTGGCAGGCCATGACCAGCCAGGAAGCAATCCATGCCGATAGCGGCAAGACGTTCAACGAACTAGCTGCAGCTGCGCTTCGCGCCGCTGCAGCCGCGTAGCGGAGAGGATCATGGCCGACGACAAACCGTCCGATCCGACCGGGGGCGAGACCGACAAGGTTGGTTACGGCAAGCCGCCGAAGCATACCCAATTCAAGAAGGGCCAGTCGGGAAATCCGAAAGGCCACCAAAAATCCGCGCCATCGCACATGCCGGTTGGCCGCATCATTAAGCATTGCTTGTCGGAACCCGTAAAGGGTCAATGTAATGGTAAGCCCAGGAAAATGCCGAAACTTCAAGCCATCATTGAAGTGCAAGCGGCCAAAGCTCTCAAGGGCGATACGCGCGCTGCAAAACTTCTAATCGACCTCGGTCACAAACACATTGCGTCCCATCAAACACTTGCAGAGTTGGCAGGCGATCGCCCCCTTTTCACTTTTACAGAGGAGGAAAGAGCCAAGTTTTCTCTCAAGAAATTGAAAGAGGGGATCGTATTCGATGATGACCTTCCCAAAACGCAGAACGACGACGCTTCGGAGAAGGAAAAATGATCAAAGTCAGCCGGAGGAGTAGAGTTGCGATGCACTGCTCCCCGACAGGACAATACGGACCAAATGAGTTCGTGGCCCGTTACCGGGAGACATGCCAGGCGCAGCAGCGTGGTCGATGACTTCACGAACCTCTCGTTCGGTCAGCGGCAATCCGACCTTGTGGCCACCGCCATGCACTCTTCGCCACTGCACAACTCACGCGAGGGACCTTGCACGAAGGTATTGCCGAAACTCGCTTGAAGATACGGGAGCATCGAGGAGCTGGCTGAAGCCGAGAAGATCCGAGGCAGCAAAGGCCACCAAAGCCCCCATGTCCGCTCGTGCGCGATACTCCTTCGTCCTTAATGACAAGACCGAGCGAACGCTTGTTAAAATAGCGGGCCCAGCCGAGGGCATCGACTGCCTCGCACGACACCGTACGAGCGTTTGCATTCCTAGGCCTAGCACGCGATAACCACCCCGCAGGGGGTCACTGTTGCGCGCGATTTCACTCTCAAAAACCCAAAACGGCCGAGAAAGCATAGAGTTTTTCGCGACGCAGTCATACCGTGATGGGCATGATCACCCTTCTGTCCGTCCTCGGTTCCCTGCTCTCGTTCCGGGTTCGTAGTCGCCTCACGCTGGAGCTCGAACTCGTCGCCCCTGCGACATCAGTTGACCGTCCTGCGCCGGCACCCCCCCCGGCTAGCCTCGGGTTGGGGTCTGGCCACCGCTCGACATCGAGCGCATCTTCGGCCCGTCGCGGTAGCTCAAGGAGGTTCTCGTGATCTTCCAGAAGATTCTCATTGCTATCGACGGCGAGCCAATCGCGGCGCACGCGGCAGATGTCGGTGCAGAGTTGGCGCGACTCTCGGGAGCGGAGATGGCGTTTGTCCATGTCATCGACCCGGCGCTCGTAAACGCCGCCGACACCGGCATTCAACCCGATATATTCGCTGCCTCGGCCAAGGAAGACGCGCGAAAGCTGATCGACGGCTTCCGCAAGCGCCTTCCCGAACGGTTGACCGCTCTGGATTTCGTTCAGGTCGGTACTCCGCTCACTGAGATCGTCAATGCCGCGAGGGACTGGCCAGCGGACCTGATCGTGATCGGCAGCCATGGACGGGGTGGCATAAAGCGCGCCCTGCTGGGTAGTGTTGCCGAGGGCGTCATGCGCCACGCTCCCTGTCCGGTTCTGGTCGTGCGGGCGAAAGGTTAGATTGACCGCGCGTCATTGGAGCCGTCGGTGGGCTATAGATTTACCTTCGCTCTGATGCCTTCGCGGAACAGGCACAGTGACGGCGTGGATGCTCCGCAATTTAGGGGCGACCTTTTGGATGAGTACCATGTCGCCGCGAAGATCAGCACGAGCACGACCGCGCCGACAACATTCACCGACGTCGCACCGACGTACAGCCACAACGAAAGGTAGACCGACGACATCACGAGGGTAATCGCAGTAACTCCTGCACCGAATGCTGTGAACTCGTTGAACGAGATGCGCTTGCCATCCTTCTCCGCGAGTCCCGTCACGGTGACATTCGCTGAAGCACCAATCAGCGTCCCGTTTCCCCCAAGGCAAGCGCCAAGGGCCAGAGCCCACCACAGAATTTGACCCTCGGTGCCAGCGTCAAGCTGCGCAAGGAGAGTCGCCACCAGCGGGATCGTAACCGCAGTGTAAGGGATGTTGTCGACGAGTGCCGACAGCAAGCCCGATACCCAGAGCACGATCATTGCGGCAACCAACAGAGTTGCGCGAGGCGAGAGGCCCAGCTGTCCCTGCTCAAAACTCGGAAACGCCGAGCAAGTGTGGCGTGTTTTGTACCACGGCCATACCGTCGTGGACATGATCACCCTTCTGTCCGCGGTCGGTTCTCTGCTCTCGTTCCGGCTACGCAGCCGCGCCTCGTTGGAACTCGAGCTCGTTGCTCTGCGACACCAGGTGACTGTCCTGCGTCGGCAACGCCGCGGGCAGCTTCGGCCCTTCTCCACCGACCGCTTGCTCTGGGTGTGGCTTTACCGAATCTGGCCGAAGGTCCTCAACACCATGGTGCTGGTCAAACCGGCAACCGTCGTCCGGTGGCATCGCAAAGGCTTCCGTCTCCATTGGCGTCTGCGATCGCGCCACTTAGGGCGGCCGAAGACGAGCCGCGAGATCCGCGATCTAATCCGCGAGATGGGCCTGGCAAACCCTCTCTGGGGCGCGCCCCGCATCCACGGCGAGCTGCTCAAACTCGGCATCGACGTGAGCCAGGCGACGGTTGGCAGATACTTGCCATGGCGGCCCAAGGTCCCCTCCCCGACCTGGCGCTCGTTCTTGCACAATCACCTGCGTGACACCGCCGCCGTCGACATGTTTCTTGTCGTAACGGCGTTCAACTGCTCTATGCCCTGGTCGTGCTCGGCCATGAGCGAAGAACTGTCATCCACTTCGATGTCACCCGAAACCCGACCCAAGGCTGGCTGGCCCGCCAAATCACCGAGGCCTTCCCCTGGGACACCGCGCCTCGCTTTCTGCTGCGCGACCGCGACGCGTCATATGGTCAGACCTTCCGCGATCGTGTCCGGGCGATGGCAATCGAGGAGGTCATCACAGCACCGCGATCGCCATGGCAGAACGCCTATGTCGAGCGCATCATCGGCTCGATCCGCCGCGAATGTCTCGATCACGTTATCATCCTCGATGAGCGTCACCTGCGCCGTGTGCTGCTGGCATATTTTCAGTATCACCACCAAAGCCGCACGCATCTCTCGCTGGACAAGGATTGCCCCGAGCCTCGGCTCGTACAGCCACCCTCCACAGGCACCGTTGTCGCCTTCCCACAGGTCGGCGGTCTGCACCATCGTTACGAGCGTCGCGCAGCGTGATCTGCTGTCGGTGACTGGATCTGCGCAGCCAATTCGTCGCTGAGGATCGTCGCGTCCGACAATTGCGGCTGCCATGGCACCCGAACTTATGGTGCTCAGATCGCTGCAGCGGACAAAGCTCTCTTCGAGCAATCGAGAGTCATCAGGGCAGCAGTTAGCGCCTTTACCGCGCTTGGGAATTCGGCCAACGCGCCATCACCTGTCAGCTTGACCAGGCGGCCACCGTGACGCGCCAGTACTGGCTCAAAGCGCTCCCTACGGTGCTCACGGAGGCGCGCAAGCGTGCCACTCTCGTCCCGCCCCATCAGCTGGGAGTAGCCAACAACGTCCGCCGAGATGATTGCCGCGAGGCGGCGCTGTTCGCCCGCTAAAGGCTGAGCTGTCGTTGACATGCCGGCCTCCCTGCTGTGGGCAATAGGCCTTGAGGGACGACGGCTTATGTCCATGGTATGCCGCACCCTTTGAGCCGTCTATCTAATTCGCGCCACTTGGCATGTCCGCTATGCCGCCGAAAGCGCTGGCCCGGCAGTTGCGCCGTTCAGTCGACTGCTCTGGTCACCCGAGCGGAAGATCAACAGCCGGCGCTATCTCCCGCCTGCTCGAGCGGTAACATCTTCCTCCACAAAAGCCCAAAACTCCCTGCAACGCCCGAGGGTCCGCACTCATTGGCATATTAGCCGGTCCTGGCGTAGCCGGGTTCCCGCCTGCCCTGCCGGCAGGAGTAGCGTTGTGGTTGCGCCGCCTGTTGTTTTGATCGTCGAAGACGATTTCCTCGTCCGGATGCTGGCAGTCGACATTGCGGAGGAGGCAGGATTTAGCGTCCTGCAAGCGATTGACGCAGACGAGGCTATTGAGGTCCTTCAGAAGCGCCCGGACATCCGAGTCGTGTTCACGGACGTTGACATGCCTGGTTCCATGGACGGCCTGGAACTGGCGCATGCCATCCGACATCGCTGGCCCCCCATTCAAGTCGTGCTGACGTCAGGCAAAATGAGACCCGCCGCTGACGAGCTGCCGAAACTCAGCCGCTTTATTTCCAAACCGTATGATATTCACTTGCTTACCGGCTTATTGCGGGAGCTCGGCGGCTAGCTTCAGTTTGCCTCCTTAGCAATCAGCCTCTTGCCCTCTTCCGTGAGGCACGCGCTGTGTGCGCCTTCCAGCTCCAGCCAGCCTTGCTCCTCCGCGTAGAGAACCGCGTCGGCAGTCGCACCGGGGATGCTCGACAGCATCCTCCACCGCCTGAGCTGGCCGTCGGACGCCTCGTAGACAGCCCTAGTGATGTGGCGGGCTAGTTCTCGGGTGGACTGGCGAACCTTGGAAGCCATTTGCGTTCCCGGGCTGCTGGACGATGCAGTATGAAAGTTGAAAATAAGTCGACTTTGGGGAGCAGGCAATGACGTACCCTGTCGCGAATGAGGAGCAGGAAATCGACATGGTATTGCGTGCGGCAGCGCACAGCAGGTGGGTGGAACTGCGCCAGCAACGTAAGCCACGCGACAAAGAGCGCCGCGACTGGATACGCTCTATGCTCATGGGCAAAAGGCTACGCTCGCTCGACAGCGATGTGGTTAAGTTGGACCGCCTCGCTCAGAATCTCGCTCCGAAGGGAGTGGACCGGTGGGCGGAGGAGCACAAGTTCTTCGAGGGACTGGATAAGCTACGACAAGACCTGGACGTCATCTCTAAAATCGCCACCAAGCTTAGAACCAGCGTCCGCGGCCGTACCAACCGCCGCCCAGGACGAGAATAATGACCACTATGATGAGTATCGTGGTGATGTCCATGTTAGCTCCCATGAGTGCCCGCCAGAGCGCTTGCTCCGAGCCTGACGCACTCCCATTGCAACCCAACGTACCGGACCTCCTTGCGTTCCCATGAACGACAACGAAGCCACCATCCCGCAGCGGATCGCGCACCTGGACGCCATGGCGAGCGCGGCTCGGCTGGTGGCGAAGCCCGGCGACGAGCGGCTCGCGAAGCAGGCAGTCGCGCTCGAGGGCCTGCTGAAGGGGGTGCTGACGAAGGTCGAGCGGCTCAGGAGGAAGGGGAAGCAAGCGTGATGGCTGTCAATTCGCATCCAACCGTGACCCCCTTTTCGCGTCCAATCGTGACCC
>WHTW01000166.1 GCA_009377525.1 Rhodospirillales bacterium
TTCAACGGGCACAATCCGCTCGGCTGATGCCAGCCGAGCGGATTGTGCTCTAGGCCTCGAAAACCTCGTAGCCGTCTTGCCGCACCGTTACGGTAACGTGACGGTCGCAAGACAACGAAGAAACGAACTTGGTCGTCGAACCCCTCATCGTCGGGCTGCTGCTGCTGGCCGGCCTGATGCACGCGTCCTGGAACGCGCTCCTGAAGTCCGACACGTCGGATCGGCTCGCGACCTTCGGTGTGATCATGACCACGGGCACGCTGATGGGCCTCGTCGCCGTGCCGTTCCTGCCGGCGATCGAGCCGGGCGCCTGGAAGTACCTCGCCTCGTCGGTGGCGATCCACGTCCTCTATTACGTGTTCCTGCTGAAAGCCTATTCCTACGGCGACCTCAGCCACACCTATCCGATCGCCCGCGGGCTGGGGCCGCTGCTGGTGGCGCTGGTGTCCGGCCGCTTCATCGGCGAGCACCTCAGGGCCCAGGACATCGTCGGTGTGGTGCTGCTGAGCTGCGGATTGATCGCGCTTGCCATGCCGCTCAAGGCGGTCATGCCGCATCCGGGCGGACGGCATGGGCTTGCCACGCTGTTCGCCGTGCTGACCGGCATCACGATCGCGGGATACATCATCGCGGACGGGCTGGGCGTGCGCGCGGCCGGCCCGACCTTCGAGCACCGGCTGTCCTACATCGCCTGGCTCTGTGTGGTCGAAGGGCCGTGGCTGCTGGTGCTGGCGGTGGCACTCAGGCCGCGCACGGTATGGACGCATCTGCGCAAGACCTGGTGGCGTGGCGTGATCGGCGGCCTGATCGCCAACACAGGCTACGGCATCGCGATCTATGCGCTGGTGCTCGGGCCGATGGCGCACGTCGCGGCCCTGCGCGAGACCTCGGTGCTGTTCGGCGCCCTGATGGGTACCCTGCTGCTGGGCGAACCCTTCGGTGCGCGTCGCGTCGCGGCGGCGGCGGTGATCGTGATCGGCCTGGTGCTGATGAACGGCCCGCAGCTCATTTGAGAGGGCGCACCTCGACCTCGAGCCGGGCCAGTCGGTCGAACAGCTTGCAGCGGCCGTGGATCGGCCACCAGCCGTACAGAAAGATGTCGAGCGGGCCCCACATGGCGACCCAGCCGACGATCAGCAATCCCTCGGCCACGAAATGCGCCACGGTCGAGGAAGAGGCAAGCAGCAGGCTGCGTGCGAACAGGCAGATGGCAAGGAAAACGATGCCGATCAGCAGCGCCATGCGACCACGCCGCCACATGCCGCGCAACAGCCGCCGCTCGCTGTCGCGCCGAAGCTGGAAGTGGTGGCGGATGGAGGCGGGCACCTGCTCGGCCTCGGGCCGCGCCAGTTCCTCGTCGGGCAGCATGACGACCAGCCGTATCGGACCGCCGGCGTCTTCGGCTGAGCCGACGATATAGTCGTCGGCCGCGGTCTCCAGCTCCTTCTCATGGAAGGGTGCCGGGTCGAGCGAATTGTACAGCCGCGGGATACGATCGAGACGCAAGTCGACTGCGGCGGTCTCGGCCTTGTCCGTGTCTCGATTCGCTGCCATGGCTGTGCCGCGATTGTCGGCGACGGGACCAAACGATGTCCACCCGCAACCTGGACAAGATGATGACGCCCAGCTCGGTCGTGGCGATCGGCGCCAGCACGCGGCCGGGCTCGCTCGGCGAGGCGGTGACGCGCAACCTGCTGGCCGGCGGCTTCCAGGGCGACATCCATCTGGTCAACGTCAAGGGCGGCGAGATCGCGGGCCGTCCGGTGTTGAAGAGCCTGGCCGAGCTGAAGCAGCCTGCCGACCTTGCCGTCATCATGACGCCGCCGCAGACCGTGCCGCGCCTGGTGCTGGAGCTGGGCGAGCGCGGCACGCGCGTCGCCGTCGTCATCACCGCCGGCCCTGGTGACGTGAATGGGCGCGAGGACAATGCGCGCTGGCGCAAGCGCATCCTGCGCGCCGCGCAACCGCACCTGCTGCGGATTGTCGGCCCCAACTGCATCGGCTACGCCGTGCCGCGGCTCGGCCTCAACGCCAGCTTCGGGCCGGGCCAGCTCAAGACCGGGCGCGTCGCCGCCGTGGCGCAGTCGGGCGCCGTGCTGGCCGGGCTCGCCGACTGGGGCACCGCGCAGAACATCGGCTTTTCGCACCTGATCTCCATGGGCGACATGGCCGACGTCGATTTCGGCGACGTCTTGGACATGCTGGCGCACGACTACGACACGCGCGCGGTGCTGATGTACATCGAGGGCATCACCCAGGCGCGCAAGTTCATGTCGGCCGCGCGCAGCGTCGCGCGCGTGAAGCCGGTGATCGTGCTGAAGGCGGGCCGCCATGCCGCCGCCGCCAAGGCCGCGGCCTCGCATACCGGCGCCATGGCGGGCTCGGCCGCGGTCTATGACGCGGCCTTCGCGCGCGCCGGGCTGGTGCGCGTGCATGGCCTGGGCGAGCTGTTCGACGCCGCCGAGACGCTGGCCCACGGTGCCGCGCCGCGCAACGAGCGGCTGGCCATCCTGACCAACGGCGGCGGCACCGGCATCATCGCCACCGACCTGCTGATGGACGAGGGCGGCGAGCTCGCGTCGCTCTTGCCGCGCACGCTCGGGGTGCTCGACAAGGCGTTGCCGCGCGCCTGGTCGCGCGGCAATCCGGTCGACATCGTGGGCGATGCCGACGGCGCGCGCTATGCCGCCGCGCTCGACGCCCTGGCCGACGATCGCGGCGTGGGGGCGGTGCTGGCGATGAACGTGCCGACCGCGCTCACCTCGTCGGTCGACGCGGCGCGCGCTGTGGCGGGTGCGGCCGGCGCCAAGGTCGTGCCGGTGATCGGCTGCTGGATCGGCGGACCGGAGGCGCAGGCCGGACGCCATGTGCTGCACGAGGCCGGCATCCCGGCCTACGACACGCCATTGCGCGCGGTGCGCGGCTTCATGCACATCGTGCAATACCGCCGCGGCCAGCGCGCGCTCCAACGCACGCCGCCCTCGGTGCCGCAGACACGCTCCGACACCGCGCTCGTGCGGGCGATCGTGGCGGGCGCGCTGAAGCAGCGGCGCGGCGTCCTCACCGAGCCCGAGTCCAAGCGCGTGCTGGCGGCCTATGGCATTCCCGTGGTGCCGACGGAGGTCGTGCTCGACGCCGCCGAGGCCGCGGCAGCGGCGCTGCGCATCGGCTTTCCGGTGGCGGTAAAAATCCTGTCGCGCCAGATCACGCACAAGAGCGATGTCGGCGGGGTGGCGCTCGATCTGTCCTCGGAACAGGCGGTGATCGACGCGGTGCGCGACATGACCGGCAAGGCGCTGGTGCTGGCCAACAAGGCCAAGATCGATGGCTTCGTCGTGCAGCCGATGATCAAGCGGCCGCACGCCATCGAGTTGATCCTGGGTGCGGCGGAGGATCCGGTGTTCGGGCCAATCCTGATGGTGGGCCATGGCGGCGTCGCGGCCGAGGTGGTCGACGACCGTGCACTGGCCCTGCCGCCGCTCGACCCGGTACTGGCCGAGGATGCGCTGAGCCGCACCCGAGTCGATCGCCTGCTGCGCGGCTTCCGCGACCGGGCGCCGGCCAACCGCGGCGCCGCCTGCGACGTCATGATCCGGCTGTCAGAGCTCATTGCCGACGTCGACGAAATCGCCGAGCTCGACATCAACCCGTTGTTGGCTGACGAGCAGGGCGTGATCGCGCTCGATGCCCGCATCGTCGTGCGTCCGCCGGCCGCGCAGGAGCGGGCGGCGCGCTTCGCCATAAAGCCCTATCCGGTCGAGCTCGAGACCGAGATCGTCGATCGCGACGGCAAGAAGCTCTTCATCCGGCCGATCCGACCCGACGACGAGCCGCTGATCCATGTCTTCACGCGCCGGTTGACGCCGGAGGACGTGCGCATGCGCTTCTTCGGACCGATACGCGAGCTCAGCCACGAGATGGCCGCGCGGCTGACCCAGATCGATTACGACCGCGAGATGGCCTTCCTGCTGCTCGACGGCAAGGAACTCTTGGGCGTGGGGCGCCTCGCCGCCGATCCCGGCTTCGAGCAGGCGGAGTTCGCGCTGGTCGTGGCCTCCGACCGGCAGGGCCATGGCTACGGCACCCTGCTGCTTGGCCACGTGCTGCACTACGCCAAGGCGCGCGGCATCAAGCGAGTGGTCGGCCACGTGCTGCGTGAGAACCACAAGATGCTCGAGCTCACCAAGCGGCTGGGCTTCAAGCGCGAGGGCGGGCGTTCTGGCGAGCCCGACGTCCGG
The DNA here is from genome assembly GCA_009377525.1 of Rhodospirillales bacterium. Lineage (GTDB taxonomy): Bacteria > Pseudomonadota > Alphaproteobacteria > Reyranellales > Reyranellaceae > Reyranella. The sequence goes on from WHTW01000166.1 coordinate 4,239, forward strand.
GTGGTGAAGCCCACAGCCTCTTTGTAATTTTTGTTTTGTCGGCGTCTCTGAATTAAGGCAAAAGAAGGGTGACAGACCAAGGCGTTAGGACTGATTGTTCAGATGGCGTCGAGGAAGAACAGAAGCAGGAAGGCGAACAGAAAGAGTCCGCAATTGCCGCCCGGTCCCGGCGAGCGGCTCAGGTCGCGGGTCGACGCGCTGTTTGCCTGGTTTTACGCCCGTCGTTGGGTTGGCATCGCGGCGGCGGCGCTCCTGCTGTTCGGCGCCAGCCTGGTCGGCGGCTATTGGCTGGCCGAGCGCCTCGAGGGCAGCGACGGTGAGCGGCTGGCGCGCGAGACGCTGGAGGAGATGAAGCGCGGCCCCACGACCGCGCCGGCGCCCGGACCGAAATACGCACGCATCGAAGAGCTACCCGACCTGCCCAAGTACACCGAAGTCGAGCCGGGCAAGCCGAGGCCGACACTGGAGGAGAAGGCTCGGCCCAAGGTGCAACTCGCCGCCGCCGCGTCGAGCGTCGAGACTTGGCGCAGGAACGCCGTGCCGTTCCGCGACCTCAACAGCAAGCCGCTGGTCGCGATCGTGATCGACGATGTCGGCCTGGACCGCCCACGGTCGAAACGCGCCTGGGAGCTGCCGGGGCCGCTCACCCTGTCGTTCCTGCCCTATGCCAAGGATCTGCGTGAGCAGGCGAAGGCGGCAGGGGCGAGGGGGCATGAGCTGATGCTGCACCTGCCGATGGAGCCCAACGGCCGCAACGACCCCGGGCCCAATGCGCTGCTGGTGTCGCTGAACGACGCCGAGCTGCGCCAGCGCACGACGGCGGCACTCGACAGCTTCGACGGCTTCGCCGGCGTGAACAACCACATGGGCAGCCGTTTCACCACCTTCAAACCCGGCATGGAGACGGTGCTGCGCCAGCTCAAGGGCCGCGGCCTGATGTTCCTCGATTCGCGGACCAGCGCGCAGTCGGTCGGCGACCAGCTCGCCCAGGAAATGCGCGTGCCTTCCATCGTGCGGCACGTCTTCCTCGACGACGAGGAGACGCTCGACGCGGTGCGCCGGAAGCTCACCGAGGCCGAGGCGATCGCGCGCCGCCAGGGCTTCGTGGTGGCGATCGGCCACCCCCATGAAGCGACGCTGCAGGCGCTAGGCGAATGGCTGCCCGGCGCGCAGGGCAAAGGTCTGGCGCTCGCGCCCGCCACAGCCGTGCTGCGAAAGAGAAACGGCTGGGAGTAAGTCCTCTTCTGGACCGCGCGCATCCTGCGCGCTCATGATCATGAGCGCGCGGGACGCGCGCGGTCCGGAAGAAGAAGACAGGGGAGGAAAGTCGTGCGTTACGCCAAGAAGGCCATGATCGTCGCGCCGCAGCCGGAGGCGACCGAAGCGGGTGCCGACGTCCTGCGCGAAGGCGGCAACGCGGTCGATGCCGGCATCGCCTGCGCGCTGGTGCAGGGCGTGGTCGATCCGATGATGTGCGGCATCGCGGGCTTTGGCAGCTGCGGCATCTACATGCCGGGCAAGAAGTTCCACGGCTACATCGACACGCCCATGCGCCGGCGCCGCTCGGCGCGCGGCCCGACATGTGGGCCAACCTGATCGAGAGCGAGGCGCGCGACGGCTACGGCTTCATCCTGCGCGGCCGGGTGAACGACATCGGCTACAAGTCGATCTGCGCGCCGGCGAACCTGAAAATGTACTACGAGGCGCACAAGGAGCACGGCGGCCTGCCATGGTCGCGCATCGTCGAGCCCGCCATCGCCTGGGCCGAGGGCGGCTGGACGGTACGGCCGCACGTCCACTACTGGTGGTCGGACGACGGCGCCTTCGGCCGCGCGCCCAATCACGAGCGCACCGGCTTCACGCCGGCCGCCCACGCCCTCTACTGCCGGCCCGACGGCACACCCAAGCGCGTCGGCGACCGCGTCGTCAACCGCGACTACGGCCAGACCCTGCGCGCCATCGCCAAGGGCGGCGCCGACGTCTTCTATTCCGGCGAGATTGCGCGCGCGATGGCCGAAGACATGAAGAAGAACGACGCGTTGCTCTCCATCGAGGACCTGAAGGCGTGGAAGACGGTGCGCAATGCGCCGCTTTGGGGCGACTATCGCGGCTATCGCGTCTCGACCAACCAGCCGCCCGGCGGCGGCGTCATGCTGCTCGAGATGCTGAACATCCTCGAGAACTTCGATCTCTCGGGCATGGAGCACAATGCGATGGAATACCTGCGCATCGTCAGCGAGGCGATGAAGCGTGCCACCATCGACAAGGACGCCCATGTCGGCGATCCCAAGTTCGTCGCCGTGCCGGTCGAGCGGCTGACCTCGAAGTCCTACGCCAAGACGCTGGCGGGCGAGATCGGGCGCGGCGTGAAGGCCGAGGTGCCGCGCTTCAACTCGGGCGCGGTCTCCAAGGACACCACGCACATCTCCGTCCTCGACAAGGACGGCAACTGCTTCACCATGACCCATTCGCTGGGCATGCCGTCGGGCGTGGTCACGCCGGGCCTGGGCTTCATGTACAACGGCTGCATGGGCGTGTTCGATCCGCGGCCCGACCGGGCGGGCTCGATCGCGCCGGGCAAGGCGCGCTTCAGCTCGGTCGTGCCCTCGATCATCTTCAAGGACGGCAAGCCGCATCTGATCATCGGCGCCCCGGGCGCCACGCAGATCGCCATGGGCGTGCTGCACGTGGTGCTGAACGCGCTCGACTTCGACATGACCATGGTCGAGGCGGTGAGCGCGCCGCGCTTCTCGGCGACCTCGGGCACGATCGACATCTCCAACCGCATCCAGTGGAAGGTCGAGCGCGAGCTCCAGGCCGTGGGCTACCCCGTGGTGCGCAGCCCCTATACCTTCGGCTTCGCCGCCGTGCATGCCATTCGCGTCCATGACGACGGCCTGGATGGCGGCGCCGACCCTGGACATGACGGCGTGGTGATTGCGGTCTAAAGTCCACATTCTCGAGATTCTCGCATGCAGATCGAAGTTGCCGGTCAGTTTCTGCCAATCCGACCTGGCCTCGCCTCCGCTATCGAAGAAGCCTGGACTCGCCTTGCTAGCCCTGGAACGTGGTGGAGCGGGGCGGAGCGCATGGCCATTGCGGCCGAGGCGCGCAACGCACGGGGCTGCAAGCTCTGCGAGGAGCGCAAGCAGACACTCTCGCCGTACGCCGTGACAGGCGTGCACGAAAGCCTTCGAAACCTGCCCGACGAAACGGCCGAGGCGGTCCACCGTCTCGTCACCGACGCCTCACGCATCACCGAGGCCTGGGTGCGCACCATGGCCGACGGACCGCTCGGCGAGGCGGGCTATGTCGAGATCGTGTCGGTGGCGTCGATCGTTACCGCACTCGATACCTTCGACCGCGCGCTCGGCCGGATGCCGCGCGCCCTGCCGGCGGCCGTCGATGGACCGCCCAGCCGACGGCGCCCGTCGGGCGCCAAGCGTAACCTGGCGTGGGTGGCGACGCTTGCTCCGCAGGATGTTGCGCCGGGCGACCCGAACCCCTATCCGCTGCATGGCGACAAGAACATTCATCGCGCCCTCAGCCTCGTGCCGCAGGCCGTCATCGACTTCTTCGATCTCGACGTGGAACTTTATCTGCGCGACCACGAGATTCGCGACTTCACCACCGAGTACCGCGCCATCAGCCATGCCCAGATCGAACTGATTGCCGGCCGGGCCTCGGCCATAAATCGATGTTTCTATTGAACCGCCAGCCATGCATCCCTGCTCCGTGAGAGCGGCAAGGCGGTCGGCATCGACTACGAGATCTCGGCGATCACCGAGGGGGAGACCGTCGACAGTGGCGTCGCCCACGGCGAAGTCCTCGTCGCGCTGGTCGATGGGGCGCTCGGCGAGGACATGGTCGTCCTGGAGAAAGCCCGCGCGGCGCGATCTCGGCGATGCGGCTTTTGTCGATGCCTGCGCCGCCATCGCCTCGTTCAACGCCGTCGTCAAGCTGGCCGACGGCACGGGCATTCCGATCGAGGACTGGAAGGTGGAGCGGACGCGCGACATCCGCAGCGCGCTCGCCATCGACGCCTATCGCGAATAGAGTTCGGGACTCCGAGCATCCCAATTCACAGCTGCATGGCGGCTGGAAAAGGGCGGCAACGATGGGCTATGCTGGTGGCAAGACAACAAACAAGACGATCGAGACGGTCAAATAGGGAGGAAAGTATGCGTCGTTTCATGGCGGCAGCCGCGGCTGCGGCGACCCTGATGGCTTGCGTGGGCGCCAACGCGCAGGCGGTGGATCAGAAGAAATTCAACGTAGTCGGCACGTGGAACTTCCTGACCAACTGGAAGGTGCTCGAAGTGCCGTTCTGGGAGAAGGAGCTTCCGGCCGCGTCCGGCGGGAAGCTCTCGGGAAACCTCAAGTCGGTGACCGAGCTCAACCTGAAGGGCACCGAGGTGCTGCGCCTGCTGAAGAGCGGAGTGTACGACTTCGCCGCGGCGCTGCCGATCTACGTCGATGACGGCGCGGCCATCGTCGAGGCCGTCGACATCGCGGGCGTGGCGCGTACCTTCAAGATGAGCCGGGACATCATCGACGCCTGGATGCCGGAGATGCAGAAAGTAATGCGTGAGCGGCACGGTGCGATGGTGCTGGGCACCTTCACCTGGCCGGAGCAGAACTTCTATTGCCGCGGCGACATCAAGAGCGTCGAGGACCTCAAGGGCAAGAAGGTGCGTGTACAAGGCGCCTCGCAGGCCGACCTGGTCAAGGGCTTCGGCGGCTCGGCGGTGACCATCCCGTTCGGCGAGGTCGTGCCGGCGCTGGAGAAGGGCGTCGTCGACTGCGGCATCACCGGCACCATGCCGGCCTACAAGGCCAAGTGGCACGAGGTCACCGACACGCTGTTCCGCTTGCCGGTTGGCTTCACGGCCTCGGTCTGGGTGGTGAATATCCGCACCTGGGACAAGCTCTCGTCGGCGACCCAGGAGCTGATCAAGAAGGAAATGGCCAAGCTCTCCGATAAGTCGTGGAAGACGGTCGAGGAGGAGACCGAGGAAGGCGTCGCCTGCACGACCGGCACCGGCACCGTCAAATGCTCGGCCGGCACGCCGGGCAAGCTCAAGCTGGTCAAACCCTCGACCGCCGACTTGGCGGCGCGCGACAAGGTGCTGAACGACGTCGTGCTGCCGGCCTGGGCCGCCCGCTGCGGCGCCGAGTGCGCCAAGAAGTGGAACGACATGATCGGGTCGAAGTACGAACTGATGGCGAAGGCCAAGTAGGACCAGGTCGGAACAAAGCCCCCGCATCCGGATCGATGCGGCGGCACCAGCACCGATGGAAAGCGTCTGGAACCTGATGGCGAAGGTCTCGCGCGCCTTCGCCTGCATGGGCGGCGTGCTGCTGCTGCTCGCCGCGATCCTGGTCTCGATCGAGGTCGTGTCGCGCAAGCTCTTCACGATGGTCTATTCGGGCTCCGACGAGCTGGCGGCATATCTGTTCGCGGTGGGCACCACATGGTCGCTGGCCCATGTGCTGGTCACCCGCGGCCACGTGCGCATCGATGCGCTCTACCGTCATCTGCCGCTGCGCGCGCGCGCCGTGCTCGACATCGTGGCGCTGCTGATGCTCGGGATCCTGGCGCTCGCCATGCTTGACTCCGGCTTCGACCTCACGCGGTCGAACTATGTCGAATGGAACCGCTCCAACACGCCGCTGCGCACGCCCCTGTCGCTCCCGCAGTTGCCGTGGCTGTTCGGGCTCATCCTCTTCGCCGCCTCGATCGCCGCCGCCCTGGCGAGGTCGCTGGCGGCACTCGGGCGCGGCGACTACCACCGCGCCAACCAGACCGCCGGGGTCGCCTCGCAGGACGAGGAGATCGAGGGCGAGCTTGCCAGCCTGGGCATCGCCAAAGCGCGCGCCGCCGCGCCTTCGACACCGCCGAGCCGGGAGAAGTAACCCGATGCTTGCCAATGCGCTCATCATGCTGGTCGTCATGCTCGCCATCAGCGTGCCCATCGCCGCCACCATGGGCGTGCTCGGCCTGGCGCTGAACCAGTTCTATTCCTCGATGCCGCTCTATCTCGCCATGGGCGAAATCCTGTGGAATTCGAATTCCGAGTACATCCTCATCGCCATTCCGCTGTTCATCATGCTGGGCGAGATCCTGCTGCGCTCCGGCATTGCGGAACGCGTCTACGGCGCCATAGCCCAGTGGCTGTCGTGGCTGCCCGGCGGCCTGATGCACGCCAACATCGGCACCTGCGCCATGTTCGCCGCCACTTCCGGCTCGAGCGTGGCAACCGCGGCGACCGTGGGCGTTGTCGCCTTGCCGCAGATCGAGCGGCGCCGGTACGACGAGCGGCTGTTCCTCGGCACCCTGGCGGCAGGCGGGACGCTCGGCATCCTGGTGCCGCCGTCGATCAATTTCATCCTCTATGGGCTGCTGACGAACACTTCGGTGCCGCGCCTCTATCTTGCCGGCATGGTGCCGGGCGTCGTGCTCGCCTTGCTCTTCATGACCTATGTGCTGGTGTCCTGTCTGGTCCGGCCGGTGAAGGGCGGGACGCCGATCGAGACCTCATGGCGCCTTAGAGTCGTCGCGCTGAGGGAGCTGATCGCGCCGCTGTTCATCTTCCTGGTCGTGGTGGGATCGATCTATGCCGGATGGGCGACGCCGACCGAGGCGGCTTCCCTCGGCGTGCTGGCGGCGCTGCTTCTCGCGGCCCTGGAACGCAGCCTGACCTTCGCCATGATGCGTGCCGTGCTCGAAGGGACCATGCGCACCACGGCGATGATCATGCTGATCATCGTGGCCGCCCAGTTCCTGAATTTCGTGCTGGCCTCCATCGGCTTCACCGACGGCATGGGCAAGCTGATCGACGGACTGGGACTGGGCAAGTACGGCACGCTCGTGCTGGTGATCGTCTTCTACCTGATGCTCGGCTGCTTCATGGAAACGATCTCCATGATGATCTTGACGACGCCGTTCGTCTTTCCGATCGTCACGAACCTCGGCTGGGACCCGATCTGGTGGGGCATCGCGCTGACCGTCCTTATCGAGGCGGCCCTGATCACGCCACCGGTCGGTCTCAATCTCTATGTCGTCCAGGGCATGCGTGAGCGCGGGCCGATCACCGACGTCATCTGGGGCGCCATGCCGTTCGTCGGCGCCATGCTGTTGCTGATTGCCGTGCTGATGATCTATCCCGACCTCGCGCTGGGCCTGCCGAAGCTCGTGATGGGTTGACGCCGCCGGGCGGCCGCACGGGAGGCGAGGCATGAGCACACGCGACATGACGCAGTGGGAGACCGCGATCTGCAAGGTCGTGAGCCAGGACGGCGAGGAGGAGATCGTGGTGCGCGGCCACCGGCTGAGCGAGCTGGTCGGCCGCATCTCCTTCGCCGAAGCGATGTTCCTGATGCTGCAAGGCTGCCTGCCGGCGCCCGGCCAGGCGCGGGTGCTGGAAGCGTTGCTGGTCGCCTCGATCGAGCACGGCATCGCGCCGCCCTCGATGATCAGCCGATGCTTCGCGTCTTACGGCACGTCGATCCAGGCAGCGGTGGGCAGCGGCATCGCCGCCTTCGGCGATCGCATGGGGGGCCTGGGTGAGCAGCTTGCGCGTCTGATGACCGATCGACTGGCGCCGTTGGGCGACCCGGCGGCGATCGGCGAGGATCTGTTGCGCGTCGCCGCCCGGGCCATCGTCGATGGCGCGCGGCAGGGTGGCGGTCGGGTGCCGGGTTACGGCATCCCGTTGCACGGCGCCGATCCGCGCGCGCCCAGGCTGCTGGCGGTGGCGCGCGAGCACGGCACCTTTGGAGCCTATTGCCGCTTGGCCGAACTGATCGAGGCCGAGCTCGCCGCGGTGCGCGGCGGCAAGGCCGTGCCGATGAATCTCGACGGTGTCGGAGCGGCGCTTGCGCTCGATCTCGGCTTCGACTGGCGGGCGACGCGCCTGTTCCTGCTGACGGCGCGCAGCGTCAGCATGGGCGCGCATTTCCTGGAGGAACAGGCGCAGGACACGACCTGGCGTCATCTCCGGGCCGACCAGGTCACCTATGTCGGCGCCGAGCCGGAGCAGCGATAGGAGCACTTGGTAACTGTGTGGCAATTGCCACATAACGCCGGTCCGCCCGACCCTAGCCTCGATGCGTCAGGTGATCGAGGAGGCGTTCATGGCGGTCGTGGATACGGATCGCATCGTCGCGTCAGCCGCCAAGGGCAGCGAGAGGAAGCGCTGGCGGACCCTGCAGAAACGCATCGAGCGGGCGCGAGACCTGCGCCGCACGGGCAATCACGCCGAGCAGGCGATGTGGGAGCTGCTGTGCACCCGGCCGCTGGGCGGCGCGCGCTTCCGCCGGATGCAGCCAATCGGGTCCTACCTTGCGGCCTTCGTCTGCACGACAAGGAAGCTCGTCATCGAGATCGACGGCGAGGACGATGCCGGGCGCACCCAGTCCATGCAGCAACTGGGCTGGAGGGTCGCCCGCTTCGCGGCGAAGGACGTGCTCGATGACCCGGAGGAGGCCTGGCAGGAGATTTTTCGGCTGCTGCGGGCCCCTTCAAGCTCCGAGGCCTAGACTGGCATCGAGCGCTTCTGGTGAGTCCGCCCGATCCTGGCGACCTCGGGATTATGGCCGGCGATGATGCGTACGCCCTCGTCGAGGCTGGCGGCGATCTTCTCGGGCGTGGCGCCCTCCAGGAAGGCGAGCTTGTTCCACTTGCAGGCGGAGAAGACGCGGGCGCGAGCCCGTTCCATTTCCGGCGGGTAGGGGCGCCGCTGCAGGCTGGTGTAGCCCAGCGACAGGCCGAGATCGCCCGGTCCCAGCTCGGCAAACCCCAATCCGGGCACTGCCAAAATCTCTTCGCAATGCTCGACGCCAGGCGGGCTTTCGATCTTTACACCGAGCAGAAGTTCGCCTTGCGGATTGAGCGGCCAGGGCTCGCAGCGGCCGAAATACTCTTGCTGATCAATGCCCCAGATCGGGGCCGCCGTCGGCTCCGAGCCGCGGCCGCGGCTGCCGATGCCGATCTTGTCGGCGCCAATTTTGTGGTGCGGGAAGCGGCAGGCGCGCACGAACTCCTTCACCGCATCGGCCGATTCCGCCTGGCAAAGCAGGATGCCGTGCACGCCGCGTCCAAGGATCTGGCGGAACTGCCAGGCGTTGTAGGCGACCGACGGCCCGTCGATGCCGTTGACCGGCGCCTCGACGATGACGGTGGGCGCACGATGGCCCGAGTTGGTCGGCCCGCCATCGACCAGGCCGCGCATGTAGTCCGACAGCCCCTTCATGTCGAAGTCGCCGTGCTCCATGCCGACATTGATGTAGTCGGCCCAGGTCTTGGCGTCCTCGCGGCCCTGTTCGTAGGTGAGCACGTGGCCGGTATGCGGGCCGTCGTAGTAGAGCGCCTGGTCGGCTTCCAGGAGTTCGATGGCGCGGTTGATGCGTTTCGCCATTTCCGTTTCCTCCGTTTTCTTGGGGCGAGCATAGCCCTAGAGTGCCGGCAAAAGGGAGGAAACCATGAAAAGCCCCGGTCGGCGCGGCGTCCTGGGCTTCGCCGCCGCCACGTTCGATCATCGACAAGCTCAATGCCGCCTTCAACAAGGGGCTGAAGGAACCCGACATGAAGAAGTGGGCCGAGGACCGCGCCATCGAGCTCATCCAGGTTTCGACGCCGGCCTCGGCCAAGAAGTTCGATGACGACCAGGTGGCGTTCTGGGATCCCATCATCAAGCAGTCCGGGGCGAAGCCGGAGTGACCGCAACGAGGAGAAACCGATGATCAAGTTCTACTACAACCTCGCCCCCAACCCGACCAAGGTCGCGCTGTGCCTGGAGGAGATGGGCCTGAAGTACGAGCTCGTGCCGGTCGACACGCGCAAGGGCGAGCAGCACACGCCGGAGTTCCTGGCGGTCAACCCCAACGCCAAGGTGCCGGCCATCGTCGACGACGGCATCACCGTCTTCGACAGCAACGCGATCCTGCTCTATCTCGCCGAGAAGACCGGCCAGTTCCTGCCCGGCACCTCGCTCAAGGCGCGCGGCGAGATGCTGTCGTGGCTGATGTTCGCGGCCTCGGGCATCGGACCCTATTCGGGCCAGGCGGTGCATTTCCGGACCTATGCGCCGAAGCCCAACGACTACGCCGTCAGTCGCTACACCTTCGAGGCCGAGCGCCACTGGAAAATCCTCGAGGCTCGGCTGGGCAAGCATCGCTTCATGTGCGGCGAGGCCTACACCATCGTCGACATGGCGGTGTGGGGCTGGTCGCGGCTGATCCCCAATGTGATTGGCCAGGAGACGGCGGCGAAGCTGCCCAACCTGCAGCGCCATCTGGCCGAGATCAGCGCCCGGCCCGCGGCTGTGCGGGCGCTGGCGCTGAAGGAGAAGTACAGCTTCAAGACCGAGATGGACGAGGCCGCGCGGCTCTCCATGTTCCCGCATCTGAAGGTGGCGTGACGGGGCGGCGGGTGGCGCTCGACATCGTCGATCTGCGTGAGCGGCCGCATCACGGCACGCCGCTCGCGACGCTGCGTGACGGGATCGCCGCCATCGTCGGGAACGGGCAGGGCGTGCCGTTTGCCCTGGTCGCTGAGAGCGATGGCCAAGTGTGCGGCAACACGCTGGTGATCGACAGCGACGAACCGACGAAGCCCGAGCTTGGGCCATGGGTCGCCGCCGTCTGGGTCGACGAACCGATGTGGCGCGCCTCTACCTGATTTCACGTCCGGCACTGCGGCCGTTCTATACCGGCCTCGGTTGGCGCGTGCCGGAGGAGGGAGTGGGCGAGCACGGCCAAACGCTTTACGTCCGCGAACTCGGCGTCGTGGCTCCACGCCCTTGAAAGTCCAGAACAGCACATTGGTCTTGTCTCGATTGTCGGCTATCTTCGGGGCACCACTTCACAGTGACCCCCGACATGTCGCATCCGCGTATCACTGCAACACCCGATGTCATGATGGGTAAGCCCTGCGTTAAGGGCACCCGCATCACGGTCGAACTTGTTTTGCGCAAGCTTGGCGCGGGGCGTTCCTTTGCGGACTTGCTCGAAGTGTACCCTCAACTGACCGAGGAAGACCTCCGGGCGGCGTTGGCGTTCGCTGCCGACTATCTCGAGCATGAGACTGTCATCGCCGCCGAGTAATGCAGTTTCTCGCTGACGAGAATGTCTCGCGTCGGGTAGTCGAAAGACTTCGGGCTGAGGGCCATGATGTCATTTCCGTTGCGCAATCCGGACAAGGAGTTTCGGATAGGCATGTGGTTGAGATGGCCAATGCGGAAGATCGAGACTTTGGCGAACTCGTCGTCCGACAACGTTTGGGCATCGCGGGAGTGATGCTGTTGGAGTTGGATCGCGTTGGAGAAGTCGTCTCGACCCATGCCGACAAGCTGGTGGGCAATCTGGTCGTGATCGAGCCCGCCAGGCTACGGCTACGGCAATAGGCTTCGCAACGCCTTTACGTCCGCGAACCCGGCGCGGTACTTTCGCGGCCCTAGAAGGAGTCCCCATGGACCTGACATTCGGCAAGGAAGAACTGGCCTTCCAGCAGGAAGTGCGCGACTGGCTGAAGGAGAACCTGACGCCCGAGATCATGGGCGAGACCAAGGTCGGCCGGAACGCCTACATGCCCAAGGAGCGGCTGATCGACTGGCAGAAGCGTCTGGCCGGGAAGGGCTGGCTGTGCACCGGCTGGCCCACGGAGTTCGGCGGCCCGGGCTTCAGCACGACCCAGAAGTACATCTTCGAGATGGAGATGGCGCGCGCTGGCGCGCCGGGGACGTCGCCGTTCGGCCCGAAGATGTGCGCACCGGTGATCATGAAGTACGGCTCGCCCGAGCAGAAGGCGCGCCATCTCCCGCCGATGCTCAACTCGGACCTGATCTGGTGTCAAGGCTATTCCGAGCCGGGCTCCGGGTCCGATCTCGCCAGCCTACGCACCAAAGCGGTGCGCGACGGTGACCATTATGTGGTCAATGGCCAGAAGACCTGGACGACGCTCGCCCAGACCGCCGACTGGATCTTCTGCCTGGTCCGCACCTCCAGCGGGGGCAAGCCGCAGGAGGGCATCTCCTTCCTGCTGATCGACATGAAGACGCCGGGCATCACGGT
>WHTW01000167.1 GCA_009377525.1 Rhodospirillales bacterium
CTCATTGAGCCTCTGCCCCGCATCACCCGCCCAGCCCAGCCACACTTCCTGGCCGCGCGGCCAGGGCTCGCGCGGCTCGCGGGCGACGTTGGCGGTCGAGACCAGCAGCATGCTGCCGTCGGCCAGGCCGACGCGGTAGAGCGAGCGGTCGCCCTCGTAGGCGACGTCGACGATGCGGCCGTGCTCGGCATGGTCGGTGTTGGGTCGGGCGGCGAACAGGGCGATCTTCTCCGGCCGCAGCGCCAGCCAGGCGCGGCCGCCCGCGACGGGCAGGATGTTGGCGATGCCGATGAAGTCGGCGACGAAGCGCGAGCGCGGCCGCTCGTAGACCTCGTGCGGCGTGCCGACCTGGGCGATGCGGCCCTCGTTCATGACGGCGAGGCGGCCCGCCATCGACATCGCCTCCTCCTGATCGTGCGTCACCATGACAAAGGTGAGGCCGAGCTCAGCCTGCAGGCGCACCAGCTCGAAGCGCGTGCCCTCGCGCAGCTTGCGGTCCAGCGCCGCCAGAGGCTCGTCGAGGAGCAGGAGCTTGGGCCGCTTGATCAGCGCGCGGGCCAGCGCCACGCGCTGGCGCTGGCCGCCCGAGAGCTGCGCCGGCCGGCGCTTGCCATGCTCGCCGAGCCGCACCTGGTCCAGCGCCTCGGCGACGCGGCGGCTGATCTCGCCCGCCGGCAGGCCCTCGCGGCGCAGGCCGTAGCCCACGTTCTCCGCCACGTCCATGTGCGGGAAGAGGGCGTAGGACTGGAACATCATGTTGACCGGCCGGCGGTGCGGCGGCACGCCGATCATGTCCTGGCCACCGATCAGGATGCGGCCCGCATCGGGCGTCTCGAAGCCCGCGATCATGCGCAGCAGGGTGGTCTTGCCGCAGCCCGAGCCACCCAGAAGGGCGAACAGCTCGCCGCGCCGGATGTCGAGATCGACGCCGTCGACCGCGACGATCGCGCCGAAGCGCTTGCTGACCCCGGCGATGCTGACGATCGGCTCGGCGCTCAAGTCATCGTCCCGTCTTCACCATGGTCCACAGCCTGGTGCGCTCGCGCGTCTGCTCGGCGTTGCCGGCGGTGATGGTGTAGAACCTGGCGCGCACGTCGGCCGGCGGATAGATCAGCGGGTTGCCCGAGATGTCCTTGGGCAGCAACGCCGTCGCCGGCGTGTTGGCGTTGGCGTAGCCCGTGAGCTCGCTCGATGCCGCGGCGACCTTGGGTTCCAGCAGGAAGTCGAGGAAGCGCAGAGCGTTGTCGGGATCGGGCGCGTCCTTCGGCACGGCGGCGACGTCGATCCACAAGAGCGAGCCCTCGCGCGGGATGGCGTAGGCGATGTCCTGCTTGTCCTTGGCCTTGGCGGCGCGGTCGCGCGCCTGGAAGATGTCGCCGGAGAAGCCCAGCGCCAGGCAGATGTCGCCGCCGGCCAGCGCATTGATGTACTCCGAGGAGTGGAACTTGCGGATGTAGGGCCGCACCGCCTTGACCACGTCGGCCGCCTTGGCGAGGTCCTCGGATTTCTTGGAATCGGGATCGAGGCCCAGGTACTTCAGCGCCGCGGGAAAGACGTCGGTGGCGCTGTCGAGGACCATGACGCCACAGTCGGCGAACTTCGAGACGACCGCGGGATCGAAGATCATCTTCAGCGAATCGACGGGCGCATCGGCCATGCGCTTCTTGATGGCGGCGACGTTGTAGCCGATGCCCGTCGTGCCCCACATCCAGGGGATGGCGTGGGTGTTGCCGGGATCGTACTTGGCAAGTTGCGCCATGATCTCGGGATCGAGGTTCTTCAGGTTCTTGAGCCTGGCCTTGTCGAGCGGCCGGTAGAGGCCGGCGGCGAGCTGGCGCACGAAGAACGGCGAGGCCGTCGGCACCACGACGTCGTAGCCCGAGCGGCCGGCGCGCAGCTTGGCTTCGAGGATCTCGTTGGAATCGTAGGTCGTGTAGTTGACCTTGACGCCGGTGTCCTTCTCGAAGGCCTTCAGCTGGTCCTCGGCAATGTAGTCGGACCAGTTGTAGACGTTGACCTGCCCCTGGCCGAAGGCGGGGGCGGCCGCCAGGACGAGTAGCGCGGCGAGGACAGGCAGACGCATCAATCTCTCCGGAGGGTGACGGCGCATAATTCCGATCGGCGGTGCGAAAGGCAAGCGGCCGCACCGTCGGGCGGCCGCGCCTTTTTGCCCTTCTCCGCGGCCGGGCGTGCGCCGGCGTCTTGACGAATTAGGACAGTTGTCCTAATCTTGCCTGCGTTGGAGGGCGACCGGGTGAGCGACAAGACAACGCGCGATCTCATCGTCGAAGCCGCCGATCGTTTGTTCTACCGGCAGGGCTACGAGCATACGTCGTTCGCCGACATCGCCGATGCGGTGCGGATCTCGCGGGGCAATTTCTACCATCACTTCAAGACCAAGGACGAGATCCTGGACGCCGTGATCGGTGCGCGCCTCGACGGTACCCGGAGCATGCTGGAACGGTGGACGATCGAGGGAAAGGGACCCGCGGACCGCATCCGGAGCTTCATCCATATCCTGGTCGCGAACCAGACCGAGATCATGCGTCACGGCTGCCCGGTAGGCACGCTGTGCTCGGAGCTGGCTAAGCTCGGCCACGCCTCGCAAGCCGAGGCGACCAAGCTGTTCACGCTGCTTCGGACCTGGTTGCGCCGGCAGTTCGCGCTGCTTGGCCGTGAAGCGGATGCCGACACGCTGGCGATGCACCTTCTCGCCCGCAGCCAGGGAATCGCCACGCTGGCAAATGCTTTCCACGACGAGAAGTTCATCAAGCAGGAAGTGAAACTGATGGGCGACTGGTTGAGATCGTGCGCCGATGGCTCAGTGAGCCAGCCGAAGAGGACTAATCGTCGTCGGGCCAGTGGGTGAGATCAGATGTTCGTCGTACTGCTCAGATTTTCCGACAACAAGGGCCGAGCCGGCCAGTTCATGGAAGGCCACAAGGATTGGATCAGGCGCGGCTTCGAGGACGGGGTCTTCCTGGTGGCCGGCGGTCTTCAGCCCAATCTCGGCGGAGGGATCGTGGCGCACAATACGTCGCTGCCCGATCTTCGAAGCCGGGTGAACGATGATCCGTTCGTCGCTGAGGGCGTCGTGAGCGCCGAGATCATTGAACTGACGCCATCGAGGACCGATGAGCGGCTGGCGTTTCTGGTCGGTTGACACATGAGTGCGACGATCGTCGGCCCGGATGGCAAGCCGCGGTGCCGCTGGTCCGGCGCGGCGCCGGAGTTTCTCGGATATCACGATGCCGAATGGGGGCTGCCCGTCGATGACGACCGTCGCCTGTTCGAGAAGCTGAGCCTGGAGGGATTCCAATCAGGCCGGAGCTGGCGCACTATTCTTGCCAAGCGCGAGAATTTCCGCGCAGCGTTCCATGACTTCGATTTCAACAGGATAACGCGCTTCACTCAGCGCGACGTCGAGCGCCTGCTCAAGGACGAGGGCATCGTCCGCCATCGCGGAAAGATCGAGGCGGTCGTCAACAATGCGCGACGGGCACGCGAACTTGTCGAGCGCGAAGGTTCGCTGGCAGCTGTCATCTGGCGCTACGAACCGGGCGGCAAGCAGCGGGCAGGACCGCAGACCGCGTCGACGTCGATGGAATCCATCGCGCTGTCGAAGGAACTCAAGAAGCAAGGCTGGAAGTTCGTCGGACCAACCACGGTCTATGCCTTCATGCAGGCGATGGGGTTGGTCAACGACCACGTCGGGGGCTGCGCGATCAGGGCGAAGGTCGAGCGCGCGCGCGAGAAGTTCAGGCGACCCTAGAGCATATTCCGTTCGGCTGGAATCAGCCGAACGGAATATGCCTGTTGCAACAACTAACCCCAGTGCGCGCAATCCCGATTTGATGGAACCGCTCGCGGTTCCATCAAATCGGGAATCGCTCTAAACGCCGAGATACCTGTGCTGCAATTCGCTGTCGCGGGCCAGCGCATCCGAGCTGCCGGTCCAAACCACCCGGCCCTTCTCGACGATGTGATGGCGGTCGGCGAGCTTGATCAGGGCGCCGACGTTCTTGTCGATCACCAGGATGGCCTGGCCTTCGTGCTTGAGCCGCGCCAGGCAGGTCCAGATCTCCTGGCGCAGGAGCGGCGAGAGGCCCTCGGTCGCCTCGTCGAGGATCAGAAGCTTGGGATTGGTCATCAGCGCCCGGCCGATCGCCAGCATCTGCTGCTCGCCGCCGGAAAGCTGGTTGCCCATGTTGCGCTGGCGCTCGGCGAGCCGCGGCAGGAAGTCGAAGGTGCGGGCGAGCGTCCATGGATTCGCGTTGCCGCCACGGTTGGCGGCGGCGGCGACCAGGTTCTCGCGCACCGAGAGATTGGGGAAGATCTGGCGACCCTCGGGCACTAGCCCCAGTCCCAGCCGGGCGATGCGGAAGGACGGCAGATGATCGACACGCTGACCGGCGAACTCGATTGTGCCGCGGCGCGCCGGCAGGAGACCCATGATGGTGCTCACCGTCGTGGTCTTGCCCATGCCGTTGCGGCCCATCAGGGTCACGACCTCGCCGGCATCGATGCCGAGCTCCATGCCGAACAGCGCCTGGCTGGCGCCGTAAAACGCTTCCAGCTCCCGGACTCTCAACATGACGGACCTGGCAGCATCAGGCGTCCCCCTCGCCGAGATAGGCCTGGCGCACCTCGGCATTGGCGCGGATCTCGGCCGGCGTGCCCGAGGCGATGGCGCGGCCATAGACCAGCACGGTGATGCGGTCGGCGAGCTGGAAGACGGCGTCCATGTCGTGCTCGATCAGCAGCATGCAGCGGCGGCCTTTCAGGCCTTGCAGGAAACCGATCATGCGCTGCGATTCCTCGCCGCCCATGCCGGCCATCGGCTCGTCGAGCAGCAGCAGCCGCGGGTCGCCCGCCAGTGCCATGGCGATCTCGAGCTGGCGCTGCTCGCCGTGGCTCAGCGCCGCGGCCGGTGTGTCGGCGCGGGCGGCAAGGCCCACTTCTTCGAGGCCGCGGCGCGCGAGGCCGCGCAGGTTCTCGTCGCGCCGCACGTCGGCCAGGAAGCGGAAGGAATGGCCGGCATGGGCCTGGACGGCCAGCGCCACGTTGTCGAGCGCGGTGAACTCGCGCAGCACCGAGGTGATCTGGAAGGAGCGCGCCAGGCCCAGCCGCACCCGCGCATGCATGGGCAGGTGGGTGATGTCGCGGCCGGCGAAGTGGATGGTGCCGGCGTCGGGCCGCAGGTTGCCGGTGAGCTGGCTCACCAGGGTGGTCTTGCCGGCGCCGTTGGGGCCGATCAGGGCGTGGATCTCGCCGGGCCGGACGTCGATCGAGACGTTGTCGGTCGCGATCAGGCCACCGAAGCGCTTGATCAGGCCGGCGGCGGCGAGCAGGGGCTCAGCCATGGCGGCGCCACTCTTTCGGGGAACCAAACAGCGAATCGATGCCGCCCTTGGCGTAGAGCGCGACCAGCACCAGCATGGGGCCGAACACGATCTGCCAGTATTCGCCCCAGCCCGTGCGTAGAAGATCGAGCAGCGGCGGTAGTGTTTCCTCGAGCACGAAGAAGGCGATGGTGCCGTAGAGCGGCCCGAACAGCGCGCCCATGCCGCCCAGCACGACGATGACGATCAGGTCGCCCGACTTCACCCAGGACATCATGGCGGGCGAGATGTAGGCGCCCTCGTTGGCGAGCAGGATGCCCGACAGGCCGCCCAGCGCACCCGAAAGCGTGAAGGCGGCCAGGCGATAGCGGAACACCGGGAAGCCGAGCGCCGTCATGCGCAGCTCGTTGGACTTGGCGCCGCGGATCACCAGGCCGAAGCGCGAATTGGCGAAGCGGCTGCAGAACCACAGGGTGCCGCAGAGCAGCGCGAAGCAAAGCCAGTAGAACGACGCCTTGTCGCGCAGGTCGATAAAGTCCGGGAAGCGGCTGCGGCTGATGTTGAGCCCGTCGTCGGCGCCATAGGCCTCCAGCCCGCCGCCGACATAGAAGACGAGCTGGGCGAAGGCCAAGGTGATCATGATGAAATAGAGCCCGCGCGTGCGTAGCGACAGTGCGCCGACCAGCGCGGCCCACAGCGTCGCCGCCACGATGGCGATCGGCCACTGGATCCAGCCGCTGGCGACGCCGTGGTGGCTCAGGATGCCGACGGCATAGCCGCCGATGCCGAAGAACACCGCATGGCCGAAGCTCACCATGCCGCCATAGCCCAGGATCATGTTGAGGCTGACGGCGGCGATCGCCCAGATGACGATGCGCGTGCCGATCGACAAGAGATAGCGCTGGTCGAACGCCTGGGTCAGCAAGGGCAGGACGGCCAGCACGACCAGCAGCAGGACGGTGATGAGCCCGCGCGGCGTGCGGAGGGAGGCGATCAAGCTCATCATTCTTCCGGACCGCGAGCCTCTGGCTCGCTCAAGCTCATGAGCGCGCGGGAAGGTCGCGTCAGACGCGACCCAGCGCTCGGTCCGGAAGAGCATGAAGGCCGTGTCATGCGTCAGCTCCGCTGCCCGAACAGGCCGGTCGGCCGCCACACCAGCACGCCCGCCATGACGACGTAGATCAGCACCTGCGAGATCGCGGGCGAGGCACTCGCCGCGGCCGAGGCGCTGAGGAAGGTTTTCAGCAGATCGGGCAGGAAGGCGCGGCCGACGATGTCGATCTGGCCCACCACCATGGCGGCGACGAAGGCGCCCTTGATCGAGCCGATGCCGCCGATGACGATGATGACGAAGGCCAGGATCAGGATGTCGTCGCCCATGCCGATCTTCACCGAGGTGATGGGCGCCGCCATCAGCCCGGCCAGGCCCGCGAACACGGCGCCCAGGCCGAACACCAGGGTGAACAGAAGCTCGATGTTGACGCCGAGCGCCCCGATCATGCGCCGGTTGGAGGCGCCGGCGCGGATCAGCATGCCGATGCGCGTCCTCGCCACCAGCCAGGCCAGCAGGACGGCGACCAGCGCGCCCACGACGATGATGGCGAAGCGGTAGGCGGGGTAGGGCACGCCCGGCAGGATCTCGACGGTGCGATTGAGGAACGCCGGTACGGCGATGCTCTTGCCGGCCGGACCCCAGATCACGCGCACCAGCTCGTTGAAGAACAGGATCAGGCCGAACGTCGCCAGCACCTGGTCGAGATGGTCACGGGCATAGAGCCTTCGCATCACGATGGCCTCGACGACGATGCCCAGCAGGAAAGTGGCGGGCAGCGCCAGCAGGGCACCCAGCACGAACGAATCGGTCCAGCCGATCAGCGTCCAGGCGATGTAGGCGCCCATCATGTAGAGCGAACCGTGCGCCAGGTTCACAAGGTCCATGATGCCGAAGGTCAAGGTGAGCCCGGCGGCGAGCAGGAACATCAGCAGGCCGAGCTGCACGCCGTTCAGCATCTGGAGCAGAAGATATTCCATGCCCCGTCACATCCCCCAAAGGAAACGGGAGCGCGTTGCCGCGCTCCCGTCACCACAAGCCTTGCGGCTTATTTCATCGGACACTTCTCGTAATACGGATCCTTGCCGTCCTTCACGGCCGTGGCGATGGTCTTCAGCGTCATCATGCCCTGGGGATCTTTGACCGCTTCCTGGATGTAGAAGTTCTGGATCGGGAACTGGTTGGTATTGTACTTGAAGCCGCCGCGCAGCGACTTGAAGTTGGCCTTCTTCATCTCGGCGCGGACCTTGTCCTTGTTCGAGAGATCGCCCTTCAGCGCCTCGGCGGCCGACGCGATCAACATGATCGAATCGTAGCTCTGCGCGCCGTAGAAGGACGGATAGACGCCGTGCTTCTTCTTGAAGTCGGCGACGTACTTCTTGTTCTGCTCGCTGGGCAGGTCGTTGACCCACTCCTGGGCGCCCAGGGTGCCCAGCGCCAGCTCCTTCTGCTGCGGCAGGGTGATCGCGTCGATCGAGAACACCTGGTAGAGCGGGACCTGGCCCTTCAGCCCGGCCTGTACGTATTGCTGCAGGAACTGCACGCCGTGCGCGCCGGGATAGAAGATGAAGATGCCGTCGGGCTTGGCGGCGCGGATCTTGGCGAGCTCGGCCGAGAAGTCGAGCTGGTCGGGCCACTTCGTCAGGTCCTCGCCGACGATCTTGCCCTTGAAGGTGCGCTTGACGCCCGCGAGCATGTCCTTGCCGGCGGCGTAGTTGCCGGCCATCAGGTAGAGGCTCTTGACGCCCTTCTCCTGCAGGTACTGGCCCATCGCCATCGGCGTCTGGTCGTTCTGCCACGAGGTCGAGAAGAAGTTCTTGTTGCAGAGCGCGCCCGCGATCTGCGAGGGGCCGGCGTTGGACGAGATCAGGATGGTGTCGCCTTCGTCGGTCACGGTCTTGAGCGAGGCCAAGAGCACGTTCGACCAGATGTAGCCCGCGACGAAGTTCACCTTGTCCTGCTGGACCAGCTTCTCCGACTTCTGCTTGCCGACGTCGGGCTTGAACTGGTCATCCTCGTAGATGATCTCGAACGGCTTGCCGCCCATCTTGCCGCCGAGATGCTCCTTGGCGAGCTCGACCGAGCGGCGCATGTCCTCGCCGATCGCGGCCTGCGAGCCAGAGAAGGTGCTGATGAAGCCGATCTTGATCGGCGTCTGGGCCAGCGCCGGTGCGGCAAGCGCCAATGCGGCTGCAATTGTTGTGGTACCAAACAATCTGGTTTTCATGGTTCCTCGCTCCCTGTCGTGATCCCCGTCCCCTGATGACGGCATAAAAGCCGAAAACGCCCTGTTCAACAATGCATTAATGGACTTGCCGGTCGACCGTCGCGGACTTTGCCTGTGCGTCCTGCACGCGCTGTAGGGCAGCGGACGTGAGGGTGAATGTCTGTCGTGCCTCCACAACTAACCAGCGAATTGGCGACCTCCGAGAAGGCGGTCTGGTTCGGCCAACCTCGACAGGGGATTGTGCTCCGCGGCGCGGATGCGTTCTTCATTCCGTTCAGCCTGCTATGGGGTGGCTTCGCCATCTTTTGGGAAATCTCGACATTCGTCATCGGTGCGCCGGTGTTCTTCTCGCTGTTCGGGCTCATCTTCGTCGTGATCGGCATCTACCTCATCATTGGTCGCTTCTTCGTGGATGCGAAGCAGCGAACTCAAACCTTCTATGCTGTGACAAACGATCGGGTAATCATCGTCTCAGGGTTGTTCAGCAGAACCGTCAAGTCGATAAACCTCAAGACGCTCGGCGAGATGTCGCTGTCGGAGCGCAGTGACGGTAGGGGCTCGATCGTGTTCGGGAGCGCGTCGCCTTTCGAATGGCTGCAGGGAGGCATGCCAGGGTGGCCGGGCATGGGCACCCGACAGGCATCGCGCTTCGAGCTGATCGAAAATGCGCGAAAAAGTGTACGAGCTTATCCGCTCGGGCCAACGGAGCTCAGCATAGGTTGTCACTTGGCTACCCCGCGCAACTTATAGCGCTGGATCTTGCCGGTCGCGGTCTTGGGCAGCTCCGTCACGTACTCGACCCAGCGCGGATACTTGTAGGGCGCCAGCGTGGTCTTGCAGAGCGCCATCAGCTCGTCGGTGAGCGCCGGGCCGCCGCCGCCCGCCTGCTTCAGCACCACGAAGGCCTTGGGCTTGATCAGGCTGTTCTCGTCGGCATGGCCGACCACGGCGGCCTCGAGCACGGCGGGATGGGCGATCAGGCAGCTCTCGACCTCGACCGGCGAGCACCAGATGCCGCCGACCTTCAGCATGTCGTCGCTGCGGCCGTCATAAATGAAGTAGCCGTCCTCGTCCTGGCGATAGGTGTCGCCGGTGTTGAGCCAGCCGTCGACCATGGTCTCGGCGGTCTTCTCCGGCTTGTTCCAGTAGTACTTGGCCGCCGACTCCGAGCGGATCCACAGCCGGCCGCCCTCGCCGCGCGGCACCGGCTTGCCGTGCTCGTCGACGATCTTGACCTCGTAGCCCGGTACCGGCTTGCCGCTGGTGCCGGGCTTGTGGTCGTCGAGCCGGTTGCCGATGAAGATGTGCAGGCACTCGGTCGAGCCGATGCCGTCCAGGATCACGGTGCCCGTCTTCTCCTTCCAGCGGCGGAAGATGTCGGCGGGCAGGGCCTCGGCCGCCGAGACGCAGGCGCGGATGCTCGAGAAATCGCGCGGCTTCTTCTCCAGCGCCGCGAGCTGCGCGGCATAGAGCGTCGGCGCGCCGTAGTAGAGCGTGGGCTTGAAGGTCTCGATGGTCTCGAATGTCGTGTCGGGTGTGGGCCGGCGGTCGTCGAGCACGGCGGTACCGCCGGTCCACAGCGGGAAGGTCATGGAGTTGCCGAGCCCGTAGGCGAAGAAGAGCTTGCCCGCCGAGTAGCTGACGTCGTCCTCGCGCACGCCGAGCGCGCGCACGCCGTAGAGCTCGCTGGTCGCCACCATGTCGCGCTGCAGGTGCACGGCGCCCTTGGGCCGGCCGGTCGAGCCCGAGGAATAGAGCCAGAAGCAGTCGTCCGTCGGCTGGGCGAGCCGCGCCTCGAGCTTGTCGGGGGCCTCGGCCAGATCGGCGAGGAAGGCGTCGGCCGTGCGGCCCTTGATCGAGACCTGCTTCAGCGCCGGCTCGACCTCCGGGGCGAACTCGCTGGAATGGACGACGAGGCCGCAGCCCGAATCCTCGAACAGATAGGCGTAGTCGGCAGCACGCAGCATCGTGTTGAGCGGGGCCGGCACGATGCCCGCCTTGATGGCTCCCCAGAAGAGATAGAAGAAGGCCGGGCAGTCCTTGATCACCATCAGCAGGCGGTCGCCGGGCCTGAGGCCTGCCGCCAGCAATGCGTTGCCGGCACGGTTCACGCGCTCGGCGAGCTCGGCGTATGTGACCGTCTCGCCGGCCGTGCGGATGGCGACCTTTGCGCCGCGGCCTTCCGCCAGATGCCGGTCGACGAACGGCACAGCGACGTTGAAGCGGGCAGGCAACCTCACCTTGAGGTCCGACCCGAATTCAATGTCCTTCATCATGCCGATCCCATCCCTCCCGTGCTTCGGCCGCTTGCGTTTCTTATTGCGCAATTAGGTACTGAAATACCTATTTAGGCTTCCCCTCGCAAGCCCCTTGTTGTCTCGCCGGCCCGGCCCCGCAGCAGCGACAGCGGCACCGCGTCGGCCGCGACATCGGCCGGTCCGCCATCGAGCGGCAGCCAGAGGAAGCCGTCCAGCGCCGCCGTCCGGCAGCTGGCGCTGGCCACGATCGTGACCTCACCGTGCCGCGGCGCCCGCCGGCCGAACTGTTCCAGGCGCGAGGCGACGTTCACCGCCTCGCCGATCGCGGTGTAGTCGACGCGGCCGGCAAACCCGACATTGCCCACCAGCACCGTGCCGGTATGCAGCCCGACGCGCATGCGGCAGGCATCCTGGCCGGCGGCGCGGCGGTCGCGGTTGAACGCCTCGACCTCGTACGCCATCGCCAGCGCGCCCATGCAGGCGGCGCGCGCATGGTCCGCATTGGGTTCCGGCGCGCCCCAGAAGGCCATCAGCCCGTCGCCGATATACTTGTCGATGGTGCCGCCGGTCGCCTCGATTGCCGGGCCCACGCGGGCCAGCAGGTTGTTCAGGTAGGTCGCGGTCTCGGTCGCCGGCCGGCCGCGCGAATAGGCGGAATAGCCTTCGAGGTCGCAGAACAGGATGGTGATGGCGCGGTCTTCGCTGGGCGGCAGGTCCCCCTGCTGGGCGATCAGGCGTTCGACCAGCGCGCGCGGCAGGTAGGTGGCGGCAAGTCGCAGTCCACTCGCCATGCGCTCGAAGGCGCGGTTCGCCAGGTTGAGCTCGCGGATCTTGCTGTCGCCGAGGCGGGGGACCTTCTCGAGCTCCAGCCGCTCGACCGAACGCGCGGCGTCGGCGAGCGCCAGGATCGGCCGCGACAGGCGGCGGCCGACGACGATGGCGATGATCGCCGTCAGGAGCATCAGCACGCCGCCCGCGATCAGGATGCCGCGCACGATCCAGCGCGCCCACGCCGATTCGCGGCCGGCCAGGTGATAGCCGATGGTCAGCGAGGCCGGCAGGTAGTCGTCGATCTTGCGGTAGAACCAGCCATGGCTGCGCTCGCCGACCCAGTTCCAGTGGCCCGAGACGGTGCTGCCGCCGCCGCTCAGCCAGGAGATCTCGTTGGGCTCGGGCGCCCACATGGCGGCCAGCACCGGATCGTTGACCTCGTCGAGGTTGGACAGCCGCTCGCGGGCGCGCTGCTCGGCGCTGCCCTGCTCCTTGCTGAGCCAGGGATGGGCCAGCACCTTGTCGCGGCCGGCCAGGATGAACGGCTTGCGCCCGCCCGCGAGCTCGAGGCTCTTGAGGAAGCGCGACAGGTCGGACGTGCCGATGGCCGCACCAATGGCGCCGCGGAACTCGCCGCGCGCGCGGATCGGCACGATGACCGGCAGGATCGGCTCGCCGACCAGGCGCGACCATTGCGGCTCGGCCCATTGCGGACCGTTCAAGGTGCGGGCCTGGGCGAACATCGCATTGGTGAAGGACAGGTTCTCGCGCCGCTCCGGCCGCATGCTGCGGTCGGTGCGGGTGAAGCGCATCGGCTCGCCCTCGACGGGGATGACGACGAAGCCCACGGCCTGTGGCGCCGCCGCCAGCGTGCCGAGCGCGAAGGCGCGCCATTGCTCGCGGTCGTCGAAGTCGATCTCGCCCTTGGCCACCGCCTCGCTGACATAGGCGAGCTGGTCGCGCACCGGCTCGAGATGCGCCCGCAGGCGCTGCTCGATCATGTCGACCGTGACCTCGTTGAGCTGGCGCGACGAGTTGTCGAAATTGCTCTGCGCGGCGAAGTAGGCGATGCCGATCACCGGCACCATGGCGAGGAAGATCAATCCGACGAGCACGACCGGCAGCAGCCGCGCGATCGGCCAGCCGGCAGGCTTCGCTGGTGCTTCGGGGGTCACGGCCTGCGGCCTGTTCATGGGTCGTGGGCCGGGGCCCGCCAGTTCAAGCACCATCGCAGCGACGTCCTTGGCTGTTGCGGCAGGCCATCGTGGTAGTGCAGCGCGTCAAAAAAGTGGCGATGGAGTCCACATCGGGCCTCCTTCAGCGTCACGAAGGCCTTGGCCTTGATGGTTTTCGTCGGTGGGCGATGGCGGCTTCCAGCCTCACGCCAAGGTCGGTGCCGAAGAAGGTGCCAAGCCAGGGCTCGCAAGGAATTCCGCTGCGCTTTCGTGTAATCCAAGCCGGCGCCGGATGGCAGCAGGATCGCGCCGGAGATCGAGAATAGCGGCGACGAAGATCGCGTCCGCCAACCGCTCGTAAAAGATACCCAGCGACCATCGCTTCAACACTGCTCGGCGCAAGTCGCCGTCGAACCGCTCATACAGCTGCGGAAACTCGGAGATCAGATCGAATGTGGTTCCAACTTCTTCGCCTAAGTGGCGCGCTGTTGCCTGGCTCTCCTTTGCCATGCGTGCGAGATGATCACGCAATTCAGCTGCGGCCGCCGCCCCGATGACAACAGGCAGTTTCACCCGTACTTCTGCCTCAGCTCCGCCCGCAAGTCCTCCCATCGGATGCTTTTGGAAGGGTCACGCTTGAAGGCTTCGACACGCTGATGGAGCTCAGCGACAAGTGCGGCTTCCAGGGGCCGATTGAGATCCAAAGCGGCCGATGCGCTGGAAACCCCTTGCTGCGCGTCTTTGGCGATGCTCAGCCACAGACGGTCGATCAGCGCCAGGCGCTCTTCGACGCTTAGCGTCTCGGGATCGAAATCGGGCATGGACATATCTCCATTATAGCGGCCTCCGTTCGGTGCGGCGAGTCACCGTCGGTTGAGCTGCCCTCTCATCCGCGGTGGCAGCCGACCGCTGATCCTGTATCATCCGCCGTATCCGGGGGTACGACCGGGCATCTCAACTGAGGGCGCAAGCCATGCCGGTCATCGACTATGGGGCGCTGCCGGAATTTCCCATGCGGACCGGCATCACCGGAAAGTGGATCGCCAGCCGCGAACGCGGCGCAGGCGGGGTCGGCGTCTTGGCCAACACCGTGCAGCCCGGCGCCGCAGCGCCACTGCATCGCCATGACTACGAGGAGGTCATCCTCGTCGAGGCCGGCAAGATCTGGGTCGAGATGGACAAGGTCCGGACGACGGCAACGCCCGGGCAATGCGTCATCATTCCCGCCAACACGGCGCATGCCTGGGGCAATGAGGGGCCGGAGACCCTGCGGGTGCTGTTCGTCTGGAACTCGCCCGAGCCGTTCGCCCCGGGCAAGAGCACCTATCTCGAAGGCACGCCGCCCGCCGTCACCTGACGGTCAGAGCTTGGCGCCCGACGCCTTCACCGGCGCCTGGAAGCTCTGCACCTGGTTGGCGACGAAAGCAGTGAACTCGGCGGTGCTCATGGGCTTGGCGACGAAGCCGAGATCGCCCAGGCGCTCGACGATCTTCGGGTCAGCCAGCACTTCGGAAGCAGCCTTGTGCAGCCTGGCCTGGGCGTCGGCCGGCATGCCGGCGGGGGCGGAGATGCCGACGAAGTTCTCTGCGACCAGCTTGGGATAGCCGAGGTCGGTGACCAGCGGCACATCGGGCGCGCTCGGCGCCGTCTGCGTAGAAGTGAGCGCGATCATGCGCAGCTTGCCGTCCTTGGCGAGTGGCAGCACCTCGGTGAGCGTGACCACGGCGAAGTCGGGCGGCCCGCCATCATGTCCTGGAACATCGGCGCGGCGCCGCGATAGCCGATGTGCTCCATGTTCAAGCCGAGCTCGGCCTTGAACATCTCGCCGATGATGTGGCCGATCGAGCCCTGGCCGCCCGAGCCGAACGGCACCGGTTTTTCCT
The DNA here is from genome assembly GCA_009377525.1 of Rhodospirillales bacterium. Taxonomy (GTDB): domain Bacteria; phylum Pseudomonadota; class Alphaproteobacteria; order Reyranellales; family Reyranellaceae; genus Reyranella. Next base: position 14,708 of record WHTW01000167.1, read on the forward strand.
TGTCCTTTGATCCAGGCGATCAGCTCCGGCATGGTCCTGGCCGGCACGGCAGACCGGACGACGAAGGCGTTGGCGACCGAGCCGATATAGACGACGTGGGATAGTCGGGTTCTCGACGCAAGAAGAGTTTGTGCAGCTTGGGTCATTTTTCACGTAGTTGCTGCGGCGCAATCGCGAGTTTCGGCTAGTATCTCGACACAGTGGTTCTGCCGATCCGATCCCGCTTGAGCTGGCGCGTGCAGCGCCTCTCGGCCTTGCTGGGCGGCGCATGCACTGCAGTCGGCGGTGCTCGAGGTTTTCGAGGTTTCCGAGAGAGAGCCTTGTGGTCGGAGGAAGCCGAAGCCCCCATCGGTTGGGCCCTCTGCCGAATTCGGATAGTTACGCAAGTTTCGCTATTGGCTTTCGCGATGGTCCGTTCTCGACCGCGTTGGCCCTGGAGAGCCCATCCCGTCCGACGGGACGCAGCCGGACGGGATGACCGGCTCCAGGGCGGGAGCGGTCTGGACTACGATCGGATGAACGATGCATAGAGCGACAGACGCTCGCACGCTAGTGAAAACCACCGTGCTTGTCAATAACTTTAGTTCACATCGGCATCGCAGCGTCCGCTGGCGAGGCCAGGTTCTTTTATTGCGACTTTTGGCGCTCCAGGAGGGGCCATATCTGGGAGCCGCCGCCGCCGTCATACCATGGCTTGCGTCGCTCGCCCGACGTGCAGGCCATGCTGTCACCGTATCGGACCGAGGTCGATATCAACCGTCACAACCTCTGTGACGAGCTACTAAGGGCAAAACCCATAAAGTCGTGCGCCGCCGCGTCTGCTTCTGGCCCGCTTCCAGATGTCGGCGACGTCGAGGGGTTCGTCAGAGATGGGCAATTTCCGGAAGTAGCTACTCAATCCCACTATCTTTCCAATTTAAAGAACCGACTCAATAAAAGCCTTCTTACCTAGAGTGTATGTTGAACGATCCGAAATCTGAGCGTCGATGAGACGACGTTTTTGTTCAACATAGAGCGCGACCAACTCAGGATTCGCGGTAAGTCGATCTCGGAACTTCCGTAACCTATCCACCTCGGCGCTACTCTCAGGAATCAGATGAACGTGAAGTCGAAAGACCGAGCCATCGAATGTGAAGCTACCTTCTCGCATCGGTCTATTGTCGGGATGTCTTTTTCCTCCTGACTGATGCTGAAAGCCCATGCCATCAATGATTGCGCACACTTCGCTCAAATGCCCAACAGGGATTAACAGCATCAGGTCGAGAATGCCCTTACCAGCGCAACCGGGCACAGATGTGCTTCCCACGTGCTCAATTTCAATACCTGGCAAGGCGGTTTGAAGTATTCGCATTACGCTTTTTGCTGCCGCCGGTCCGCGAGTATCCCAAGGTCTTAAGTCAATGACTTTTGGCGCTCCTGGAGCATCGTAGAGGCCAATCAGCAGAGCATTCACAGGATTCTAACCTTTTGCTTCATACCGACCGCATAATGCCTTGGCGGCACGATAAATCGAAACACGACGTTGTCAGACCCTAAGAGTCTGTCCGGGAACATCACCGGGGATTACATAATCTTCGCAGCATGAATCGG
>WHTW01000168.1 GCA_009377525.1 Rhodospirillales bacterium
CCACGCCATCAAGTACGGCACCACCTTGCGGCGTCACGATGTGTGAATCCGACAGTCCCCCGCTAGGGGGAGAGGCTGGGTGAGGGGGCATCGACAGCTCGTGCAACCCCCTCACCTAACCTCTCCCCCTAGCGGGAGAGAGGAACATGATGGTGAGCTGAAGAGATCGACAGGTACCAATCCATGATCCCAGGTGAAATCCAGGCCGCTCCCGGCGAGATCGAGCTGAACAAGGGCCGCAACCCCATCACCATCGAGGTCGCCAACACCGGCGACCGGCCGATCCAGGTCGGCAGCCACTACCATTTCTTCGAGACCAACGAGGCGCTGAAGTTCGACCGCAAGCGCACCAAGGGCATGCGGCTCGACATCGCCGCCGGCACCGCCGTGCGCTTCGAGCCCGGCCAGTCGCGCACCGTGCGGCTCACGCCCTACATGGGCGGCCGCGAGAGCCACGGCTTCCAGGCCAAGGTCTCGGGCAAGCTCGGGCCCATCGCCAAGGTCGGCCCGTCGAACGAGGGGCCGACGCGCATTTCGCGTGCAGCCTACGTCCACATGTTCGGGCCGACGACGGGCGACAAGGTGCGGCTGGCCGACACCGACCTCTTCATCGAGGTCGAGAAGGATCACACGACCTACGGCGAGGAGGTGAAGTTCGGCGGCGGCAAGGTGATCCGTGACGGCATGGGCCAGAGCCAGCGCACGCGGGCGCAAGGAGCGGTCGACACCGTGATCACCAATGCGCTGATCGTCGATCACTGGGGCATCGTGAAGGCCGATATCGGGCTCAAGGACGGCCGCATCGTCGGCATCGGCAAGGCCGGCAACCCCGACATCCAGTCCAAGGTCGATATCATCATCGGCCCCGGCACCGAGGCGATCGCGGGCGAGGGCAAGATCGTCGCCGCGGGCGGCATCGACTGCCACATCCATTTCATCTGCCCGCAGCAGATCGACGACGCGCTCTACAGCGGCATCACCACAATGTTGGGTGGCGGCACTGGCCCCGCCCACGGCACACTCGCCACGACGGTCACGCCCGGGCCCTGGCATATCGGACGTATGCTGCAGGCGGCCGAGGGGCTGCCCATGAACCTGGGCTTCTTCGGCAAGGGCAACACCAGCAAGCCCGCCGGCCTCAAGGAGCAGGTCGAGGCCGGCGCCTGCGGGCTGAAGCTGCACGAGGACTGGGGCACGACGCCTGCTGCCATCGACAACTGCCTCACGGTCGCCGACCGCGTGGACGTCTCCGTAGTGATACACACCGACACGCTGAACGAATCGGGCTTCGTCGAAACAACGCGGGCAGCCTTCAAGGGCCGCGCCATAGGCACTTACCACACCGAGGGGGCGGGCGGTGGCCACGCGCCCGACATCATCCGGCTGTGCGGCGAGAAGAACGTGATGCCGTCGTCGACCAATCCGACGATGCCCTACACGGTGAACACGGTCGACGAGCATCTCGACATGCTGATGGTCTGCCACCATCTCGACCAGGCGATTCCCGAGGACGTGGCCTTCGCCGAGAGCCGTATCCGCAAGGAGACGATCGCCGCCGAGGACATCCTGCACGACATGGGCGCCTTCTCCATGATGGCATCGGACAGCCAGGCGATGGGCCGCGTCGGCGAGGTCGTGATCCGCACCTGGCAGACCGCCGACAAGATGAAGAAGCAGCGCGGCCGGCTGAAGGAGGAGCAGGGCGACAACGACAACGCGCGGGTGAAGCGCTACGTCGCCAAGTACACTATCAATCCCGCCATCACCCACGGCATCTCGCGCCATGTCGGCTCGGTCGAGGTCGGCAAGCGCGCCGACCTGGTGATCTGGTCGCCGGCCTTCTTCGGCGCCAAGCCCGACTGCGTGCTGATCGGCGGCACGATCGTGGCCGCGCCCATGGGCGATCCCAACGCCTCGATCCCGACGCCGCAGCCGGTGCATTACCGGCCGATGTTCGGCGCCTTCGGCAAGAGCCTTGTGGTGAGCCCGGCCCTGTTCGTGTCGCAGGCCGCCATCGCCAAGGGCGTCGCCAAGAAGTGGGGGCTGAGCCGGCCGGTGCTGGCGGTGAAGGGCACGCGCAAGATCGGCAAGAAGGACATGGTGCACAACGCGCTCTGCCCCAAGATCGAGGTCGATCCCGAGACCTACGAGGTGCGCGCCGACGGCGAGCTCCTGACCTGCGAGCCGGCACAGTCGCTGCCGATGGCGCAGAGATACTTCCTGTTCTGATGTCCTCTCTTCCGGACCGCGGGCCTCTGGCCCGTCTCATGATCATGAAGCTCCATGAAACGCGCGACTGATGTAGTGCGCGCCGGCCACTGGCCGTCGTCCGAGCGCGCCGACACCGTCACCCTGTTGTTCGACGACCGCTATCGCCGCCGTCTGCGCATGCTGGGCGACAACGGCCTCGACTTCCTGCTCGACCTGGCCGAGCCCATCGTCCTGCACACCGGCGACGGGCTCAGGCTGGAGGAAGGCGGCTTCGTCGAGGTGCGGGCGGCCGAGGAGGACCTGGTCGAGGTCCGTGGCCGCGACGCAGCCTCGTTCGCGCGCATTGCCTGGCATCTCGGCAATCGTCATCTGCCGGCGCAGATTTCGGCCGACCGCATCCTGATCCGCGACGACCATGTGATCGTCGACATGCTGAAGGGCCTGGGCGCGGAGGTGCGCAAGGTCAAGGCGCCGTTCGACCCCGAAGGTGGCGCCTACGGCCAGCACAATCACGATCTCGGCCATCGCCACGGCCCGCTGCACGAAAACCGCCATGGGGACTGATCCGCTGTATCGCCTGCTCGCCTGGCTGTCGCCCGCCTATCCCATCGGCGCCTTCAGCTACAGCCATGGCGTCGAGACCGCGGTCGAGGAGGGCTTCATCAAGGACCGCGCGAGCCTGGTGACCTGGCTGGAAAGCGTGCTGCTGCTGGGCACGGGCGTCGTCGACGGCGCCCTGTTCGCCGCCGCCTGGCGTGCCGCCGAGGCCGAGGACTGGCCTGCGTTCGACGCCGTCGCCGAGCGCGCCGCGGTGTGGCGCGGCACGTCGGAGATGGCCCTGGAATCGCGCCAGCAGGGCGGCTCGTTCCTGTCCATGACGCGGGTGGCCTGGCCGCATCCCGCGCTCGACGCCGTGCACGAGCGGCTGGCGGGTGAGCTGTCGCTGCCGGTCGCCGTGGCCCTGGCAGCGGCGGCGCACGGCATTGCCCTCGACCGCGCCCTCGAAGGCTACCTGCATGCCTTCACCGCCAGCCTTATCTCTGCGGCCGTGCGGTCCGTCCCGCTGGGGCAGAGCGACGGCCAGATCGCGTTGGCGGCCCTCGAACCTGCCGTCCGGCGGGCGACCGAGGCGGCGCTGGCGGTGACCTCGCTCGACGAGGTCGGCACGGCGACACCGCTGCTCGACTGGTGCTCGCTCAGCCACGAGACCCAGTACACGCGGCTGTTCCGCTCATGACCGTCCTGTTCGCCTTCCTGCTGTTCGTGGGTGTCGGTGCGGTGGCGGTCATCCACGCCCTGTGGGGTCTGGGCTACAACTGGCCCGAGGCGAATGAAGAGGCGCTGGCGCGCAGCGTCGTGGGCGATGGCCGCCGGCGCATGCCGCCCGCCTGGCAGTGCTATGCTGTGGCGGCCGTCCTCGCCCTGGTGGCGCTGTGGCCGTTCGTCATGCTGGGTCGCGACGAGGAGCCCTGGGTTCAGTCCGTTACCTACATCATCGCCGGTGTGTTCGTGGCGCGCGGCGTGGCCGGCTATACGCCGACCTGGCGCGGCCATTTTTGCGACGAACCGTTTGCCACGCGCAACAAGCGGTACTATTCGCCATACTGCCTGCTGATGGGCGTCGGCTATCTGTCGTTGCTGGCCGGGGAGATGGAGCGTCAATGAGTCTGCGTGGTCCCCTCAGGGTGGGAGTCGGAGGCCCCGTCGGGTCGGGCAAGACCGCGCTGGTCGAGCGGCTGTGCAAGAAGATGCGCGAGGACTACGACATTGCCGTCGTCACCAACGACATCTACACCAAGGAAGACGCCGAGTTTTTGACCCGCGCCGGCGCGCTGGCGCCCGAGCGCATCGTCGGCGTCGAGACCGGCGGCTGCCCGCACACGGCGATCCGCGAGGACGCCTCGATCAACCTGGCGGCCGTCTCAGACATCGTGCGCAAGTGGCCGGCGCTGGAGATCGTGTTCGTCGAATCCGGCGGCGACAACCTCGCCGCCACCTTCTCGCCCGAGCTGGCCGATCTCACGATCTACGTGATCGACGTGGCGGCCGGCGAGAAGATCCCGCGCAAGGGTGGGCCTGGCATCACCCGCTCCGACCTGCTGGTGATCAACAAGATCGACCTGGCGCCATTGGTCGGCGCCAACCTTGACGTCATGGACCGTGATGCGCGCAAGATGCGTGGCGTCCGGCCGTTCCTGTTCTCCAATCTCAAGGAGAACAAGGGGGTCGACGATATCGCCGCCTTCATCGTACGGCAGGGCGGCTTACCAGCGCGCCAGGGCGGGTTGCCGGCACGGCCGGGCGCGTGAAGAGGGGAGTTTTAGTGATGCGTCGAACGATCTGGCTAAGCGCTTTGCTGCTTGGGGCCGCCGGCCCGGCCGTGGCTCATCCCGGCCATGAGGCCTCGGGCTTCCTCCACCCGTTTACCGGCCTGGACCATCTCCTGGCCATGGTCGGTGTCGGCCTGTGGGCCGCCCTTTTAGCCGGCCGGAAGCCCGTGATCGCGGTGGCTGTACCAGCAGCCTTCCTGGCGATGATGGCGATCGGGGCAGCTGCCGGTTTTGCAGGCATAAAACTGCCGCTTGCTGAGGCGGCCATCCTGGCCTCGGTGTTCGTGATCGGCGGTCTCATCATAGGTGCAGTGCGCTTGCCGGTGGCCTGGGCGATGGCCGTCGTCGGCCTGTTCGCGGTCTTCCACGGCTACGCCCACGCCCTCGAAGCACCCTCGACGGGAGCCGGCGGCTACATCTTGGGGTTCCTTGCGGCAACGGCACTTTTGCAGGGTGTCGGCCTGGCGACCGGTTGGGTTGTGCACAGGGCTGTGGGTGACGTTGGCGTGCGCGCCCTGGGCGGTGTCGTGTTCGCCGCTGGCGCCGTGGTGCTGATCGCCCACTAGACGTTATGCCGGGCCCTGGCTGGGGTTTGGCACGGCTTTCGCTCTTGCGGCAGTTGGCGGGGGTATTCCGTCGACAAAAAGGAGAGCGGGATGAAGTTGGGATCAATCCTCAAGACGGGCATGGTCGCCGCTGGCCTGTTGGCCGGCGCGGCGGGCAGCGCCTTGGCGCAGGGCGCGCCGATCAAGGTCGGCGTGCTGCATTCTCTGTCGGGCACGATGGCGATCAGCGAGACGACCCTGAAGGACGTCATGCTGATGCTGATCGATGAGCAGAACAAGAAGGGCGGCGTGCTCGGCCGCAAGCTCGAGGCCGTGGTCGTCGATCCGGCGTCGAACTGGCCGCTGTTCGCCGAGAAGGCGCGCGAGCTCCTGCAGAAGGAGAAGGTCGCCGCGGTGTTCGGCTGCTGGACCTCGGTCAGCCGCAAGTCGGTGCTGCCGGTGTTCGAGGAGCTGAACGGCATCCTGTTCTACCCGGTCCAGTACGAGGGCGAGGAGAGCTCGCGCAATGTGTTCTACACCGGCGCGGCGCCCAACCAGCAGGCGATCCCGGCCGTCGACTACCTGATGGCCAACGAGAAGGTGCAGCGCTGGGTGCTGGCCGGCACCGACTACGTCTATCCGCGCACGACCAACAAGATCCTCGAGGCGTACCTCAAGCAGAAGGGCGTCAAGCAGGAAGACATCATGATCAACTACACGCCGTTCGGTCATTCCGACTGGCAGTCGATCGTGGCGGAGATCAAGAAGTTCGGCTCGGCCGGCAAGAAGACCGCTGTCGTGTCGACCATCAACGGCGACGCCAACGTGCCGTTCTACAAGGAGCTGGGCAACGCCGGCATCAAGGCCAAGGACATCCCGGTGGTGGCCTTCTCGGTCGGTGAGGAAGAGCTCGCCGGCATCGACACCAAGCCGCTGATCGGCCATCTCGCCGCCTGGAACTACTTCCAGTCGGTGAAGAACCCGGGCAACGAGGCCTTCATCAAGGCCTGGCAGACCTTCACCAAGAACCCCAAGCGCGTGACCAACGATCCGATGGAAGCCCACGTCATCGGCTTCGCCATGTGGATCGAGGCGGTGAAGAAGGCCGGCACGACGGATCCCGACAAGGTGATCGACGCCATGATCGGCATCACCGTGCCGAACCTGACGGGCGGCTATTCGGCGATGATGCCGAACCACCACATCACCAAGCCGGTCCTGATCGGCGAGATCCAGGGCAACGGCCAGTTCGACACGGTGTGGCAGACCCCGGGCCTGGTGGTCGCCGAGGAGTGGTCGCCTCACCTGCCGGACTCCAAGGACCTGATCGCCGATTGGCGCAAGCCCATGAACTGCGGCAACTTCAACGTCGTCACGGGCAAGTGCGGCGGCAAGGGCAAGTAAAGGCCTTGCGCTCGCAATTCACAGGGGCGGGGCGACTTTCGAGTCGCCCCCCGTTCTGATCTCCGGGTTATTCGCAAAAGTCATGTTTTTCCTGCGCCTGCTAGAGCGGTTCGCGATCGGATGGAACCGCTCGCGGTTCCATCCGATCGCGAACGCGCGCACCGGCGATGCTGGTTCACGGGGCACATCCCGTCCGGCTGATTCCAGCCGGACGGGATGTGCTTTAGCGGGGGTGTCGTCGGCGCTGGCCGCGGTGTTGATCGCCGCGACGGCCTGGGCTGCCGACCTGCAAACCCTCGTGACCAACCTCACCACCGGCGGTTTCGGCGATCGCGAGACGGCGATCGGCGCGCTGGCGGCGTCGGGCGACGCGCGCGCGGCTCCGATCCTCGAGGCGCTGGGCGCGGGCCAGCTCTACGTCCGCAAGTCCGACAATGCCGTGGTGATCGGCAGGCCCGACGGCAACCAGCTTGCCCTGACCGACGCCATCACCGGCAAGTCGGCCGGCGCCGGCAATGAGGCCGAGCTCGACCGCGTGCGTGTCAACAACCGCCTGCGCGGCGTCATCGAGGCCGCCGTGGGCTCGCTCACGCTGATGAGCCCCGATCCCAGGGTGCGGCGCGACGCCGCCGATTCGCTGTTCAAGCGGCCGGATCCGGCGGCGCTGACGGCGCTGGATGCGGCCGTCGCCGCCGAGAAGGATGCGAGGATCAAGGCGGCCTTCACCGAGGCGCGCGCCGCCGTCGTGCTGGTCTCCGACGCCACCAAGCAGCAGAAGCTCGAAGCGCTGGAGATCGTCCGCGAGCGCGGCAATCGCGATGCGCTGAGCGTGCTGCAGGCGGCGATCAACAGCGCCTCCGATCCCGAGATCAAGGCCGCGGCCACGGCCGCGGCCGCCTCGGTGCGCCAGACGCTGGCCGCCTGGGAGGCCGCCCAGAACGTCTGGTACGGCATCTCGCTGGGCTCGGTGCTGCTGCTCGCCGCCATCGGGCTCGCCATCACCTTCGGCACCATGGGTGTGATCAACATGGCGCATGGCGAGATGGTCATGCTGGGCGCCTACACGACCTTCGTCGTCCAGGACATCATCCGCACCTCGGCGCCGCATCTGTTCGACGCCTCGCTGGTGATCGCCCTGCCGCTCGCCTTCGTGGTCGCGGGTCTGGTCGGCATCGCCATCGAACGCGGCATCATCCGTTTCCTGTACGGCCGGCCGCTCGATACCCTGCTCGCCACCTGGGGCCTGTCGCTGGTGCTGCAGCAGGCCGTGCGCTCGATCTTCGGTCCGTCCAATCGCGAGGTCGGCGCGCCGTCCTTCATGTCGGGCGCCTTCCAGGTGGGACAGATCACCGTCACCTACGGGCGCCTCTGGATCGTGGTGTTCTCGCTGGTGGTGTTCGCCGCCCTCATCCTGGTGCTGCGCAAGACGCCACTCGGCCTCTACATGCGCGCCGTCACCCAGAACCGGCCGATGGCCTCGACCATGGGCATCCGCACGCCGCGGGTCGACGCGCTGACCTTCGGGCTGGGTTCGGGCATCGCCGGGCTGGCTGGCGTGGCGCTGAGCCAGATCGACAATGTCAGCCCCAACCTCGGCCAGGGCTACATCATCGACTCCTTCATGGTCGTGGTGTTCGGCGGCGTCGGCAATCTCTTCGGTACGCTGGTCGGCGCGACGGCGCTCGGCATCGTCAACAAGTTCCTCGAACCCTATGCCGGCGCCGTGCTGGGCAAGATCCTGGTGCTGGTGTTCATCATCCTGTTCATCCAGCGCCGGCCGCGCGGCCTGTTCGCGCTGAAGGGCCGTTCCGTCGAATGAGGGCGGTCGAATGATCACGCGTTTCCTCTGGCAGGGCATGGGGCGCAACCTGCGCCTTGGCGTGCTTTTCGTGCTGGCGATCGGCATCATCCTGCCGCTGTTGAACCAGCTCATGCCGGCCAGCAGCGCGCTCTACGTGCCGGCCTGGGTGCTGCAGCTCATCGGCAAGTATCTCAGCTTCGCCTCGCTGGCCCTGGCGGTCGATCTCGTCTGGGGCTTCTGCGGCATCCTCACGCTCGGCCATGCCGCCTTCTTCGCGCTGGGCGGCTACTGCATGGGCATGTACCTGATGCGCCAGATCGGCAGCCGCGGCCAGTACGGCAATCCGCTGCTGCCCGACTTCATGGTGTTCCTGAACTATAAGGAGCTGCCCTGGTTCTGGCACGGCTTCGACCAGTTCTGGTTCGCCGCGATCATGATCGTCGCGGTGCCGAGCCTGCTCGCCCTGGCGTTGGGCTGGTTCGCCTTCAGGAGCCGCGTCACCGGCGTCTATCTCTCGATCATCACCCAGGCCATGACCTTCGCCCTCATGCTCGCCTTCTTCAGGAACGACATGGGCCTGGGCGGCAACAACGGCATGACCGACTTCAAGGACATACTGGGCTTCTCGGTGCAGGCCGACAGCACGCGTGCCGCGCTGTGCTTTGCATCGGCCCTGGTCCTCGCAATCTTCCTGGTGATCGCGGGCGCCGTCGTCGGCTCGCGCTTCGGCAAGGCGCTGACCGCGGTGCGCGACGCCGAAAGCCGCATGCGCTTCCTGGGCTACCGGGTCGAGGGCTACAAGCTCTTCGTCTTCGTGCTGTCGGCGGCGATGGCGGGCGTGGCCGGCGCACTCTATGTGCCGCAGGTCGGCATCATCAATCCCAGCGAGTTCTCGCCCGGCAACTCGATCGAGGCGGTGCTGTGGGTCGCCGTCGGCGGCCGCGGCACCCTGATCGGGCCGGTGATCGGCGCCGTCGCGGTCAATTTCGGCAAGACGTGGCTCACCGGTGCGCTGCCGGAGGTCTGGCTGTTCGCCCTGGGCGCGTTGTTCATTGCCGTCACGCTGTTCCTGCCCAGGGGCATCGTCGGGCTGTGGGCGCAGATCCGCAACCGCGATACCGCGCGCAAGGCGAAGGTCCCGGCATGAGCATGACCGAGCAGAGGAGCACGTCGGCGCTGCTCTATCTCAGCGGCGTCACCGTCTCCTTCGACGGCTTCAAGGCGCTGAACAACCTCTCGCTGCTGGTCGAGCCGGGCGAGATGCGGGCCATCATCGGGCCCAACGGCGCCGGCAAGACCACCATGATGGACGTCGTCACCGGCAAGACGCGGCCCGACGAGGGCGAGGTCGTGTTCGACGGCAAGGCCGATCTCACCAAGCTCGACGAGGCCGACATCGCCACCTTGGGTATCGGGCGGAAGTTCCAGAAGCCCACCGTGTTCGAGAACCACACGGTGCGCGACAACCTCCTGCTGGCGCTGGCCGGCCTGCGCAGCTGGTACAAGCTCCTGCTGGCCGCGCCGACCAAGGCCGAGAACGCCCGGCTGGACGACATCCTGTCGATCATCCGCATGGAGCCGCAGCAGCACATGCTGGCGGCGCGGCTGAGCCACGGCCAGAAGCAGTGGCTGGAGATCGGCATGCTGCTCGCCCAGGATCCCAAGCTGCTGCTGGTCGACGAGCCGGTCGCCGGCATGACCGACGTCGAGACCGAGACCACCGCCCAGGTGCTGCGCGAGATCAACAAGACCCATTCGGTCGTCGTGGTCGAGCACGACATGAGCTTCGTGCGCGCGCTCGGCGTCAAGGTGACGGTGCTGCACGAGGGCTCGATGCTGGCCGAGGGCACGCTCGATCAGGTGAGCGCTGATCCGCGCGTCGTCGAAGTCTATCTCGGGCGCTGAACGATGCTCTCGGTCCAGAACGTCGATCTGTTCTACGGCGCCGCCCAGGCGCTGCGCTCGGTGTCGCTCAGCGCCAATATCGGCCGCGTCACCTGCCTGCTCGGCCGCAACGGCGTCGGCAAGACCAGCCTGTTGCGCGCCATCTGCGGTCTGCAGCCGATCGCTTCCGGCTCGATCGCGCTCGACGGCCAGGATGTCTCGCGCCTGCCGCCCTACGAGCGCGCACGCCGTGGCGTGGCGCTGGTGCCGCAGGGCCGCGAGATCTTCTCGCTGCTGACGGTGAAGGAGAATCTCGAGACCGGCTTTGCGCCCGTCAGCCGCGACCACAAGAAGGTGCCGGACGAGGTGTTCGAGCTCTTCCCCGTGCTGCAGTCGATGCTGCGCCGGCGCGGCGGCGACCTGTCGGGCGGCCAGCAGCAGCAGCTCGCCATCGGCCGGGCGCTCACCATGCGGCCCAAGCTTCTGGTGCTCGACGAGCCGACCGAAGGCATCCAGCCCTCGGTCATCAAGGACATCGGCCGCGCCATCACCTTCCTGCGCCAGCGCGGCGACATGGCGATCCTGCTGGTCGAGCAGTATCTCGACTTCGCCCATGAGCTGGCCGACGATTTCGCGGTGATGGACCGCGGCGAGATCGTGATGTCGGGAACCCGCGAGACCTTCGACACCGAGGCGGTGCGCCGTCACATGACGGTCTGAGCGAAACGGCTCCGTTTCGGATGACGAGGTCAAACAGGGCGGAAAGGTAGGCCGCCGCTGGTCCGCCGGTCTATGTTCGCAGCCAGCATAATCCATCCCGTCCGGGGGACCGACCTTTGCAGAAACCGCTTCTCTTCACGCCGCTGAAACTGCGCGGCGTCACGGCGCCCAATCGGTGCGTCGTCTCGCCCATGGTGCAGTACCGCGCAAGCGACGGGCTGGTGAACGACTACCATCTGGTCCATCTCGGCAAGTTCGCGCTGGGCAAGTTCGGCATCGTCTTCACCGAGAACTGCGCCATCGAGCCGCGCGGCCGGGTCACGCAAGGCGATCTCGGCCTGTGGGACGACGGCCAGATCGAGAGCCACAAGCGGCTGGTGCGCTTCCTCAAGCAGGAGGGCGCGCTTGCCGCCACGCAGATCACCCATTCCGGGCGCAAGGGTTCTACGCCGCGCTCGTTCGACAAGCCGGGCCAGCTCGGGCCCGAGGGTGCAGGCTGGCAGAAGTGGCAGGTGGCCGGTCCCTCCGAGCTGGCGGCGGCGGATGGCTGGATGGTGCCACGACAGCTCGATGCGACCGACGTCGACGATCTGGTCAGGAAGTTCGGCGAGGCGGCGAAGCGCGCCGATGCGGCGGGCTACGACGTGATCGAGATCCACGGCGCGCATGGCTATCTCCTGGCGCAGTTCCTCTCGCCGATCAGCAACAAGCGCAATGACCAGTATGGCGGTGACCGTGCTGGCCGCATGCGCTTCCCGCTCGCCGCCGCGCGCGCCGTGCGCGAGAGCTGGCCGGCGCACAAGCCGATGTTCATCCGTGTCTCCAGCGTCGACGGTGCGGGCGGCTGGGAAGTCGAGGATACGGTCGTGTTCGCCAAGGCGCTGAAGGAGCTGGGTGTCGACGTCATCGACTGCTCCTCGGGCGGCCTCACCGGCTTGTCGACGGCGTTGCCGGTGAAGCGCTCGCTCGGCTTCCAGGTGCCGTTCGCCGCCGCGGTGAAGCGCGAGGCCGGCATTTCGACCATGGCGGTCGGCCTGATCCTCGATGGGCCGCAGGCGGAAGCGATCCTGCAGGCGGGCGACGCCGACCTGATCGCCATCGGCCGCCAGGCGCTCTACGACCCGTTCTGGGCCGTGCACGCGGCACAGGAGCTGGGCTGCGACAGCGACTTCGAGATGTGGACGCCGGAGTACGGCTGGTGGCTCGACAAGCGCAAGAACAACCTCGTCGGTTTGAAGAAGTAAGACACGGGAAACGCAAGATGACAGGCATACTGGCCGGCCTTCGCATCGTCGAAGGCTCGGCGTTCATTGCTGCCCCTCTGGGCGGCATGACGCTGGCGCAGCTCGGCGCCGACGTGATCCGGTTCGACGACATCAAGGGCGGGCTCGACAGCGACCGCTGGCCGGTGACCAAGGACGGCCAATCGATCTATTGGGCCGGCCTCAACCAGGGCAAGCGCTCGATCGCCGTCGACCTGCGCAACCCGCGCGGCCGCGAGCTCTTGACCGCGCTGATCACCGCGCCGGGCGAGGGCGCGGGCATCTTCACCACCAACATGCCGGCGCGCGGCTGGCTTTCCCATGAGGAGCTGTCGAAGAAGCGCGCCGACCTGATCGCCCTTAACATTGTCGGCGCCCGCGACGGCAGCGCCCATGTCGACTACACGGTGAACGCCATCACCGGCTTTCCCATGGTCACCGGCCCGGTCGGCCATGACGGACCGGTGAACGCCGTGGCGCCGCCGTGGGACCTCGCCACGGCCTATGCCGGGGCGCTGGCGATCGTCGCCGCGGAGCGGCATCGGCGGCTTACGGGGCAGGGGCAGAGGATCGTGCTGCCATTGCAGGACATGGCGTTGGCCGCCACCTCGGCGCTGGGCTACATCGGCGAGGCCGCGGTCAACGACGTCGACCGGCCGCGCTTCGGCAACGAGATCTTCGGCACCTTCGGCCGCGACTTCAAAACCAAGGACGGCCGCTTCGTCATGATCTGCATCTTCTCCGACCGCCACGTCGATGCCCTTGCCGAGGCTGGCGGCTTCGGCGAGGCATTCAAGAAGATCGAAGCGGCGAAGGGTGTCGATCTCAAGACCGATGCCGGCCGCTGGACGGCGCGCGGCGAACTGTGCGCCGTCATCGAGCCGTGGGTGGCGGCGCAGACCGCCGCCGAGGTCAGCGCGGCGCTGAAGAAGGCTGGTGCGCTGTGGGCGCCGTACCAGACCTTCCGCGAGCTCGCGGCCGACAAGGCCAACGTGCTCGACAACCCGATGTTCACCGTGCTCGACCAGCCCGGCATCGGCCGATACCCGGTCGCTGCAACGCCCTTCCAGTTCGGCGCCTTCGAGCGCCGGCCGCCGAACGTCGCACCCACCCTGGGTCAGCATACGGATGAGATCTTGTCCACTATTCTGGGACTCTCCGATCGCGAAATCGGCAAGCTCCATGACGACAAGGTAATCGGTGGTCCACGGTAAGATCCTCATCGCCGGCGGCGGCATCGGTGGGCTCGCCACGGCGCTGGCCCTGGCGCAGAAGGGCATCCCGTCGCTGGTACTGGAGAAAGCCTCCCAGCTCGGCGAGATCGGCGCCGGCATCCAGCTCGGCCCCAACGCTTTCCACTGCTTCGACCGCCTGGGCGTCGGCGATGCCGCGCGTGGCATGGCGGTCTATGTCGACACGCTGCGCCTGATGGACGCCATGGCCGACGGCGAGATCACCCATATCGATCTCGGCGAGGCGTTCCGGGCGCGCTTCGGCAATCCCTATGCCGTCGTCCATCGCGGCGACCTGCATGGCGTGCTGCTGAAAGGCTGCCGCGACCACGAATTGATCGATCTGCGCACCAGTTCGGATGTCACCGGCTATGACCAGGACGAGACGGGTGTCTTGGTGAAGCTCGCCAGCGGCGAGAGCGTTCGTGGTGCCGCGCTGATCGGCGCCGACGGCCTGTGGTCCAACGTGCGCCGGCAGGTGACCGCCGACGGCATGCCGCGGGTCTCGGGCCACACCACCTATCGCTCGGTGATCGCGACCGAGAGCATGCCCGAGGACCTGCGCTGGAACGCCGCCACCCTGTGGGCGGGACCGAAGTGCCACATCGTCCACTATCCGCTGTCGGGCTGGAAGGTCTTCAACCTCGTCGTCACCTATCACAACGACGCGCCCGAGCCGGTCGCCGGCAAGCCGGTGGCGGTCGAGGAAGTACGCCGCGGCTTCACCCATGTCTGCCAGCGCGCACAGAGCATCATCAGCCACGGCAAGGACTGGCGCATGTGGGTGCTGTGCGATCGCGAGCCGACCGACAGGTGGATCGACGGCCGGGTGGCGCTGCTGGGCGATGCCGCCCATCCCATGCTGCAATACATGGCCCAGGGCGCCTGCATGGCGATGGAGGACGCGGTGTGCCTGGCCGATTCGCTTTCCCGGACGGACATGCCCGAAAGCGGCCTCGCGGCCTATCGCGACCGCCGCGTGCTGCGCACGACGCGCCTGCAGCTTATGTCGCGCGCCATGGGCGACCACGTCTATCACCCGGCCGGCCCGCACGCCGCGCTGCGCGACGCCATCATGAGCGCCAAGAGCCAGGCCGAGTGGCTCGACGCGCTGGAATGGCTCTACGGCGGCCACGGGCTCGATTAATCTAAATGAATCGAGGCATTTTAGCCCATTGAATAAACTGGTTGAACAAACTAGTTTGTTGGCGAAGAGGTGCACATGGCCACCGTCGGCTCTTTTGAAGCCAAGACCAACTTCTCCGCTCTTCTGGAGCGTGCCGAGCGGGGCGAGCAGATTGTGATCACCCGACGCGGCAAGCCGGTTGCCAGGCTGGTGCCCATCGACAGCGCGTCGGCGACTCGCGCCGCCGAGGCCGTCGAGCAGCTCAAGAAGTTGCGGGAAGGCACGACCTTGGGCGGATTGTCGTGGAAAGAACTCAGAGACGAGGGCCGCAAGTACTGAGCATGCTCGTCATCGATGCTTCGCTTGCCCTGGCCTGGTGCTTTGGCGATGAGAAGTCGCCCGCCGCGGACAAAGCGATCGACCAAGTGCGTGACGAAGGGGCGTTGGTGCCTTCCCTCTGGCGCCTTGAGGTGGCCAATGTCTTGTTTGCTGCGGAGCGACGGGGGCGAATAGGTCGAGCCGATCTTGAGCACAGGCTGAATTTGCTCTCGGCGCTTGCGATCATGACCGACACGGAAACCGATAGCCGCGCCTGGACGGATACCTTTGTGCTGGCGCGGTCGCAGCGACTGACGCTCTACGATGCGGCCTATCTTGAATTGGCCATGCGCCATGGCGCCGAGCTCGCCACGCTGGATCACGATCTCGCGCAGGCAGCACGCCGCGTGGGCGTGCCCGTTCTTTCCTGACCGACATGCCCGCCACCTCAGGCGCCCGTCCCGTCGCCATCGAGCTCAATGCCGTGCTGGTGGCGCTGATCGATGACGAGCCGCAGGTCCTCACCCTGGAAGACGGCGCCTTGCTGCCCTCCGGCCCGTTCGAGGGCGATCATCCAACCCTGCAGACCGGCGTGCGCGCCTGGGTCGAGCGGCAGACCCATCATCCGCTGGGCTATGTCGAGCAACTCTACACCTTCGCCGATCGCTACCGCGAATCGACGATGGGCTATCGCATCGTCTCGATCTCCTATCTCGGGCTGACGCGCGAACGTGTCGCCGCCGGCCAGCACGAGCCCGGCTGGCAGAGCTTCTATCGCTACTTCCCGTGGGAGGACTGGCGCGAGGGCCCGCCGAAGATTCTGGCGCGCGCGGTCCTGCCGCGGCTCAAGGGCTGGGTGGAAGCGGCGTCGGACAGCGCGAGGCGAGAGCGTCGACAGAGGGTCGACGGCAACTTCGACGTCGACGCCTGGAACGAGGAGCTGGTGCTGCAGCGTTACGAGCTGCTCCATGGGGCCGGCCTGGTGCCGGAAGCCGGTCGCCCGCGCAAGCCCGTCGCCGATCCTGTGCCGGGCGAGCCCATGCGCTACGACCATCGCCGCATCCTCGCCACCGGCATCGCGAGGCTGCGCACCAAGATCAAATACCGGCCGGTCGTGTTCGAGCTGATGCCGCCCGACTTCACCCTGGGCCAGCTCCAGCGCGCCGTCGAGGCGCTGGCTGGCCGGCCCTTGCACAAGCAGAACTTCCGCCGCCAGGTCGAGCAGCAGGGCCTGGTCGAAGAAACCGGCGCCATGGCCGCCGGCACCGGCGGGCGGCCGGCCAAGCTCTACCGTTTCCGCCGCGAAATCGTGCTCGAACGCGCTGTCGCCGGCTCCAAGCTGCCACTCGCCCGCTCCTAGCTAGTTTCTGTCTCGAAAGGTGTAGAGTCGCGTGGAATCTGGGTTTTCCGG
>WHTW01000169.1 GCA_009377525.1 Rhodospirillales bacterium
ATCATCGACTGGAGCAACCTCTTCCGGTGACCGATTTGAGGTCGTGAGCTGAATGACTGCTTTTACCAACTGGATGCCCGAAAGCTGCCGATCTGCTTACGGCCCAAATCGCGACCTTCTCTTTTCAGCAAAAGGTCCGAAATGGCACATACCGACTGGCCGACATCGGTTAAATAGGATGATCACGGCTCACCCCACAACCACTGCAGCCTCTCCCGCGCCCACTCTCCTGCCCCAGCGCACCGGTTGCACCACCTATTGGAACCTTAGGCGTTCAGCGGAACAACAGGAGATCTGGAATTGCTGGCCGGGCGGTGCTTCACCGTGACCGAGAAGGACCGAGTGTGACTGAACGTGATGCACAATCATCGCTCCGGCGATCCGACGCCATCGCAGGCAGACATCCAGATGACCGAGGCGATCATCGATATCGCCGCTCCGCCCGGCGTTTCGGTGCACCATCAGATCATCGTCGGCAAGAACGGTCACGCAAGTTTGAGAGGACTGAAGCTCATGTAGCGACGTCAGCTGTCGATCGTAGATGGAGGACAGCACGACGACTGCAAGGCCCTTATCTGTCGGCCGGTTTGGCTTGATAAACCCTCGTGGAAACTCTCGGTTCCCGGGCAAGCTCCCGGACGCAGATCCAGAATGCCAGCGAAAGATGCAGTTTTAGTCTTTCATCCAGCGGGACTCCCGCCAGCAAAGCCGCAAAAATGCCGTCCTCGCGCAGTTTCATTCCAGGCGGTTTCTTGTCAACTCCCCAGGCAGCGGCGTGTGGGCGACGCTTAGTCCAGCAATTTTCGTGCTGAGAAGCCGGCAGGAGCGTTCCCTCACTCTGCGCACTTTGCGCGGGAATATTCCCCGCGATGATGGAGCATCGGATGCGGACGACACGCCGAATGTTCGTGCAGGCCTCCTTGGCGGCGACGGGCGCAGCGGCGCTCTTGCCAATCTCGCTGCACGCCCAGGAGGGCTCGCCCGTCCGCCGCCCCATACCCTCGACCCGCGAGGCGATGCCGATCGTAGGGCTAGGGACCTGGATCACCTTCAACGTCGGCGGCGATCCGGTGCTCAGGGACGAATGCGCGAGCGTAATGGCCGCCTTCTTCGAGGCGGGCGGTCGCATGATCGATTGCTCCCCCATGTATGGCTCGTCGCAGCCGGTGGTCGGCTATGGTCTTCAAAAGCTCGGGCGACCCTCCACGCTATTCTCGGCTGAAAAGGTCTGGACGTCCTCGGCAACGGCAGGTCCGACCCAGATCGAGCAATCGCGACGCCTCTGGGGCGTGCCAAAGTTCGACCTCGTTCAGGTTCACAATCTCCTCGCCTGGAAGGCGCATCTGCAGACGCTCTTCGAGATGAAGGCGGCTGGTGCGGTGCGCTACGTTGGAATCACAACGTCTGAAGGGCGCCGCCATGATCTTCTCGAACAGATAATGCGGAACGAGCCTATCGATTTCGTGCAGTTCACCTACAACGTCGTCGACCGCGAGGCGGAGGAGCGGCTGCTGCCGCTGGCGTCGGAGCGCGGCATTGCCGTGATCGTCAACCGGCCGTTCCGGCAGGGCGCGCTGACCCGCCGGGTCAAGAGTGAGCCACTGCCCGAATGGGCGGCCGAACTCGGAGTGTCGAGCTGGTCGCAGCTCATCCTGAAGTTCATTCTCTCTCACCCAACCGTCACCGTCGCAATTCCGGCGACCACCCGCGTCGACCACGTGCGCGAAAACCTCTCGGCTGCCGCCGGATCCATGCCGGACCCGACCATGCGGGAGCGCATCTCGGCCTACGTGCAGGCTCTTTGATGTCGGAGTGGCGGACCTACCGGCCGGAGGATTTCCTGCTCTTTTCGCCGCGCGTCTACTGGCGGATGTTCGAACTGCACAATGCGGCGCTCTGGCCTCTGCAAGTGCTGACGTTCGCTGCCGGCCTCATCATTGTCCTGCTCGTCGCGTGGCGGCCGGAAACTTCTGCACGGTGGCTCGCACTCACCCTCGCGATCCTTTGGATCTTCATCGGGTGGTCCTTCGTGTGGAACCGCTACGCGATCATCAACTGGGCTGCCGCCTATATCGCGCCGGCCTTCGCCGTTGAAGGCGTGCTGCTATTCGTCTCCGGGCCTTTGTTCGACGGCCTCGTCTTCGACCGGCGCGGGCTTGCCGGTTGGATAGGATTTCTCATCCTTGCCTTCGCACTCGTCGGACAGCCGTTGCTTGCGCCGCTACAGGGGCGTGGCTGGGTCTCGTCCGAGGTTTTTGGCATCGCGCCGGATCCGACGGCGATCGCGACGCTCGGCCTTCTGCTCCTTGCCCGCGGCAGGCTTTTGCCATTGCTCCTACCAATCCCCGTTCTCTGGTGCCTCCTGAGCGGCATAACCCTCCGGACGATGGGAGAACCACAAGCCTGGGCTCCTCATGCCGCCTTGGTGCTCGCCGCTGCGGCCTGCATCTGGACGATCATCCGTCAGCGCGGATCGCCTCCAACCGCGTGATGCACGCAAAAGACGACGTCCGAAGGGCTTTCCGATGCAGCTTGCCCGCGCCCGTTAGGTATTCGCGCACGCGGGCATCGAGCGACGGCGCGGACCAGAAAGTAGCCGGTCATTTCTGCGGCTCATTACAACCATCTAATGTCCCCGCAATCCGCGCTTTAGGACCACATCGCTACATTCGCCCGTCTGATGCCCGGTCTGCCGCGAATTGTGGCGGCACATATCAATGCATCGCAAGCACCCGGGCCCGTTGTTGCTGCCGTGCTGGTGACCAAGCCAGAAGTCAGCTGAATGTCTGCGCCAGCAAAGGACGGGGCGATGGATTTGGTGGATCTCCGCTATCTGTCGATCGCGGTCGAAACGGGCAGTTTTTCGAGCGCTGCCCAATCGCTCGGCGTCAATATATCGACGATCAGCAGGCGCATCATCCGCCTGGAGGACGAGCTTGGCGTCACTATATTCGAGCGTGGGTCCTTTGGGATTCGCCTCACGGCAGCCGGCCGGCAGGTCATGGTCCCGGTCAGGCGAACCCTCGACGGCCTCGACAGCGTGCGGCAGGTCGGCAAGAGCAGCGGGGCGGGAATGACCGGCCATGTCCGATTGGGCGTCCGGATGCCGCCCGTTGGGGATCCGCTGCAGTCCTTGTTGGCGGCCTGGCGAAACCAGCATCCAGATGTAGTTCTTACCCTTCATGAGTTGAATGACCACCAGATCTCTGCGGCGCTGACGGAGCGCAGTCTGGATATCGCTCTCGTGACGACGCATGCGCTGCGGCGTGGCGCTCACTCTATCCCTATCTATCGAGAGCCCCTCGTCGCAGCACTTCCGCACGGGCACATCCTTGCCTCTTATGAGTCTCTGACCTGGACTCTATTGCGCGACCAGACCCTTCTCGCTCAAGGGTGGGACAACAGCCATTCTGCCCGAGAGTTCTATGCGTCGCTCTTGGGTGACAGCGTGAACTTCTCCTCTCATCCCGCTGGCAAGCAATCGGTGATGGCCCTCGTTGGCGCGGGGTTTGGCATAACGCTGGCGATGCAAAGCCAGGCGGAGGTCGTGTTTCCCGGCGTGGTCTATAAGCCCATTCTCGAAGAGGATGCCTGGGTTCAGGTCGAGCTTGCGTGGCGTCCAACGACTGAAGACGCTGCGGTTGGCCGGTTCGTTGCGTTCATGCGCGACGAGGCACGGTCACGCAGATTGCTTTGACCGTGTCCGCCGAAGCTTCGCGAAGGCGCGATCTGTCGCCATGAAGCGGGCCAGCATCGGCGGAACGAGTTTCGCGGGCTCGACCGTCGCTTTGCCTGTGCCTTGTCCGATTGCCTCAGCATAGACAACAAGATCCCGGTGCACGGTGGCAGGCAGGTCGATCGTGAGCCGCACGGGCTTGTCATCTTCGATCGCATTCAGCTTCAGTTTCGACATAGGGTTCTCCTCAGCCGCCGTAGGGCTCGAGCACGAGATCGCGCGTGACCAGGACGCGGACGGGGAAACCCGGCCGGATGGTGATGGTGGGCTGGACGTTGAGGGACCGGCCGACGATGCGCTGGCCGATCTGGTTGACGCTGTCCGACCCGCCGCGACGAATGGCTCGGATCAGGTCGTCCTCGCTGCCGCTGCTGCCGACTTCCGATCCGATGCTGAGCAGCGTCGAGAGGATGGCTGCCTTGAACAGCGTTCCCCAATGGTTGTCGACCTCATCCTCGAGACCGGCATAGCCTTCGGCATCGGCGCCCGGTTGGCGTTCCAACACGATCGATCGTCCGTTCGGCATGATGAGCCGGGTCCATACCAGGAGCGCTCTCGTCTGGCCGAAAGCGATCTGCGCATCGTATTGGCCAATCAGGCGGGCGCCCTGCGGGATCAGACGTGTCCTGCCGGTGGGGCTGTCGTACACATCTTCGGTCACCTGGGCGGTCACCTGGCCGGGCAGGTCCGAGCGCAAGCCGGTGAGCAGCGCCGCCGGGAGGACAGCGCCAGCCTGGAGAACATATGGACTGGCCGGCGCTTCGATACGGTCTGCGCTGACCGTGCGGCGATCGACGTTGCCATTGAGAAAGGCGAGCTTTCGATCCTGGGAGGCGAGATTGCCAGTCGGACCATCAGGCGTGGCGGCGACATTTGCCGAAATCGGTGTGGCCGAAGCGCTCTGTCGGACGTTCGTCGTGGCGAAGAGACGGCTCAGCCGTGCTGCCTCCTGTTCCTGAGCGATCCGTTGCTTCTCAGGATCAGGCGGTGTGGCGCCGCTTGCCGTCCCCGCATTGAGGATTGGCCGGCCCAGATCGCCGGGAAGCGGAGGGCCAAGCTGGGGGACGTTCCTTGGTAGGCCACTATAGTCGCGGGGCAGATCGGAAAGGCCATCCGGCGTCGTGCGGTTGTCGGTCCCATAGAGTTCCGTCCTGTCGATCTTCAATCCGGGTCGCAACGCGAGGAATAGCGCGGCGGCGATCGCGACCGCCAGGATGAGTGCAAGGACAACGATCACCTTGCGCGAAAGGCGAGTGACGGGTGCCCGGCCGGGCCGAAGCCGCATCTGCAGCCGCGCCTCATCCCGCCCAGGTGCTGCAGCGGAATCGCTCGGGACGTCGGTCATGATTGCGGCCTTCCGTCGGTACGGACGATGCGGACCTTCTTCTGAGTCTCGCCGCCCAGCCGGAGCTCGGCTGCCGCAAACAGCCGATCGACGATCATGTGATTGCCCTGAATGCGGTAGTTGACGAGCTCGGCGCCGCCCGCGGGGCCGATCACCCACAGCGGCGGCATCTCGCCCGGCCGATCCCGGTGGGGAACGCGATGAACACCTGGCGGCCGTCGTCGAAGGCGCGCAGTGGACGCCAGGGCGGCGTATCGCCTTCTATCTTGTAGCGGAAGTTGAGCGCGTTGATGTCCACGCCGCTCGCCACCGCCGTACCAGCCACTGCAGCGGCGTTCTGCCGGCGCAGGGCGATGAGCTGGTCTTGTGCGTACGCCCACGAGACCGACGCCATATAGGTCTTCTCGGTGGAGCGGAGCTCGACGTGGTAGGTCCGCCGGTCGGTGTTGATGACAAGGTTGGTGACCAGGTCCGGCCGCGTCGGTTTGACGAGAACGTGGATGCGCTTGGTTGGCCCCGTGCCGCTCTCGGTGTCCCCGATCACCCAGCGCACGGTATCGCCGGCGGCGACCGGGCCGGCGCCGACCAGCTGCTCGCCGGCCGCCAGCGCGATGTCGGTGATCTGGCCAGGCGCGGCGTAGACCTGATAAAGCGCGCCATCCGAGTAGGGATAGACCTGCATGGCGTTTATGTAGCCCGCGCGCGTGGGCTGCACGCGCGCCGCACCATTGGCCTCCTCCACCCGAACCTGCGGATCGGCCGGAGCGGCGGGTGTCTTGCTCCCCGGAAGGGGCTTCAGCTGCCCCGGCAAGGGTAGCGGCTTAGGGAGCTCGACGATCTTGATCGGTTTAGGCGGATCGGCCTGGAGCACCGCTTGCCGTGGCGTGTCGTCGTACTTGATTTCCGGAGGCTTCCAGGCACTCGAGCAGGCGGCGAGCGAGACCGACGCGAGCAAGGGGGCGGTAAGCAATGGGATTCGCATCATCCGAGCTCCTTGGACCAATTGAAGGCGTGAACGTAGATGCCGAGCGGGTTCTTGCGCAGCCGCTCGGCGTCGGTGGGCGGTTGCACGACGATGGTGAGGATGGCGCTCCAGCGTTCGGTCGCGGCGAGCGCGTTGTCGACATAGTGGCGCTCCACCCAAGCCACGCGGAAACTGCTGTCGGAAGCGCGCACGACGCTCGCCACCTCGACCGAGATCTGGGTCTTGCCGACCTTGCCGAAGGGATCGCTGGCACGAGCGTAGTCGTTGAGCGCCAAGGCACCGCGATCGGTGACGAACTTGTAGGCTTCCAGCCAGTCGTTGCGCAGCACGACGGCATCGGCGGGAATGCGGCGCACCTCTTCGATGAACCGGGCGAGATGCCAGGCGATCTGGGGATCGGTCGGACGATAGTCCGCGACGGCGGGAGCAACTACCTGGGCCTGCCCGAGCTTGTCGACCTGGACGACCCACGGCGTGACGGTGCCACGAGCCGACTGCCAGACGAGGCCCGCCGCCAGCCCACCGTTCATCAGCAAGGCGCCAAAGAAGGCGAGACGCCAGTTTCTGGCCTGCACACGCGCCGAGCCGATGCGCTCGTCCCAGGCCTGGCCGGCACGCTGATAAGGGGTCTCCGGCTCGGGCGTGGCGCCGTAGCGGACGGTCGGACGTCGGAACATTGCTATGATCCTTCGGAGAGGTCGACGGAGGAACCGCCGCTCGGATGATCTCCGGCGCGGACGGCGTGATGCGCGGCGGAAGCGCCCCGGCTGACGGTCTGATGCCGCCTCATGCGGTTGGCCCAGGCTGGAGGGCCAGTGTCACTGGCGCCCGAACCACCTGGACGGGTCGGCCGCCCTGCGCCTGTCGTGGCCGCCGCTCCGGTTTCAAAGTTTTCACGCAGTCCCGCCGTCGCGCGGCGCAACGGACTTGTGGCCGCCGTTCCCGCTGCTCTCGCGACGCCGCGGGCGCCACCCGCACGGAAGCCAGCGGTCATGCCGCCGGCGGCCGTAGCACCTGCACCCGCCACGCCGCCCATCGCACGGCCGGCTGCGCCCATCGTTCCAGTCGCCACGGCCGCGCCGGTGACACCGGCGCCTGCGGCTGCCAGCCCTGTGCCGACGGCCGCGCCGGTGCCGAGCTGTGGACCACCGGCAACCAGGCCGTTAGCGATACCGGTGCCAAAGATCGAGAGACCGAGCAGCGCCAGGGCGGCCAAGATCAGGGTCAGCGCGTCGTCGATCGTTGGCGGATTGTTGAAGCCACTTGTGAACTGACCAAAGATCGTGGAGCCGATGCCCACGATCACGGCGAGAACAAGCACCTTCACGCCGCTGGAGAACACGTTGCCTAAGACTTTCTCGGCAAGGAAGGCTGTGCGGCTGAAGAGGCCGAACGGGACCAGGACGAACCCGGCCAGCGTCGTCAGCTTGAATTCGATCAGGCTGACGAAGAGCTGGATGGCCATGATGAAGAAGCTGATGACGACGATCAGCCAGGCGATCAGCAGGATGACGATCTGGATGAAGTTGTCGAAGAAGCTGACAAAGCCCATCAACCCGGAAATGGAATCGAGAATCGGCTTGCCCGCGTCGATGCCGACCTGAGCCAGCCGCCCGGGTTGAAGGAGCTGGGCGGCACTGATCATGCCGCCTCCGGCGATCAGCCCGAGGCCAGCGAATGAATTGAAGATGATCGAGGCGAGATTGTTGTAGTTCCCGATGATGAAGGCGAAGACGCCGACATAGAGGGTTTTCTTGATCAGGCGCGCGAGCACTTCCTCCTCGGGCGAGAAGGCCCAGAACAGTGCAGCCAGGGTGATGTCGATCACGATCAGCACGCCCGCCAGCCAGTGGACGTCGCCTTGGATGAGGCCAAAGCCCGAGTCGATGTACTGGGCAAAGGTGCCCAGGAACCGATCGATGACGCCCGTGCCGCCCATGGCGCTGCCCGTCCGCTTCCGCCTCAGTGGAACAAGCGCACGGTCTGCGCCTGGTAGCCCGGCCCGTAGTCGAGGAAGCGCTGCAACTGCTCGCGGGCCTGCGCCTGGCTCGCCACAGTGCGCGCACTTTCCAGGCTCTGGGCGCGCGCAATCGAGGCCATCACGGCGGTCAGGTCGGCAAGCTGATTGGTCTGAAGAGCGATGAGCTGATTGCCGGACTGGGCGGCCTGCAGCGCGCCCGTCGCGGACTGGCTCGACGATACCAGGGCGTCGATCTCCACGCGGGTGCGATCGAGATTGCCGACGACGCCGGCCTGCACGCGCATGGCGTCCTGGAAACCTGCGAGGGAGTTCTGCCAGCGCGCCCGGGCATCGGCGAGCAGCTGAGGCGAGGAAGTCGAGGAGCCGTAGCTTTGCGGATAGCTCCGACCAAAAGCTTGATCGATGGAGCTCACATCATAGGCGATACGCTGCGCCTGGCTGAGAAGCTGCCGGGTCTGCCCGATCGATTGCTGAAGCTGCGCCAATGACGAATAGGGCAGGCTTGCGAGATTGCGGGCCTGGTTGATGAGGAACATCGCCTCGTTCTGCAGGCTCTGGATCCCGTTGTTGACCTGCTGCAGGGTGCGCGCGGCCGTGAGCAGGTTCTGGCTGTAGTTGCTGGGATCGAAGACGGTCATCTGCGCGCGCGCCGGAACACCTGCGGCGAGCACTGCCGTGAGCGAGATGGTGGCGAGCAACGTGCGAACACGATTAGCGGTCATCGGAAGTCTCCTCTGGGGTGGTGAGCAGGATGGCCGCCCAGTCGAGGCCCTTGCGGCGCAGCCAGGCGACAGCGAAGCCATCGGCGCCGTGCTCGGAAAGCGTCTCGGCGATAGCGGCCTGATCGGTCTTTGACGATGCGGCGGTGAAGGCCAGTGCCACTTCCGAGAGACCAAGCTCGAACAGCCGGTTGCCGCGACGCGACTGGCAGTAGTAGTCACGCTTGGGCGTCGCGCGGCTCAGGATCTCGATCTGCCGGTCGTTCAGGCCGAAGCGGCGGTAGATCGCAGCAATCTGCGGCTCGAGCGCCCGCTCATTCGGCAGGAAGAGTCGAGTTGGGCAGCTTTCGATGATGGCCGGTGCGATGGCGCTGCCGTCGATGTCGGCCAGCGACTGCGTGGCGAACAGGACGGATGCGTTCTTCTTGCGCAGCGTCTTCAGCCATTCGCGCAGCTGTCCGGCAAATCCGTGGTCGTCGAGGGCGAGCCATCCTTCGTCGACGATGACCAGGGTGGGCCGGCCGTTGAACCGGTCCTCGATGCGGTGAAAGAGATAGGAGAGGACCGCGGCCGCGGCCCCGCTGCCGATCAGGCCTTCCGTCTCGAAGGCCTGAACCTCGGCCTCGCCGAGGTGCTCCGCCTCGGCGTCGAGCAAACGACCCCAAGGCCCGCCCACAGTGTAAGACTGCAGGGCCTGCTTCAGCGCGCTGGACTGCAGCAGGACGGACAGGCCGGTGATCGTCCGCTCGACCCTCGGCGCGGAGGCGAGCGAGGTGAGAGCAGACCATAGATGCTCCTTGAGGTCTGGCGTGATGGTGACGGACTCGCGGGCCAGCAAGGTCGCGATCCATTCGGCGGCCCAGGCGCGTTCGCCCGCATCGTCGATCAGAGCCAGCGGCTGCAGAGCGACCGGTGCATCGTCTTCACCTGTAAGTGCGCCCCCGAGATCATGCCAGTCGCCGCCCATGGCGAGGGCGGCTGCGCGGATCGACCCGCCAAAGTCGAAGGCGAAGACCTGCGCACCTGGATAGCGCCGGAACTGCAGCGCCATCAGCGCCAGCAGCACGCTCTTGCCGGCGCCGGTGGGGCCTACGACCAGCGCGTGACCGACGTCGCCGACATGCAAAGAGAAGCGGAAGGGCGTCGCGCCTTCCGTCCTGGCAAAGAAGAGCGGCGAACCGTCGAGATGCTCGTCCCGTTCCGGCCCGGCCCACACCGCCGAGAACGGCATCATGTGAGCAAGGTTGAGGGTGGAGATCGGCGGCTGCCGCACGTTGGCGTAGACATGCCCCGGCAGGCTGCCCAGCCACGCCTCGATGGCGTTCAGGGTCTCGCGCATGCAGGTGAAGTCGCGCCCTTGGATGGTCTTCTCCACTAGCGCCAGCCGTTCGGCGGCGACGGAAGGATCCTCGTCCCACACCGTCACGGTGGCGGTGACATAGGCCTGGGCCACGACATCCGAGCCCAGCTCCTGCAGTGCCTGATCGGCATCCAGCGCCTTGTTGGCGGCGTCGGAATCCAGCAGGACCGATGCCTCATTGGTCATCACCTCCTTGAGAATCGCCATGATCGACTTGCGCTTGGCGAACCACTGGCGGCGGATACGGCCCAGCACCCTGGCGGCATCGGTCTTGTCGAGGCAGATCGCCCGCGTCGACCATCGGTAGGGGAAGGCCAGTCGATTCAGTTCGTCGAGCAGGCCGGGCCACGTCTGCGACGGGAAGCCCATGATCGTGAGCGTGCGGAGATGCGCGTCGCCCAGCCGCGGCTCGAGGCCGCCTGTCAGTTCCTGGTCGACCAGGATGGCGTCGAGATGCATCGGCGTCTCGGGCACCCGGACGCGCTGACGGCGGGTCGAGATGCAGGAGTGCAGGTAAGTGAGAGTCTCGCCGTCGTCGAGCCAGCCGGCCTCTGGCATGAAGTCCTCGATCAGAGCAAGCACCCTGTCGGTGCGGTCGATGAACGCCGAAAGAGCGTTGCGCCAATCGGCATCGGATCGAGACCGGCCTTCATAGAGCCAGGCCTCAGCGCGCGCCGCATCGTCGGCCGCCGGTAGCCAGACGAGCGTCAAGAAATAGCCGTTCTCGAAGTGAGCGCCTTCCTCCTCAAACTGCGCGCGGCGCTCGTCGTCGACGAGGCCGGATGCCGGATCGGGGAACCGGCTGTCGGGGTAGCGGTTGGCCGGCACGCGCTGGGCTTCGACGAAGATGGCCCAGCCTGACCCCAGGCGTCGCAGCACATTGTTGAGCCGGGACGTGATGGCGACCAGCTCGGCGGCAGTGGCCGAGTCCAGATCAGGTCCGCGAAATCGGGCGGTGCGCTGGAATGAGCCGTCCTTGTTGAGGATGACGCCACGCTCCACCAGGGCCGCCCACGGCAGGAAGTCGGCAAGGCTCTGAGACCGGCGGCGGTATTCGGCGAGATTCATCATGATGTCAGCTCACGCGCCGAGATGCGTCGGGTAACGAAGATGCCGCCGCACGACATCGATGAAGGCGGGGTCGCGCCGGGTCGCCCACACCGCCGCCAGATGACCGACCAGCCAGATGGCCGCGCCGGCGAGCCACAGGCGCAGGCCGAGGCCGACCGCGGCGGCGAGCGTGCCGTTGACGATCACCACCGCGCGCGGCGCGCCGCCCAGAAGCAAAGGTTCGGTAAGTGCGCGATGGACCGGGGCGCAGAAGCCGGCGATGGGCTCGCGCGGCTCCATCAGACCAGCGCTCCGCCGCCGAAGGAGAAGAACGACAGGAAGAAGCTCGAGGCGGCAAAGGCGATGGAAAGGCCGAAGACGATCTGTATCAGGCGTCGGAAGCCGCCGGAGGTCTCGCCGAAGGCCAGCGCCAAGCCGGTGAGGATGATGACGATGACCGAGATGACTTTGGCGACGGGGCCCTGGATGGATTCCAGGATCTGATTGAGCGGCTGCTCCCACGGCATGTTCGATCCGGCCGCGTACGCCGGTGCCGTGAGAAGGGTAAGAATGACAAAGGTCGAGAGGGCGGCGAGGGGGCGCCGGACGTGCTGCATTATTGTTCTCCTGCGGATACGAGGACGTAGTCGCCGGACGGGCTAAGGTCCTTCACGGCGGAGAGCTCGGTGAGCCTGCGCGCCGCGCCACGCCCGGCGAGGACCGCAATGATCTCGACGGTTTCGGCAATAAGCGCTCGGGGCACGGTCACGACGGCTTCTTGGATGAGCTGCTCGAGGCGACGGAGCGCGCCTATGGCCGAGCCCGCGTGCAAGGTGCCGACGCCGCCAGGATGCCCGGTGCCCCAAGCCTTCAGGAGGTCCAGCGCCTCCGCGCCGCGCACCTCGCCGATCGGGATGCGATCAGGGCGCAGGCGCAGCGCCGATCGCACAAGATCGGAAAGTGTCGCGGCGCCGTCCTTAGTGCGCAGCGCCACGAGGTTCGGCGCGGCACATTGGAGCTCGCGGGTGTCCTCGATCAGCACGACCCGGTCGCCGCTCTTCGCGACTTCCGCCAGGAGGGCGTTGACCAGTGTCGTCTTCCCGGTCGACGTGCCGCCGGCAACGAGGATGTTCTTGCGGTCCTGGACGGCACGGCGCAGCAGATTGGCCTCTGCCCACGACATGATCCCGGCCTGGACATAGTCGTCGAGGGAAAACACCGCGATCGCCGGCCGGCGGATAGCGAAACACGGCGCCGCCACCACAGGCGGCACCAGCCCTTCGAACCGCTCGCCGCTTTCCGGCAGTTCGGCCGAAACGCGCGGCGTGCCCGCATGGACCTCGACACCCACGTGATGGGCAACCAGGCGGACGATCCGTTCAGCATCGGCTGGTGCAATTCGCGAGCCGGTATCCTCGAGGCCACCTGAAAGCCGGTCGATCCAAAGCCGGCCGTCCGGATTGAGCATGATCTCGACGACGCCAGGATCTTCGAGGTGCGCCGCGATCATCGGGCCGAGCGCGGTGCGCAGCATGCGCGTGCCTCGGGCGATGGCTTCCGATCGAAAGGAGGAGATCGTCATCACAGCGAACCCCGCGATATCGCCTCAATATCGAGGCGATGGGCGCTGCTTAGAGATCGGAGCGGCAAGGATGCAATAGCGTCGTGAGACTGATCGGGCTACCGGATAGAAAGACAGGCCAACGGATCGATCCTTACGAACCGCCTGCCTCCGGAGCGCTGGTCGGTTCTGCCGCAATGTCTCTCACGACTTCATCGGCAAGGGTGCGGCCGCGCGCCAGCCGCCGGCCCAGCGCTTCCACGAATCCGTCATACCGGGCGCGGCCGTTCGTCTGAGCTGCAGCTTGGGCGGTGTCGGGGAGTGGTGGCGTGCTGGTCAGCCAGAAGCGGACAAAGAGCGCCAGCGCTTCGTTGGTGATGGTGACACGGCGTTCGAGCGTTTGGATCTGCCGCGTCATGCGATCGAGCCGGCGCGCTAGTGCTGCCTCCAGGCGGTCGGCGCCGTCAGGCGACAGAAGCGAGGCGAGTGCTGTCTCCACCACCAGCGCCTGGGGAACGCGCTTGCGCAGGGCGTAGTCGGCCAACTGGACTGCCAGGTCCGGCGGCAGGCGGAATGTGTGCTTGGTGCGCATGCGTCAAAGGTCCATGCCATCGCCGGGATCAAGCGCGACCTGCCGGGCCAGTCTGCGCGTCCGGCGCTGCAGGGCTTGAAGGTCCTGGGAAGCATCCGGAGGCTCGTCATCTGGCAGCTCGAACTCGCGCACCGGCTTGCGTGGCTCGAGCACGATCTCTTCCTCTTCGGGAAGCTCGGGTTCCCGTCGGATGCCCGCATTGGCAGGGTCTTCGGCCGACTGCGCGGCCGCGGCAATCGCTTCTGCCCATGGATCGTCACCCTGGCGTCGCGTAGCACCGGCCGTGTCGATGACATTTGGTGAGACCGACACCGGAGGCGGCAGAATGCGCGCCTGCAGCTGCGGGTCCTCGAAGTAGCGGGCCTTTCTGGCGCGGATCGGATGACAGCCGGAGACGAGAACGAGCTCGTCATCGGACGGAAGCTGCATCACCTCGCCGGGCGTCAGCAACGCTCGGGCGGTTTCCTGACGGGAGACCATCAAATGACCGAGCCAGGGACTCAAACGATGGCCGGCATAATTCCTAGCATCGCGAATCTCGGTCGCCGTGCCCAGCGAATCGGAGACCCGCTTCGCAGTACGTTCGTCATTCGTAGCGAAGCTTACCCGGACATGGCAGTTGTCTAGGATCGAGTTGTTGACGCCATAGGCCTTTTCGATCTGGTTAAGCGACTGGGCGATCAGGAAGCTCTTCAGGCCGTAGCCTGCCATGAAGGCGAGCGCGCTCTCGAAGAAGTCGAGACGTCCAAGGGCCGGGAACTCGTCGAGCATTAGCAGCAGGCGATGACGCCGGTCCTTCGACTCCAGTTCCTCGGTCAGCCGGCGCCCGATCTGGTTCAGGATCAGGCGGACCAGCGGCTTGGTGCGGCTGATGTCGGATGGGGGCACGACTAGGTACAGCGTGCACGGAGTTTCCCCCTCCGCGAGATCCCGGATGCGCCAATCACACTGGCGCGTGACGCTCGCGACGACGGGATCGCGATAAAGACCCAGGAACGACATGGCGGTCGACAGCACGCCCGAGCGCTCGTTCTCGCTCTTGTTCAGGAGTTCCCGTGCCGCACTTGCGACCACCGGATGCACGCCGCTCTCGCCAAGATGCGACGTCGTCATCATCGCCCGCAAGGTGGCCTCGATCGGCCGCTTCGGATCGGAGAGGAAGTTGGCAACGCCTGCCAGGGTCTTGTCCGCCTCCGCGTACAGCACATGCAGGATGGTGCCGACCAGCAAGGCGTGGCTGGTCTTCTCCCAATGATTGCGCTTTTCCAGCGCACCCTCGGGGTCGACCAGCACATCCGCGATGTTCTGGACATCGCGCACTTCCCACTCGCCGCGCCGCACTTCGAGAAGAGGGTTATAGGCAGCGCTTTGGGCGTTGGTCGGATCGAACAGCAGCACGCGCCCGAACCGAGCACGCCAGCCTGCGGTCAGCGTCCAGTTCTCCCCCTTGATGTCATGGACGATCGCTGAGCCGGGCCAGGTCAGGAGGGTCGGAACGACCAGGCCCACGCCCTTGCCGCTGCGCGTCGGCGCGAAACACAGGACGTGCTCGGGACCGTTATGGCGCAGGTAGTCTTTACGCCAGCGCCCGAGTAGGACGCCATCGTCGACAAGAAGGCCGGCATCGCGAATCTCGCGGGTCTCGGCCCACCGTGCCGACCCGTAGGTCGTGACTCGCTTTGCCTCGCGAGCGCGTAAGACCGACATGGTCGTTGCAACGGCGACGGCGGCGACTCCGCCAGCCGCCGCGATGTATCCTCCTTCGTCAAAGACATGGGGCGCGTAGGCCTCGAAGGAGAACCACCACCAGAAGAAGTCGAATGGCTGGTAGACGGGCCATCCGAACAGCTCGAACCACGACGGCCCGAGCTGAGGTTGGAAGCGGAGGCGCCATGCTGTCCATTCTGTCGCGGTCCAGACGAAGGCCAGGACAACGAGACTCACGAGAAGGATCTGGCCCCAGAGAATCTTGGTCGCATTCATGGCGCCAGAGCATCAGAACGCTTTTGCGCGAACTCAAGGAGCTACGCCGCCGAAGGGGTGACGCGGATACATCAGCGAAGAAATCGGATGTTCTATTGGCTCACTGTGACTAGGCCATGAACTCGTAAATTTGCAGGGCGGCCGGCTTGTCTGAGTCCGCTATGCCCGATAGCGACCAAATTCCGCGGCTCCGCGAAATGACGCGATGGGGTCAATCTCTGACGAACTGCTCAACGTGTCCAACGTCTGGAATTGGTCCGGAAGCAGCCAACAAAGGGCACCCTTTATTGGGTCGCCGCCGCATAAATGCGGCTCGGCTCTTCGCCGTACAACGCCGCCCCGATGGCTAGATCGCGACGCGAGCGAGTTATGACAGAAGTGGTTGCGGAGGCCTCCAACCAATTTGATCTACCGTTTTCAGCCTGTGGCCTTGGCACCTCTGCCTCATTGCAGAAACAAGGCTAGAATTTGCGGTCACTGTGCGTCGTTGGTGTCCGCGATCCCCTCTTGGGGAGGAACGCCCAATTGCACCCGCGTTACCGAGGACATGACAGAGCACTCAAAGTACGCCTCGCATTGGATTACGCCATCCTTTTCAAACCAGTGCGTAGCTCCCGGTACCAGTTCGAAGTCGATGGGATGGGACGCCATGGGATTGTGGTAGACTTCCAGTTCTTGGCACCAGGCTTCGCCGCCCGGCCACAGCGCTGCATATTCAGTGCTCAACACGTCGAGACTTGCCGTCTTCGGTTCTAGCATTACAGTTGCTTTGTCGGAAGGTTTCTGAATCAATGGGCAACCATGATTC
>WHTW01000016.1 GCA_009377525.1 Rhodospirillales bacterium
GTTGCGCTCCTTCGCCATCCGTGGCCGGGTTGTCGCCGATCGCCAGGATCGAAGCAGCCTCGAGTCCGAGCCGCGCCAGGACCGCGCGATACATCGCCGGCGAGGGCTTGCCGACCTCGCGATAGGGCGTGCCTGGGCGACAGGCGAGCAGCGCGGCAAGCAGTGCGCCGGTCTCGGCGACCGGATGGCCGTCCGCGCCGGGATGCGTGGGGTCGCCATTGGCGACCACCAGCCTCGCCCCGCCCTCGAGCTGGCGGACCGCGCGGTTGAGCTGGTCGTAGTCGAAGCGCTCGTCCCGGGTCAGCAGCACGATGTCCGGTCGGTCGGCGTCGAGCTGTAGACCGGCTGCTCGGGCAAGCTCCTTGATGGCGTCGCTGCCGTAGATGCAGATGCCGGTTCCCGGTTCCTCCGCCGCCAGCTGCTCGATCGCGGTGGCGCCCGCCAGCATGATCCGTTCGGCGGCGATGTGCAGGCCCAGTCCCGCCAGCCGGCCGGACAGCGTGTGCGGCGTGTCGGTCGAGTTGTTCGAGATGATCCACAGCCGCTCGCCGGCATACGCCGCCAGTTCCCGCGCACCGGGAAGCACCCTGTCGCCGGCGATCAGGCAGCCGTCGAGGTCGCACAGCAGGGCGTCATAGCGGTCGAGCCACATGGTCAGCCGGCGAGCGCCGCCGTGCTGGGGGCATCCTGCGCCGCCTTGTCGTGCAGCCAGTAGACCGGTCCGTCGTACAGGAAGGGCCGCTGGTGGATGACGATCGCATCCTTGGCCACGCTGACCAGGGAATAGTCGGGCATCTCGAGACTGCCGGGAATCTCCTCGGAGACCAGATCGAACGCGACCTGATGGTTGGTTGCGCGCTGGATGTGGAACGGCACGCCGCGCCAGGTGCCGGCGATCGGGCGGTGCACATGCCCGAGGAAGATGTGGTCGGGCCGTCGCCGCCTTTCGAAGACGGCCCACAGGGCTTCGGGGTTGCGCAGCCGGATCCGGTCGAGGTGAGGCAGTCCGGTGTCGAACGGCGGATGGTGCTGGAACAGCAGGACCGGCCGATCCGGCGGGGCTTCCGCCAGTGCCCGATCGAAGAACGCCAGCCTTGCCGGGCACAGGAAGCCCGCGTGCGTGCGGCTTTCCTCGTCGGCCGTGTCGAGCGTGATGACGGTGGCCGCTTCGAAGCGCCGCACCGACTGCACGTAGCCGTTGCCGTCGTCGTCGGCATCCGCGAAGACCGCGCGCAGCGGCTCGCGGCGATCGTGGTTGCCCATCATCAGGATGACCGGTGCCGCGAGGCCGCCCATGACCCTCTTCAGCTCGGCGTAGGCCGCGATCTCGCCCCAGTGCGCGAGATCGCCGGTGACGATCGCGAAGGCGATGTCGGCATGGTCCCGGTTGATGACGTGCACCGCAGCGGCCAGTCGGGCGGCGGGATCGAGACCGTACAGAAGGCGTCCCGGCTCGACGAAATGCGTGTCGGTCAGAATGACGAATTTCATGGCGATGTCTGGTCCGTGGGAGCGGCCGCCGGAACCCGGCGACCGCTCGTGTCTGGTCGGGAGAGCTACTTGCGCGGCAGCAGCTTCTGGACGTCGGCGGTCATGTCGACCACCACCTTGTCCGGCTCGCCGGCGCGCGCGCCGGTGACAATGGAGTTGAGATGGTCCTTGATCACGTCGGTGATCTTGAGGCCGTTCTCGCCGGGGAAAGCGTACCACTTGGTCAGGATCGGCAGCTGCTTGACCGCCGTGTAGTTGTTGGGATTCTCGGCGTAGAAGTCCTTGAGGTAGACTTCGTTGGCCTTCCTGTTGGGCGGCATGTAGCCCGTCGTCTTCGCGACGATGGCCGCGCCCTCCGCGCCGTGCCAGAACTTCATCACCTCCCAGGCGGCCTCGCGCTTCTTGGGATCGGCGGTGAGGATGATGCCGACGTTCCCGCCGGCGGGCAGCCGGCCCTTTTCCGGTACGACGCCCGGAAACAGCGAGGTCTTGAGCTCGAATTTCTTGTTCACCATCTCCGTGACCTTGGCGAGGTCCGAGGTCGAGGTGAAGTGGATGCCGGTCTTGCCGGCGGCGAAGGCCGCCCGCATGTCGGGCTGGTTGAGGTTCGGCATCTTGGCCTCGGTCACCAGTCGCGCCAGGGTCTTGATCGCATACTGGCCCTCGGGTCCGTCGAAGGCGACCCTGGTTTCGTTGGCGTTCAGCATCGAGCCACCCTGCGCGAACACCGGCGCCTGCCACAGCCAGTTGCCCGTGATGTCCCAGGCATAGGTAACGCCGTTGATGTCGGGTCCGAGCGCCTTGATCTTCTTCGCGAGCTCGATGGCCTCCTCCCAGGCGGTCGGCAGCTTGTTAGGATCGCCGCCCGCCTTCTTCACCAGGTCGATGTTGTAGTAGGCGATTGGCAGAGAGATCGCGAACGGCAGAGCGTAGACCTTTCCGTTCTGCATGCCGATGTCGTACATCGCCTGATGGAAGCCCTCGGTCTCCATGCCCTTGTCGGAGTCGATGAAGCCGTCGAGCGGCTGGGCGATGCCGCGGTCGACGAAGATGCGCACGCGATTGAGGCCCTGGAAGGTGATGTCGGGCATCTGCTTGGTGATCGCCTCGCGCAGCACCTTCTGGGTGCCCTCCTCGTAGGAGTCGTAGGGCGCGCGGAAGGTCACCTTGATGTCGGGGTGCTTCTTGGCGAACTCGGCGGCGATCTGCTTGTGGGGCTCGTTGAACAGCTCGCCGTAGGGATACTGGACGACGATCTCGGTGCCGGCCAGGGCCGGCAAGGCGGCCAACGCCAGGGCCGCGGAAAGCAGACAGGTCCTAAGCTTCATCCTCTTCTCCTCTGATTGGTCAGACGTAAGGCCGTCGGCGGGCGTTGCTCGCCCGCTCCTCTCGTTACTTGAGGCCGGTGAAGGCGATCCCCTCGATGAAGCGGCGCTGCGCCAGCAGGAAGGCCACGACCAGCGGCGCAATGATGATCGTGGCGGCCGCCATCAGCGGGCCGTAGTCGGTGCCCGCCTCGGCGTTGCGGAAGGCGGCGACGCCCAGCGGCGGCGTGAACAGCGGCTCGCTGTTGAGCGCGATCAGCGGCCAGAAGTAGTCGTTCCAGTGCGCCACGACGGAGAAGATGCCGAACGCGGTGACGGCGGGGATCGCCGTCGGCAGCATGACCCGCCACACGATGCCGAGTTCGGAGATACCGTCCATGCGCGCCGCGTCGATCAGGTCGTCGGGCACGGTGAGGAAGAACTGGCGCATCAGGAAGATGCCGAACACCGAGATGATGAACGGCAGGATAAGCGCGGCGTAGCTGTCCAGGATGCCGAGATGATGGAACAGCAGGAACAGCGGCACGGCGATGGCCTGAGGCGGGATCAGGATGCAGAACAGCACCAGGGCGAACACCGTCTGGCGGCCGTGGAAGCGCAGCTTGGCGAGCGCATAGGCGGCGGGCAGGGCGATCAGCGCCTGCAGGACGAAGATCGAGGCCGTGACGATGGCGCCGTTCAGCAGGAACTGCAGCAGCGGCGCCTTGGCGAAGGCGGCCGTGTAGTTCTCCACGGCGTGCAGCTTCTCCGGCCACCAGCGGATCTCTGACAGGAAGACCTCCGACCGCGGCTTGAGCGAGGTCGAGATCATCCAGGCGAAGGGCAGCAGCGTGACGGCCGCGAGGACCAGCAGCACGGCGTGACGGAGGAAGGCGGTCATGCGTAGTGCACCTTCTTCTCGATCAGCCGCGCCTTGATCACGGTCAGCGTCAGCACGAAGACCAGGAAGATCACGGCGACGGCGGCGGCCAGCCCCGACCGGAAGAACTCGAAGCCCTCCGAGTACATGGTGTAGAGCAGCACCTCGGACGCCTTGTTGGGGCCGCCCTTGGTCAGCACGTGGACCGTGTCGAAGACCTGGAAGGAGCGGATGGCCGAGATGATGACCACGAACATCGTGACCGGCCCCAGCATCGGCCAGGTGACCAGCCAGAAGCGCGACCACGCCGACTGCGCGCCGTCGAGCGCCGCCGCGTCGTAGAGATGGCGGGGGATCGAGACCAGCCCGGCGAGGAACAGCACCATGTTGAAGCCGAACAGCTGCCAGATGCCGATGGCGGCGAGCGTCGGCAGGGCGAGCGCCGGGTCGGTCAGCCAGGCGTGCGGCGCCAGGCCGACCGCCTTCAGGAGCAGGTTGATCAGCCCGAACTGCGGATGGAGCATGTACTCCCACGAGATCGCCATGGCGATAAGCGTGGCCATGACCGGAATGAAGAACACGGCGCGGTAGAACGTGCGCAGCCCGCCGCCCGACTCGATCAGCAGCGCGATGCCGAGTCCCAGCGCGACCGAGGCCGGGACGACGATGGCGACGTACTTCAGGGTGTTGCCGAGCGACGTCCAGAACACCCGGTCGGCGAACAGGTCCCGGTAGTTCTGCAGGCCGATGAAGGCGACGGTCGAGGCGCCGAGCTGGTAGTCGGTGAACGACATGATCAGCACGGTGACCACCGGGCCGATCAGCAGCAGGACCATCAGGAACAGGGCCGGGAAGGACAGCGCCAGCGCCGTCCAGTGGTGCTGGAACCGCTCGAGCGCCGTCGCCCGGGGCGGCGCGGCGACCTCCGCGCTGCGATCGAGCGCGATGTCAGCCATTGACCACCTGCCGGTAGGCGACCGGCCGCGCGCCGAGGCGGCGGCCCTCGGCGTCGAAGAAGCTGGGCATGGCCGGCTTCGGCACCAGGGTGACCGGGCTGCCGACGCCGAGCGTGCGCGCTTCGCCCGGCTCGAGCCGGCAGAGCACGGGCGCATCGAAGCCGCCAACCGCGGCATGCACGAAAACCTCGGAGCCCAGGTTCTCGACGTGGCTGACCGTGCCGCGCCATGCGCCGTCCGCCACGGTGGCGGGGCGCAGTGCCTCGGGCCGGATGCCGACCTGGATCGGCGTGCCGGACGGCACGTCGAGGCGCTGGTCGAGGGCGAGCCCCAGCACGCGGACCCGCCCGTCGGCGTCGACCCGCCCCGGCAGGATGTTGATCTTGGGCGAGCCGATGAACTCGGCGACCCGGATGTCCTGCGGCCGGTTGTAGATCTCGTCCGGCGTCCCGACCTGCACGATGTTGCCCGCCATCATGACGGCGATGCGGTCCGACATGGTCATGGCCTCGGCCTGGTCGTGCGTCACGTAGATGAAGGTGGCGCCCAGCCGGCGGTGGAGCTGGGCGATCTCGGCCCGCATGTGGACACGCAGCTTGGCGTCGAGGTTCGACAGGGGCTCGTCGAGCAAAAACGCCTTGGGCTGGCGGACGATCGCCCGTCCGACGGCGACCCGCTGGCGCTGGCCGCCGGACAGCTGGCCCGGCCGCCGGGCCAGCAGCTCGGTCAGCCCCAGCAGGTCCGCCGCGCGTTCGACGTCGGCGCGGATCTCCCGCTGGATGCGGCGTGTGCCCGGGACGACCCACGCGGCGAGCGGCAGCCGCTGCCAGGCGTTCA
Source organism: Rhodospirillales bacterium (assembly GCA_009377525.1). GTDB lineage: Bacteria > Pseudomonadota > Alphaproteobacteria > Reyranellales > Reyranellaceae > Reyranella. The sequence goes on from WHTW01000016.1 coordinate 5,469, forward strand.
GCCGCCGCATGCGCAGCGGCACGGCGATGTTGTCGAACACCGAGAGGTGGGGATAGAGCGCGTAGGACTGGAACACCATCGCGAGATCGCGCCGGCTCGCCTTCACGCCGCTGACATCGCGGGCCTCGATGACGACCGCGCCTTCGCTCTGCCGCTCGAGGCCGGCGATGATCCGGAGCAGGGTCGACTTGCCGCAGCCCGAGGGGCCGACCAGCGAGATGAACTCGCCGTGGGCGATCTCGAGATCGACGCCCCGCAGGACCTCGGTGCGATCGAAGGTCTTCCGGATGTTTCTGACCGCTAGCTGCGCCATCGCCTTCCCCAACGTCGCCCCTGCCGACGCTGTGGATGGTTAAAGCGATCGTTTGACAGTCACATAACAGTCAAAGGCAAAGCTTATAGGTCGGCGAACCATCGACTGAGGCAGAGGCGGGACCATGTCGCTGACCAGCTCGCGGATCCGGGCGATCAATGCCGTGTTCGAGGCCGGGACCTTCTCGGCCGCCGCCAAGCGGCTCGGCATCTCGCAGCCCGCCGTGGCGCAGCAGGTGCGCGACGTCGAGACCGACTTCGGCGTCACGCTGTTCGACCGCCGCGGCAGCGGCCTGGTGGCGACGGCGTTGTGCCGCCAGCTCTATGGCGTCACCCAGCGCATGCAGGCGACGGAATCGCGGGCGCTGGCGATCCTGCGCCAGCACAGCGAGCTCAAGGGCGGCACCCTGCGCATCGGCCTGGGCAACGCCCTGCCCGGCATGACGCTGATCTCCGACTTCCAGAACCTCTACGCCCGCATCGGGATCAGCGTGGAGATGGGCAGCTGGGCCTCGATCATCGACGCCGTGGTGAACCAGCGCGTCGACCTCGGCGTCCTGCCGCAGATCCCGGACGACGGCCGCTTCCGCCGCGAGACCTGCCTGCACCACAGCGTGGTCGCCATCGTCAGCGCGACCCATCCGCTGGCCGGCGCGCGCCGCGTCACCTGCCAGGACCTGATGGCCCATCCGCTGGTCTTCCGCACCCAGCACTCCTCGACGCAGCGCGTGGTCGACGGCGGCTTCCGCAAGGCCGGGCTGGAGCCCAAGCCGGCCATCGTTCTCGACACCCGCGACGGCGTGCTGGAGGCGGTGATCAACGATCTCGGGATCGGCTTCATGTGGGAGCACGGTTCGAGCCGGACCGACGTCGTCAAGCTGCGCGTCCAGGAGATGGCGGCGCCGGTGCCCGAACACATCTTCTGCCTGGCGCGCCGGCGCGACACCCTCGTCGACCTCTTCTTCCAGTCGCGGCGGATCAACACCCTGCGCGGCGGTCGCGCCCCGGCGGCCTGATGCGAGCCTGCGATCGCTGTTACGGCTTGCCGAAGGTCGCGATGCGATCGACGTTGCAGATGAACAGCACGCGCTTTTCGTCGATGGCGGGGTCGCGCAATCCGTAAGGCGGTGGATTGCCGGTGTACTTGGTCCAGATCTTGTCGAGCTGCCGGGTGACGCGCTCGCCGCCTGGATCCTCCTCCCGTTCCTCGCGCTCCACCGAGCATTTGAGCTGGACCCAGTGATAGGCGTTGTCGGGATTGACGATCAGGATCGTGAATTCGGGATTCTTTCGGATCCAGCCGCATTTCGGCCGATGCGATGCCGTGTTCACCAGCACCTTGTCGCCTTCATAGTCGAACCACATCGGTGTCAGCCCGATGCGGCCATCGGGTCCGATGAGGCCGAGCGTCACGGCGATCGGCCGGTCGAGCAGCGCCTTGTAGATAGGATCGAGGTCCGACAGGCCCTTGATCCTGACCCGTTCGCCGACGGCGAACTGGCCCTCCTGCAGGCCGCCGGAAACATCTCGGAACTTCGCCACGGTGATGCCGGTTGCCATGGGTCCCTCCCAATGCGAGCTGGTTATGTCAGCCTGAGCTCCCGATAACCGTCGGCCGCCACCGCGTCGCAACGTTCGCGGAAGGCCGGGGCGCTGCCGCTGTAGCGGGCGATGATGCGGGTCTGCTTGCCCTCGACGTTGCGGTTGATGCCGGTCATCCAGGAATCGATCTCGTTGGACAACAGCCCGACGCCCAGCGACTTGACGTGGTCGGTCCACGAGGCGACGCCCTCGGGCGTGGCCTCGACGCGCGTGATGTCGTGCCTTGCCGCGTGGCCGAGCAGGTCGGTGACCCAGTCGACGCTGTATTCGATGCTGCGCGGGATGTTGCCCAGCGCGGTGTGCGGGCCCATCTGCATCATCATGTTGGGGAAGCCTTCGACCATGATGCCGAGATAGGTCTGCGGCCCGCCCTTCCACTTGTCCTTGAGCTTCAGGCCATCGGCGCCCTTGAAGTCGATGCGGTCGAAGGCGCCGGTGATGGCGTCGAAGCCCGTGGCGTAGATGATGATGTCGAATCCGTAGTCGGCGTCGCTGGTCTTGATCCCCTGAGGTGTGATGCGCTCGATCGGCGTTTCCTTGATGTCGACCAGCTTGACGTTGGGCTGGTTGTAGACCTCGTAGTACTTGGTCTCGAGCGGCACGCGGCGCGTGCCGAAGCCGTGGTTCTTGGGGATCAGCTTCTCGGCTACCGCCTGGTCTTTCACGCGCTGGCGGATCTTGCGGGCGACGAAGTCGCTCACCATCGCATTCGCCGTGCGGTCCACGAGTATGTCGCGGAAGTTGCCCTGCCACATGCCGAAGCCGCGGTTGCTGTAGAGCTTCTCCCAGAGGGCCTCGCGCTCCTCGGCCGTCACTTCAGCGGCCTTTCGCGGATCGGGCGAGTGCAGGAAGCAGGCGAAGGTCTCGCGGCAGCGCTCGAAGATTTCCGGATAGCGCCCACGGATCTCGGCCATCTCCTCCTTGGAGATCTGGGCGTTGTGCAGGGGCGCGCACCAGTTGGGCGTGCGCTGGAACACCGTGAGATGGCCCGCCGTCTTGGCGACTTCCTGGATGGTCTGCACGCCCGTGGCGCCGGTGCCGATCACCGCCACGCGCTTGCCTTCGAAGCTCACCGGCCCCTCTGGACCATCCTCGTGCGGCCAGCGCGCGGTGTGGCAGGACTGGCCCTTGAAGCTCTCGATGCCGTCGATCCTGGGCATCGTCGGCGCCGACAACGGGCCGATGGCGGTGATCACGAAGCGGCAGCTGTGCCGGCTGCCGTCCTCCAGGGTGACTTCCCAGCTTCGCGTGCCTTCTTGCCAGTGCGCGGTAGTGACCCGGCTCCTGAACTGGATGTCACGGCGCAGGTCGAACTTGTCGGCGACATGGTTGAGGTATTTCAGCGTCTGCGGCTGGGGCGAGAAATGCTCGGTCCAGTGCCATTCGTCCAAGAGTTCCTGGGAGAAGGAGTAGCCGTAGGAATAGCTCTCCGAATCGAAGCGCGCGCCGGGGTAGCGGTTCCAGTACCAGGTGCCGCCGACGCCGGTGCCCGTCTCGAACACGCGCACCTTCATGCCGAGCGCGCGCAGGCGATGCAGCTGGTAGAGGCCGGAGATGCCGGCCCCGATGATGATGGCGTCGTAATCTAGCTTCATTGTCATTCCGGACGCAGTGCCTCAACGGAGCGCGGACCTCCAGGTCCGCTCATGATTCTTGAATGCGGACCTGGAGGTCCGCGCTCCAGGTACTCATTCGTCAGCGCGCGACTCCCTGATTCTGCGGGTGCCCTGGAACACGGGCTTGAGTGGATCCATCACGAAGCGGATGCGTGGCAGGTCGGTGTCGACCGTGCAGCAGGTGCCGACGATGGGATCGGCAAGGGTGATCGCGCCGGCGTTCCATGCCGCCGCGTCGAAGGCATTGACCTGCGGCTTGCCGCGCTCGGCCTTGTAGAAGGTGTACTTGGGGTCGACCTGGATCAGCATCGGCTGGGTCTGGCCATCGAGCGGGGCGTTCGCCGCCGTCACCCAGTTGATGTACTGCACGTCCGTGCCGGCCACCGGCTGCGGATCGATCAGCGCGCAATCGAGGATGGTCTTGCCGGCCTTGGCGACCGTGCCCATGACGCGGTCGTGACGGCGCAGGAACTTGACCTCGCCGGCCTCGACCAGAAGGCCCCAGCGGCCGCGCAGCTCCTTGGCCGCCGCCTCGGTGCTGGCGACGGCGCCCAGCAGGAAGCCGCGCGGATGCGCGCCGGCGCGGCTGCCCAGGCGCAGCACCGCGAGATTGAACGGCCCGACCGGGCTCTCCGAGTATTTCGTGACGGCCAGGATCACGTAGGAGGGCAGGGCCGGATGCATCGCCTTGGGCAGCAGCCCGTCGGTCGTGCTGCGCGGCACCTCGATCAGGAGCTGCAGCATCTCGGCCTTGGGCAGCGTCCAGGCCTCGGTGTCGAGGTTGGCGAGCGTCGGCAGCGCCTTGGCGTTCGCGGTGATGTCGAGCGTTCCGTAGAGAGGCATCGCCTACTCCGCCGCTCGAGCACTAAGCGCGTGAGCGCTTAGTGCTTTGCCGGCCGGTTCCTTGGCGAACACCGGCATCACTTCCTTGGCGAACAGGCGCAGGCTGGCCATCACCTGGTCCTGCGGCACCACCTCGTTGGCGTTCAGGATGAAGTTGATGCAGTCGACGCCGAGCGACTCCCACTTCTTGACGGCGCGGATGATGCGCGCCGGATCGCCATAGGCCATGCCTTCGGTCTGCTGCTCGTTGGCATCCGGCCCGGTCGCGGCGCGGCGCAGCGCCGGCAGCAGGCCGAGCGACTGGTAGGACGGCGAGGCGAAGACCTCGCGGGTGGAGATGAGCTGCGTCGCCAGATAGTTGAAGGTGTTGCCCAGCCGCTTGCCCATCTCGACGCCGGTCTTCTCGTCCTCGTGGCAGAACAGGAAGTTGGTGGTCGCCACCTGCTCGTTCACGAAAGCGCCGACCGGCTCGCACGACTTGATGCGCCGGCGGTACTCGCTGATCTTCTTCTCCTGCTCCTCGAAGCCCGCAAATGACAGGCCGAGGCTGCCCAGCCCGCGGTCGGCGGCGTCGATCTCGGTGCCCGGGCTGGTCACGGCGACCCACATCGGCGGATGCGGCTTCTGGTAGGGCTTGGGCAGGATGGTGCGCTCCGGCATCGACCAGAATTCGCCCTGGTAGGAGAAGGTCTCCTGCATCCACATCTTGGGCAGGCAGCGCACGAACTCGTCCCAGCTCTTCTTGGTGATGTCGGGATTGGCGCGAAAGCCGCCGAGCTCTGTCCAGGTGGCCGAGCGGCCGGTGCCGACATGCAGGCGGCCGCCCGACAGGATGTCGAGCGTCGCCGTCTTCTCGGCGATCTTGATGGGATGATTGAACTCCGGCACGCAGACCACGATGCCGTGGCCGACCTGGATGTTCTTGGTGATCATGGCGCAGGCGGTGAGGAACAGCTCGGGCGCCGAGCAGTGGGAATATTCCTCGAGGAAGTGGTGCTCGACGGCCCACACGTGATCGAAGCCCAGCTCGTCGGCCAGCTTCACCTGTTCGAGGCAGTTGTTGTAGACGGTCCGTTCCTTCTCCGGCGTCCATGGACGCGGAATGGAAATCTCGTAGAACAGGCCGAACTTCATCCGGCAGTCTCCCTCTATCCCTCGCGAAACGCTAGGCTTGCCCGCGGGCCCGCGCAACAGCACCATGGCATCGGAGGGCGAAATCGAAATGACACGACTGGCGGGCAAGGTGGCCATTGTCACCGGCGGGGCAAGCGGCATGGGCCGCGCCACGGTCATGCGATTCCTGGCCGACGGCGCCAAGGTCGTGGTGGCCGATCTCAACGAGGCCAACGGCGCGGAGACGGTGTCGGTTGCCAAGGCGAACGGCCATGGCGATTCGATCGCCTTCGTGCGCTGCGATGTGGCCAAGGAATCCGACGTCGCGGCGCTCGTCGCCGAGGCCGAGAAGCGCTTCGGCCGGCTCGACATCGCCTATCTCAATGCCGGCGTCGGCGGCGCTTTCGGACCGATCGCCGAAACAAGCGTCGAGGACTGGGATTACACCTTCGCGGTGCTCACTCGCTCGGTCTTCCTCGGCATGAAGCACGCCTCGCAGGCCATGAAGAAGCACGGCCCAGACGGCGTGATGAGGGGCGGTGTCATCCTGGTCACCGCCTCGATCGCCGGCATGGTGGGCGGCGCCGGCAGCCACGCCTACTCGGCCGCCAAGGCCGCCGTCATCAGCCTGATCGAGAACGTCGCGGCCGAACTCGGCGGCGATCGCATCCGCGTCGTCGGCATCGCGCCCGGCGTCATTTCCACGCCGCTGGTCCATCGCGGCCGCCCCGACAAATACGAGAAGCAGTTCGGCCACCAGCCGTGGCCCGACCGCGGCGAGCCCGAATGCATCGCCGACGTCGCCGCGTTCTTGTGCTCCGATGATGCCCGCTTCATCACCGGCGAGACCATCAAGGTCGACGGCGGCCTTCTGGCGCAGGGCATTGCGCTGTGGGGCACGGGCAAGGACAACACGTTCATGAAGAGCGCGGGCGTGAACCGCGGCACGACCGGCGAGGCCATGGTCGTTCGCAACCTGAGGGACAAGTCATGAGCGAAGCCGAGAAACTCCACCGCCATCTCATCGGCCAGCAGGGGTCCAGGCGCTCGCTGAACACGCCGGCGCTGGTGCTCGATCTGGAGATGCTCGACCGCAACATTGCGGAGATGGCGTCCTTCGCCAAGGCGCACAAGGTGAACCTGCGACCGCATTCCAAGACCCACAAGTCGGCCGACATCGCCCGCCGCCAGATCGCCGCCGGCGCGCTCGGCGTCTGCTGCGCCAAGCTGGGTGAGGCCGAGGCGCTGGGCGAAGCCGGCATCGAGAGCCTGCACATCACCTCGCCGGTGGTGACGCCCCAGGCGATCGACCGCCTGATGGCGCTGAACGGCAAGGTGAAGGACCTGATGGTGGTGGTCGACCATCCCGCCAATGTCGCGGCGCTGGCCGCGGCGGTGGCGAAGGCAGGCAAGCCGCTGACCGTGGTCGTCGACATCGATCCCGGCATGCATCGCACCGGCGTCGCCAGCTCCGACGCCGTGGTCGAGCTGGTGAAGAAGGTCACCGGCCTGAAGTCGCTGAAATATGCCGGCGTGCAATTCTATTGCGGCCGTCACCAGCACATCGTGAGCTTCGCCGAGCGCAAGGCCGAGATCGAGGAGCGCACCGGGTACCTCAAGGGCATCCTGGCCAAGCTCGACGCCGCCGGCCTGAAGCCCGGCATCATCACGGGCTCAGGCACCGGCACGCACTTCATCGACGCCAAGCTCGGCGTGTTCACCGAGCTGCAGGTCGGCTCCTACGTCTTCATGGACCACGACTACAATGTCTGCGACCTGCGCGGGCTCGACAGGCCGACCTTCGAGCAGGCCCTGCAGATCGACGCCCGCGTGGTCAGCGCCAATACGCCGGGCATGGTCACCGTCGATGCCGGCCTCAAGGCGATGGCGACCGAGAAGGGCCCGCCGATGATCCTGAAGGGCGCCGCCCCCGGCTCGACCACGCGCTTCATGGGCGACGAGCATCTGGCGGTGATCGCGCCCGAGGGCAAGGCCGCACCTGCGCTCGCCGAACAGGTGATCCTGACGCCGCCGCATTGCGATCCCACGGTCAATCTCTACGAGAGCTACCACGTGGTGAAGGGCGACACGCTGGTCGAGATCTGGCCGGTGACGGCGCGCGGCAGGTCGCGCTGAGTCGTCCGGCACAACAGAAAAAGGGGCCGTTCCGAGGAACGACCCCTTTCCGGACTTCACGACCCGCACGACCTCGAAAATCTGCCCGGCGCGTTGCCGCTCCAGTCGATCTCCGGACGGTCCTGCGAACCGCTCGGTCTACCTGCCTAGAAGATCATCGATGCCGCTTGCGCGTCCCCTCTGATCCCGGTGCGGCGTGCCCTTTCGGGTCGTCACCGCGCCTAAGGCCGGTCGCCGAGTTTGATCTTTTATTTAGGAGAGGACCGGGGTTCGGCCGTCCGCTGCTCTCTGATTTTCTTCTAACACGAGTCGCTCATGCGATCCGGCAGATTCCGCTGTCTTCTGTCGGTGCATTAGGTGGAAAACGAACATAAGATTCGCGCTGCTCGCATTTGTTGTATGCCGCCTCATGCAAAGTACAACTTCATGAGAATGGACGTGCACGAACGACCACGCGCTAGGCCGCCTTGGGCATCACGCCCGACACCTGGCGGATCGTGACGTTCACCCTGTTCCAGAAGTTGATCAGGGCGATGTTGAGGACGAGGTCGGCCAGCGCCTTCTCGTCGTAGTGCTTCGCGGCTTCGTTCCATACCTCGTCGCTCACGGCATCGCCGCGGTCGGCCAGGCGCGTCGCCGCTTCCGTCAGCGCCAGCGCCGCGCGCTCGGCGTCGGTGAAGTAGGGAGCCTCGCGCCAGGCGGCGACGGCGAACAGGCGCTCGTCCTTTTCTTCGGCCTTCTTCAGGTCGCGTGCATGCATCTCGACGCAGAAGCTGCAGCCGTTGATCTGGCTGGTGCGCAGCCGCACCAGCTCGAGGGTGCTGTTCGGCACGCCGGCCTTGGTCACCGAAGTCCCCAGGGCATTGAGGGCCTTCAGCGCATCGGGAACGACGAAAACGGGGTTGGTCATCCGTGCTTGCATGATCATCTCCTTTGTCACATCGGCCGCCTTTCGGCCGTCAGGGCTATGACGAACCGCGACCAGGGAATGTGACCGATGGAAAACGAAAAATGGCTGGCCGAGCAGTTCCAGGCGCACCGCGACCATCTGCAGCGGGTCGCCTATCGCATGCTGGGCTCGACGGGCGAGGCGGAGGACGCCGTGCAGGAGGCCTGGCTGCGGCTGAGCCGCACCGAGGCTGCCGGCATCGACAATCTCGGCGGCTGGCTGACCACGGTCGTCGCCCGCGTCTGCCTCGACACCTTGCGGTCGCGCAAGTCGCGGCGCGAGGAGCCTCTGGAGGGCGAGCCGCAGCCCGCCGCCGGCCATGAGCGCGCCGCCGATCCCGAACGCGAAGCCGAGCTCGCCGACAACGTCGGCCTGGCGTTGCTCGTGGTGCTTGAGGCGCTGGCCCCGGCCGAGCGCGTCGCCTTCGTGCTGCACGACATGTTCGACCTGCCGTTCGAGGAGATCGCGCCCATCGTCGGCCGTTCGCCCACGGCGGTCCGGCAGCTCGCCAGCCGCGCGCGGCGCCGAGTGCGCGGGACCAAAGCCTCACAGGCCGCTGTCGCCGGCCAGCGCAAGATTGTGGATGCCTTCCTCGCGGCCGCGCGCAGCGGCGATGTCGCAGGACTGTTGGCCGTGCTCGATCCCGACGTCGTCCTGCGGGCCGACCGTGCCGCCGTGCACCTGGGCGGCGTGGAGGAACTGCGCGGCGCCGAGGCGGTGGCCGACAACTTCAAGGGCAAGGCGCAGGTCGCGCGGCCCATGCTGGTGGATGGTGCGCTGGGCGTCGTCGTGGCGCCGCAGGGCAAGCTGCTGCTGGCGCTCAGCCTGACCTTCGCCGGCGACAGGATCGCGGCGATCGAGGTGGTTGCCGACCGCGACCGACTCGAGGCATTGGACTTGTCCACCTTGCCGTAGCAGGAGAATTGCCGTGCGCCTCTACGTTACGCCCGCCTCGCCCTGGGTCAGGAGGGTCAGGGTCTCAATCCTCGAGCTCGGGATCGAGGACCGCTTCGAGTTCGTGCAGACCAAGTGGCCGCACAGCTGGGGGACCAAGACGGTTGCGCATCCGGCCGACTTCGTCGACGCGACGCCGGCTCAGCGCATCCCGGCGCTGGTCACACGGGACTTCTCGCTGACCGATTCCCATTCGATCTGCGACTACATCAACGGCGAGCTGGGTGGCTATCGCCTTCTGGCGCGCGAGGGTGCGGCGCGCTGGCGGGCACTGGCCGACATCTCGGTCGCCGGCGCCATCATCGAGGCGCAGATCCTGCGCCGGGCGGAATCGCTTCGGCCGGACCGCGAGCGCTCGACCGACTTTCTAGGCAAGATGCGGGAACGCACCCTGCGCTGCTTCGCTGCCCTGGAGGAGCGCGTTCCGGAGTCGGGCAGCGTGTTCGATCTCGCCCAGATCACGACGGCCGGGGCCTGCCGCTACGAGAGCTGGCGCTACGGCGACGACTGGCGCGGTGTCGCACCGAAACTGGCGGCCTGGTCCGACATCGTGGCTGAGCGGCCGTCGATGAAGGCAACCGAGCCGGCCGAGACACCGCAATCGTAACGATATGGTGATCGTGAAAGCATTGCTGGCGCTCGTGCTTGGCAACACAAGGAGTGGGGTCGGCGAATAGTCGACCCGCCAGAGGTGGCTCTCTACGGAGCGCCAAAAGTCGCGAAAACGAAACTGGCTGCCGCCGACCGCAGTTCTTGACTGAATTGCACGGTAGTTATATAATCGGCCCGTTGCGTTGCTTTCCCGCGTTACGCTCTATGCATCGTTGATCCGAGACCAAAGTCTGCGGCAGACATTGCGCGCGGCCCGTCCGGTTGCTTGCATCGGACGGGCCGGGCTGGCGGCTTGCTCAGAATGGGGCCCAACCGATAGGGGTGCACTCCAGTGCAGTCCACTACGCAGCGACCGGCGGAAAGGGCGGAAAGGGCGGAAAGGGCGGAAAGGGCGCAAACCTCGATCACCGTTGAAAGCAGTGAATGCACCGCGCTACGCGTTGCCGACGAGCAGCCCACCCTTCCACTGGCGCGCCAGCAGTGCGATCGCCGCCATGCCGACGACACTGACGACAAACATGCCCAAAAACGCCTTCTGGCCATAGGCGCCATAGAGGACACCGGCGATCTGGAAGATCACCGCCTGCGCCGCACCGGTGCCGATCGCGTAGTAGACGCTCTGGCCAAGCGCCATGCCCGAGGGCGGCAGCGCCCGCTGGAGGAAGGCCATGGCGCCGAGATGGCAGGCCGCAAAGGTGCCGGCGTGCAGGGCCTGCAGGAGGACCAGCGCCCACAGCTCGGTGGTGAAGGCCATGCCCAGCCAGCGCACCATGCCGCAGCCGAGCGCCAGGCCGATCATGCCGGTGGGGCCGAGCCGCGCCAGCAGCCAGGGGCTCGCCAGCATGAGGACGATCTCGACGGCGACGCTCTCGCCCCACAGCAGGCTGATGGTGACGTCGTCGATGCCGGAGGCGCGCCAGGTCAGCGTGCCGAAGCTGTAGAGCACGGCGTGGCTTGCCTGGCAGAGGCCGGCGGCGATCATGAACAGCAGGAACGGCCGTGAGCGCAGCAGGTCGGGAATGCCGAAGGAGGCGTGCCTGGCCTGGTCGCGCTGCTGCGCCTCCGTCGCCGGCAGCCAGAGCGCCAGCGGCACCAGCAGCACGATGCCGGCGAAGCCGACATAGAGCACCCAGGCCGGCCCCTGCCGGTCGACCGCAACGCCGCAGATGATGACGCCCAGGATGAAGGACACCGAGCTCCAGACGCGCAGCCTGCCGTAGTTGATGCCGCGCACCCGGGTCTCGTTCACCACCACGCCGTCATAGAGCGCCATGGTCGGCGCCCACACGCCGCCCCAGACCAGCGTCACCGCCAGGATGGCGAGGAAGGAGTGGGAGAACTGGTAGCCCGTCATCAGGATCGTGGCGGCTGCGGCCAGCGCCAGGATGACGCCGCGCACATTGCCGACGCGATGCGCGATCCAGCCGATGGCGAGCGTGGCACCGACGCCCACGAGCTGCCGGCTCATGAAGAGAGTTCCGATTTCGGCATCCTCGATGCCGCGATCGCGCAGCCACACCGGCCAGTAGCTCATGAAGGCGCCGGAGGCGAAGAAGTAGGCCGCGCCGTATCCGGAGAGCCTGACGGCGGTCAGCCAGCGCGCCATCAGGTGCCGAACTCGCGCTGCATGGTGGCGGTGATCATGTTGTGTCTGGGTCTCGGCCCGCCCCTGGCGAACGCTGCCCAGGAGCTCGTTGAAAGCCCCGTTTTGGCAGCTCGCATCATGCTTTTGCCATCGTTCTTCCTGTGTGACGTAGGTCACACAAGCCGGCGGATGTGTCCAAAATCGTGCAACGAAGGCGCACGCATCGCTCGATGTATTCGCGCAGCCCGTGTGCTAATATGATAGGCATAGGATTAGACGGAGAACGAGACTGCGGCAATCAGAGACGACGGGGGCCGCCGCATCTGTTCCATCGACACTGTCCGACAGGGCCGAGCGGCGGCAGCTGACCCTCCTCTTCTGCGATCTCGTCGATTCGGTCGCTCTGTCGACCCGACTCGATCCTGAGGACCTTCGCGACTTCATCGCGGCTTATCAGGAAGCGTGCGCCCTTTCCATCGAGCCCTACAGTGGCTATCTCGCGCGTTCTGTCGGCGATGGAGTGCTGATCTACTTTGGCTATCCAGTCGCCTTCGAGGACAGCGCCGAGCGTGCGATACGAGCCGGCCTGGAGATAGTGAATGCCCTCGCCAGGCTGCAGACGGGGCAGGTTGCAGACCTCGATATCAACGTGCGTATCGGCATAGCGACCGGCCTGGTCGTCGTGGGTGATGCCACCGCCGAGGGAGTCACAGATCGTGACGGCGTGGTGGGCGAAGCGGCAAATCTCGCGGCGCGGCTGCAAGGCATTGCCAAGCCGAACACGGTGGTGGTGTCGGAGTTCACCCGCCAGCTCGCGTCGGAGGCGTTCGAGTATCGCGATCTGGGTCGACATGAGCTCAAGGGGTTCGCCAAGCCGGTTCCCGTGTACCAGGTGATCGGACAACGCGAAGTGTCCCGGCTGGAGGCGCGTGGAGCGGCGCTAACTCCCTTTATCGGGCGAGAGCAGGAAATCGAAGTCCTGCTCAGTCGCTGGAGGCTTGCGACATCACGCAAGGGACAGGTGGTTGTGCTGATCGGGCAAAGCGGAGTCGGCAAGTCGAGGGTCACTGCCGAGGCTACAAAGAGAATTGCGCAGCACAGCGAGTCGGCGCCAGCGCCGGTGGTGTTGCAGTATTCGCCGTTCCATTCGAATACACCGCTGTTTCCCGTGGTCAGGCATCTTGCGCGAAAAGCTCACATCGAGGCGGAAGATCCGACCGCCGAGAAGTTTGACAAGCTCGCGGGGCTGTTCGGCGGCGATCCTGCTCGCCAGGAGGCCGTGCCTCTGATAGCCGATCTGCTTGGCGTCCAGCGCGTTCCGGATCCTGCACCTCCGGCTGTGGACCCGGCGGCCAAACAGCAACTCACGATTGAGGCGTTGCTCGGCCTGTCCGAGGCCTGCATCAGCGACCCGGCAAAGACCGTCGTGTTCGAGGACGTCCAGTGGATCGATCCGACGTCGAGACTATTGCTTGCCCGCGCGACCGATTGGGTGAAAAGCGTCAATGCGCTGATTGCCATTACGCTGCGGGCGAACAGTCGCCATGACGCCGACAGGATTCTGCGTAGCGTTGGCCTCATTCAAGCCGATGGCGGCGTTTTCGATCACGTCACCATTCGTGAGATACGCGAGCTGGATAAGGAAGAGGGCCGAAAACTGGCTGCAGCTGCCGCCGGGGCGTCGGGCTATGCTGTCGACTCGGCTCTGCTGGACACGCTCGTCGACAAGTCCGACGGTATCCCGCTTTTCCTCGAAGAATTGGTCAAGGTAGCGGCTAGTGGCGCCGAGCTTTCCGGCGAGCGCGCCGCAACGACCGAGCCCGGTGCAGTGCCGAGCACCATTCGTGACGCCCTGATGGCGCAGCTGGATCAACTCGGTTTTGCCAAGGAGGTCGCCCAGTACGCCTCGGTTATCGGCCACGAATTCTCGGGCGACTTGTTGGCCAAGGTCATGCGGCGTCCTGTGGGCGAGCTGAGAGCGCTCCTCAAGTCCCTCGTTGATGCACGCATCATCACCGGCGGGCGAACGCCGTCGGAGACCTACTGGTTCAAGCACACGCTTGTGCGGGATATCTCCTATCGCTCGCTTCTCAACAAGAACCGACGGCAGATCCATCTTCTGGTGGCGCAGGAGTTGGCCAACAATCCGGCCGAAATCGGCGTAGTCAACGACGACCGGATTGCGCAGCACTACTCGCTCGGCGATTCGCCTGTGAATGCAATCGCTTTTTGGCGCAGCGGCGCCGGCGTGGCGATCGCCCGGTCAGCCAACGAGGAAGCGATCGCGATGCTGCAATCTGCGCTCGCTGAATTGAAGAAGATTCGCCCCGCGCCAAGCCCGACCCTGGAGCTCGATCTGCTCGTTACCCAAGCCATGGCCTTGCGCTCCGTGCGCGGCTATTCGGCGCCGGAGGTTGAACAGGCCCTCACACGGGCGCGCGTGCTTTGTGCCGACAGCGACGATATCGGCAAGAGACTCAGTGTCGACTGGGGCTTGTTCCAATGCACGTTCGTTGCGGGCGATATCGAACGCGCGCGAGGTTATGCCACCGACCTGCTCGAGTTGGCAAAACAGGGATCCGAAGAGGCATTGGTCGACGCCCACCTCGCCAGCGGCATGGTGGCATTTGACGCCGGCGAGTTCGCGACGGCGATGACGTCGTATGAAGCAGGCGCGCACCTATGCCGGCCGGAAGCCGATCAGCCGTGCTTCCTCACCCACGGCCAGAATGCCGGTCTCTTCTGTCTTTCCTACCTTGCGCGGACGCAGTGCATCATGGGTTACCTCGAGCGCGGCCATGCCACCATTGCGCGAGCGCAGGAAATCGCCGCGATGCGCTCCCAGGAGCCGGGGCACATACACAGCTCGCTCAATGCGACAATTCAGGCCGTTCGGCTGTTTCACGTGTGCGGCGATCTTGAAGTCGAGAAGCGATTGGCCGTCGAGGCAGTCGAAGTCGCGCGGCGCAACCGCTACGCGTATTATGAAGCCATGGCGAGATGCCACCTTGGCTGGGTGGCGGGCGCCGAGGGCAACGTCGATGACGGTGTCGCGATGTTGTCTGCCGGGATTGCGGCTGCGGCAGACGGGCACCGTGCTCTCACTGTCCGGATTCTATCTGCTCCTGTCGCAATTGCACGTTCGAGCCGGCCGTCGTGACGAGGCTCTGAAGGCGCTCTCGATGGCCACCGGGTCGGATTGGCGGGCCTTTTGGGCTGCGGACGTCGAGCGGGTGCGTGGCGACATCTTTGCTGCAGATCAGCCTGCGGCCGAAGCCGCCTACCGAGCAAGCCTGGCTGTTGCCCGCCGTCAGAAAGCCGGGCTGTTCATGTGCACGGCGGCGACGAGCCTGGGACGGCTGTTGGGGTCGTCAGGGCGGCGGCACGAGGGCCGTGAACTGCTGGCCGAGTCCCTGGCGCAGCTTCGTGGAGGAGACGAATTCCCCGTCGTGCGCCAGGCCCGGCAGATGATGGACGAGCTTGCCGGCTAGGAACGGCGGCCGAACACGCGAAGTACCAAGAGGGAGAGGACCATGAGCCCACCACCACCACTCAGCCCAATCGCCAAAGGCGCCATTTGCTTCTGCCTGGACGAGTTCTCGAAAGAACCGGGCGCGCGAGCGCGGGTCCAGGCGCTGCGTGACGCCATTGCCGCGCTGGCCCCTGACTATGACGGGCTTGCCGAGGTCTTCGACCAGTATCTCGTGTCGCATGTGTTCGCCACCGCGAACACGAGGCAAAAGATTCTCACGCACCTCAAGAAGTACTGGTTCGACGATACGGAGGACAGCTTCTTCCCGGACACGCCCGTCTCAAAAATTTATGCCGAAGGCCTGCTCAAGACTCTCGACCTGGTGTTGGGCAATGAAGATCAGACCGTGCCGATCAACTCCTGGTGGCTGCTCGACCAGCCCGTGTTCACGATGCTGAACCTCGCCGATCTCGAAGGGGGCGTGGTGGTGGGAAGCGTCACCCTGCTCATTCTGACGCCCCGGCCGGAAGAATTCGAAAGCGACGAGCCCATTCCGCCGGCGATTCTCGGCGACGAGGCGGAAGCCTTCGTGACGTCGCTGGAGACGGTCACGGTGGTCAAGACAGAACGCGTCAGGGACAAGGACCTAATATAAGGCGAGGTATGGCCATGCCTTCCCGTCGCACCCTGCGCCTGACATTCAGGTCGTCGAAAGACGGTGTCGAACTGCTGTCCGTCGAGCAAGTTGAAATGACCACGCCGCCGCAGCCGGGCCAACGGCCGCAGGCCGGCAAGAACGGCGGACACTGGTTCGAGCTGCGTGAGGAAAAGGGCGGTGTGCTGGCGCACCGGCTGATCGATGACTCCGTCCTGAACTCCGTCGAGGTGCACTCGCCGGATGGCCCCCCGCAACGGCTGTTCGGTGGCATGAGGAACATCGTCTTCGAGGTTCTGTTGCCCGACATGGAAGGCGCCCGCACCGTCACCCTCGTCGGCAATCCGCTTGAGCCTCAGGACCGCCGCAAGGAGCCGTCGAGGGACCTTGCCACCTTCGAGCTTTTTCCGCGCGACAGGGAAGAAAACCGATGAGCGCCACTGACGGAGGTGTCCTCAGGGTCACCAAGATCGTCAACAATGGGCCGGATACCGAGCGCTGGAACCTGGTCATCATCGGCGACGGCTACCGGCATTGCGAGCTCGTGAAATACCACGATCATGCAAAGAAGTTTGTCGACCGCCTGCAATCGACGGCGCCCTTCGGCGAAATGTTCGACGGCATCAACGTCCACCGCATCGACGTTGTCTCTGACGAAAGCGGCGCGGACGATCCAGGTTGCGCTGGCGGGCCAGTTGTCACCCGCAAGACCTATTTCGACGCCACCTTCTGCAGTCCGCACAATGGTCATCTGATCGATCGGCTGCTGACGGTCGACAATGCCTTGGCACTGTCGGTTGCCAAGACCCATGTGTCGCAGAACCATCACGTCGTCTGCATTGTCAATTCAACGAAGTATGGCGGCTCCGGCGGCTCGATCGCGGTCTGCTCGGTGCACGCCCTGTCGCGCAAGATCGCCATTCATGAGCTTGGCCATAGCGCCTTTGGCCTTGCCGACGAGTATGGCGGAAACGGACTCGACACCCCGGCAGGGGAGCCTCCAAAACCGAATGTCACGCGCGACACCAACTCGGCCACCAACAAGTGGGGTGCGTTGGTGGCGGTGGGTACGCCGATGCCGACACAATGCAACCCCGGGTGTGTCGGTTCGGGCTGCGTCGCACCAGGGGCTCCACCGGCCCCGGGGGCGGTGGGCACCTATGAAGGCGCGCTCTGGTCGGACTGCGGCATCTATCGGCCGATGGAGGCCTGCTACATGAACAGCTATGATCCGTTCTGCCCGGTCTGCGCTGGCGTGATCAGGGACACGCTGCAGGCTTTCATGCCGTAGCGCCACTAGGCACCGAACTCGCGCCGCACCTGTTCCGTATGCTGGCCCACCGTCGGCACGTCGCCCAGCCGCTCGGGCTCGCCAGGCCATGACGCGGCAAGGGCAGGGATCGATACCTCGACGGCGTTCGAGGAGAAGGCCGTGCGCCGAAGCTGCGGATGGGCCGAAAGATCGGCGACCGAGCTCACGCGCGCCCAGGCGATCTGCGCCGCATCGAGCCGGGCGGCAAGGTCGGCGAAACTCTGGTTGCCAAAGCTCTTCTGGACGATGGCGTTGGTGTCATCGCGCCGCGCGTTGCGCGCCTTGTTGGTGGCGTAGGCCGGATCCTTCTCCAGGCCCGGCTTGTCGAGCACGCCATGGCACAGCCGCTCGAACTCGCGGTCGTTCTGGATCGAGATCAGCACCGGCACCTTGTCGGCGGTCTGGTAGACGCCGTAGGGCGCGATGAAGGGATGGGTGAGCCCGAGCCGCGGCCAATCGTAGTCGGAGTAGTCCTTGGCCAGCACCGGCACGGTCATCCACTCCGCCATGGCGGAGAACAGAGAGACCGCGATGGCGCGGCCTTCGCCGGTCTTCTGGCGGGCCAGCAGCGCCTCCAGCACGGCGGCGTGGGCGTACATGCCGGTGCCGATGTCGGTGGCCGAGATGCCGACGCGGCCCGGACCCTCGGCCGTGCCGGTGATCGAGGCGAGCCCGCTCTCGGCCTGCACCAGCAGATCGTAGGCGCGGCGGTTCCTGTAGGGGCCGTGCTCGCCGTAGCCCGAGATGTCGACGGTGATCAGCCGCTTGTTCCTGGCCCGCATCGCGGCTGATCCGAAGCCCGCGCGTTCGGCCGCGCCGGGGGCAAGGTTCTGGATCAGCACGTCGGCCCTGGCGATCATGCGATGCAGCAGGGCCAGATCGTCCTTGTCCTTGAAGTCGAGCGTCACCGACTGCTTGCCGCGGTTCAGCCAGACGAAATAGCTCGACTGTCCGTGCACGTAGGCATCGTAGGCGCGGGCGAAATCGCCCTCCGGCCGCTCGATCTTGATCACGCGCGCGCCAGCGTCCGCCAGGCGAGCGGCGCAATAGGGGGCGGCCACGGCCTGCTCCACGCTGATCACCAGCAGACCCTCAAGCGCTCCAGGCATCCTGCAACTCGTCTCCTCGCGATGGCCGATCCGACTACCACGCCAAGGGCGGAATTGCTGCTATCATCTCGAACCAAAGCGCGCAGTCCTCGGGAGTTTGCTAGTCTTCGCGCACCTCCCTGCCGGTTGACCTGCTCGCGCGTGAAGATGCATAGCCGCGCACGACCGCCTCGCGCTCGGCGTGGCTGGCGACGCAATCGATGTCGTCGAAGCCATGCGGCGCTCGCGCTTCGATCAAGTCGATCACGCCCTCGGGGCCGCCGGCGCGGTTGGCAACCACGAGCTTCGCCAAGGCCAGCCGGCGTTCGGAGTCATAGGCGGTGAAGGCTGCCGGGACCGATGACGCGGCCTCGAGGTGTCGCGCGAGGCACTGCGCATCGACGATCGCCTGGCTCGCACCGTTGCTGCCGACCGGATACATCGGTTGGGCGGCGTCCCCCAGCAGGGTCACGCGGCCGAACGACCAGCGCGGCAACGGATCGCGGTCGCAGTTGGGATATTCGTAGAACGTCTCCGTCGCCTCGATCAGCGCCACCGGGTCGAGAAAGCCCAGGCGGAACTTGTCGCGCACGAATGGCAGCGCCTCTTCGCGCTGCCCGATGCGATTCCAGTCTTCCCGCCGCGGCGGCGGCACCTGACCTTCGCTGAGACGCGCCATGATTGCCCAGTTGGTCAGCCGCATCTGCGGTCGCGCCGGGTCCATGTGGATCGGATAGAACACGAACTTGGCGGCATTGCCGCCGGCGATCACCATCGTCCGGCCGTCGGCGTGGACCGGCCATTCCGTCGCGCCGCGCCACAGCATCGTACCGTTCCAGATCGGCGGCCCCTCGCCGGGGTAGAGGACCGATCGAACCGTGGAGTGAATGCCGTCGGCGCCGACCAGGGCATCGCCGTCGACCGCGATGGCCTTGCGACCTTCCCGGCTTTCGAAAGATGCCACGATGCGATCCTGCTGTTCTTCGAAGCCGACCAGTCTGCACCCGGTATGGATCCGGGCCGGCCCCAGCCGGTCGAGCACCGCGCGATGGAGGACGCCCTGCAGCTTGCCGCGATGAATGCTGAACTGAGGCACATCGTATCCGGCGCCGGTGCCACGCAGTTCCTGCCACACCGTCTGGCCGAAGCGATTGCAATAGAACAGCTCGCGAGTCCGGATACCGGCACGGTCGAGCGCCGGCAGGAGATCGAGCTGCGCCAGGACGCTGATGGCGTGCGGCAGCACGTTGAAGCCCACGCCGAGCTCGCGCAGCTCGGGCGACTGTTCGAATATCTCGGCATCGATTCCGGCCTGGTGCAGACAGAGGGCGGTGGTGAGGCCGCTGACACCGCCGCCGACAATCAGGATTTTCATGGCTACTCCCTGCAGGTTGCTCCGGCGGGCAGCGCGTCGATCAGGTTGTGGAGTGCGAGCGGGTCAAGACAGCGTGACCGGCTAGCAGCGTTCGTCGCCTCAACTACCGCAACAGACGGGCGCGATCGAAGGGACATTTTCTTGCGGCGGCCGCAAGAAAATATACGGAGCGAGCGTGGCGAAGCTCACAGAAGTCAACCGAGTTCTGAACTGCAAGCGCTCATCTTCCGGCATTGTTGCTTTGCCGGCCGATCGCGTCATTGTTGGAAGTGAACAGAAAGAGGTGGGCGCCAAATGCCGGGACCACTTGTGGGAGTGCGTGTGATCGATCTGACGGCCGTGCTGCTGGGGCCGTTCGCCACACAGCACCTGGCCGACATGGGCGCCGACGTGATCAAGGTCGAGCCGCCGGAGGGCGATCTTTTACGCGTCTCGGGCGGTTCCATGGGCCGCGACAAGAGCATGGGCCCGATCTACATGGCGGCCAACCGCAACAAGCGCTCGCTCTGCCTCGACCTCAAGAAGCCCGCCGCCTGCGCCGTCCTGAAGGAGCTGATCAAGAAGGCCGACCTCTTCATCCACAACAGCCGGCCGCAGGCGATCGAGCGCCTGGGCCTGGGCTACGAGGACCTGAAGAAGGTCAGTCCCTCGATCATCTATGCCTATTCGCTGGGCTATGCGCGCAAGGGACCGTATGGCCACAAGCCCGCCTTCGACGATCTGGTGCAGGGCGTGAGCGGTGCCGCCTCGCTGCAGTCGCGCGTCGACGGCCTGGCGCCGCGCTTCATGCCGAGCCTGATCGCCGACAAGACGACGGGCCTGCATCTCTGCGTCGCCGTGCTGGGCGCGCTCTATCACCGCCAGAAGACCGGCGAAGGCCAGATGATCGAGGTGCCGATGCTCGAGACCCTGGCCTCGTTCTGGCTGACCGAGCACCTGTTCGGCGCCACCTGGACGCCCGAGCGCGGCGCCATGGGCTACGACCGCATCATCAACAAGTTCCGCCATCCCTTCAAAACCAAGGACGGCTATATCTGCGCGCTGCCCTACACCGACGCGCACTGGCTCACCTTCTTCGAGCTCGCCGGCCGCCCCGACCTCTGCAAGGAGCAGCGCTTCATCGACCGCAACGAGCGCGCCAAGCATTTCAGCGAGCTCTATCAGGTGTTGGCCTCGCTGCTGGAGCATCGCCCGACCGAGGAGTGGCTGGAGGCATTCGACAAGGCCGACATCCCGGCGATGCCCGTGCGCACCCTCGAAGAGCTTCTGGACGATCCGCATCTCAAGGCGACCGGCTTCTTCACCGAGCGCGAGCATCCGACCGAAGGGCCGATCACGACCTTTGCCAGCCCCCTCGACTTCGAGAAGACCAAGGTCGAGTTCCGCCGGCATGCCCCGCGCATCGGCGGCGACGGCGAGGAGGTGCTGCGCGAGGCGGGCGTCAGCGACGCGGAGATCGCCAAGCTGAAGGCCGACAAGGCCCTGATCGTGCCGGCGCCGATGGCCTCGTGACGGCAGTCGACGGCTCCTACATTCCCGGCACGACGTCGGGCCCTTATCCGGCGCGGCCCGGTAACCGGGTGCGCGCGTTCATCGACGGGCCGCACATCATGCGGCGCATCGGCGAGGCGATCGCCAACGCGCGTCACAGCGTCTGGCTGACCGTGGCCTTCTACTCCGACGACTTTCTCTTGCCAGATGGGCCAGAGCCGCTGTTCGACGCGCTCGACCGCGCCGTCGCGCGCGGCGTCGACGTGCGACTGCTGGTGTGGCGTCCCAATCCCGAGACCGCGCCCAGCCCTCGCATGTTCGGCGGCTCGGCCGAGCAGCGCGCGCTGCTCGCCAAGCGCGGGTCGCGCTTCAAGATCCGGTGGGACAGGGCGGCGACGGTATTCTGCCAGCATCAGAAGAGCTGGGTGATCGATGCCGGCCAGCCCTCGGAGACGTCCTTCGTGGGCGGCCTCAATCTCACCAGCGTCGCCATGCGGCTGCACGACGTCTATGTCGAGGTGACGGGGCCGTCGGCAACGGACATGCGACACAATTTCGTCGAGCGCTGGAACGAGGCCAGCGAGCGCCACGCATCGGACGGCAACTGGATGTGCGACGGCAGCGACGAGCTCACCTATGCTGACCGCGCCGGCGAGCCGTGCGGGCCGAGCACGGTGCAGATTCAGCGCATGCTCGATTCTAGCCGCTACGTCGCCGCGCGCGTCGAGCGGTCGATCCTCGAGCAGTACCAGTGCGCGATCGACGCTGCGCGCCGCACGATCTACGTCCAGAACCAGGCCATCCCGATGCCGGAGGTCGCCCGTCATCTGCTGGCCGCTGTCGAACGCGGTGTGGACGTCATCATGCTCGTGCCGGCGATTGCCGAGCCGTATGTCTACGACGCGCGCCACGATCCGCAGCAGGCAGCGCGGTTCTGGGGCATCGAGGCGCTCGGCCGCCACGAGAATTTCACCCTGGCGGGACTGGCCGAGCATCACGCCGGCACGCGCCGCGTCGCGTACGTCCATGCCAAGATGATGCTGGTCGACGATGCCTGGGCGACCGTGGGCTCCTGCAACTTGCATCCCTTCTCGCTGGCCGGCCACACGGAGATGAACGCCTCGATCTGGGACGCCGCCGTCGCACGCGACCTGCGCTGCCGGCTCTTTACCCAGCATCTTGGCGTCGACACGGCATCGCTCGACGACCAGGCGGCCTTGCGGCAGTTTCGGGACATCGCCCGCGGCAACCGGCGCAGGCTGGAGAGCCGCGCGCCGGACTGGCAGGGGCTCGCTTTCGCGTTGTCGCCGGAGACTTACGCCAGAAAATCGGGCGTGAAGCCCGATCTGACGTAATGCGGGACTTACGTAAAGTTGTTCCGCTTCGCGGCGGATCAAGCCGCGATCCGGCTCCATCGTGCTTGTCCGAACCGGGCACGCGGCTAAACTCCGGCGCAAACGAAGGCCCCATCCGGGAGGGTTGCATGGACCTCGCTTTCACACCTGAAGAGCAGAAATTCGCCGATGAGGTCCGCGCTTTTGTGCGCAGCCACCTGCCGGCCGACATCCGCGACAAGGTCAAGAACGGCAAGCACCTGATCCGCGACGACTACATGCGCTGGCAGCAGGCGCTCGGGAAGCAGGGCTGGCTGGTCTACACCTGGCCCAAGAAGCATGGCGGGCCGGGCTTCACGCCGGCCGAGCGCTACATCTTCGAGAACATCTGTGCCGAGGAGCATGCGCCGGGCATCATCCCGTTCGGCACCAAGATGGTCGGACCGGTGATCTACACCTTCGGCAACGACGAGCAGAAGGCGAAGTTTCTCGAGCCGATCCGCAAGAGCACTGTGTGGTGGTGCCAGGGCTATTCGGAGCCGGGCTCGGGCTCCGATCTCGCGAGCTTGCGCACCAAGGCGGAGAAACAAGGTGACCACTACATCGTCAATGGCTCGAAGACCTGGAACACGATGGGCCACTGGGCCGACTGGATCTTCTGCCTGGTGCGCACCGATCCCAAGGCCAAGCCTCAGGAGGGCATCTCCTTCCTGCTGATCGGCATGAAGACGCCGGGCATCACCGTGAAGCCCATCATCATGGCCGACGGCGGGCACGAGGTGAACGAGGTGTTCTTCGACAACGTCAAGGTCCCGGTCGCCAACCTGGTCGGCAAGGAGAACGAGGGCTGGACGTGCGCCAAGTTCCTGCTGGCCAACGAGCGGCTGGGCATCGCCGCCGTGCCGCAGTCCAAGCGCGGCGTCGCGGCGCTGAAGGCCATCGCGCGCGCCGAGCAGGAGAACGGCAAGCCGCTGATCGAGAACCAGAGCTTCGCCGAAAAGATCGCCGATCTCGAGATTCAGGTGACGGCGCTGGAATACACCGAGCTGCGCGTTCTTTCGACCATGGCGCATGGCGGCCAGCCCGGACCGGAAGTGTCGGGCCTCAAGGTCAGGGGTTCGGAGATCCAGCAGCGCATCACCGAGCTCACCATGGAAGCGGTCGGCGAGTACGCCGCGCCGTATCTGCCGGGCCTGTTGTGGCAGGGCTCGAACGAGGAGCCGGTCGGGCCGGCCCACGCGCACCTGGCGGCACCGCGCTACTTCAACACGCGCAAGACCACGATCTACGGTGGCAGCAACGAAATCCAGAAAGGGATCATCAGCAAGATGGTGTTGGGACTCTAAATGGACCTCGCGCTCAAACCCGAACACAAGGCGTTCGCCGACGAAGTCCGCGCGTTCGCGCGCGCCAATCTGTCTCCTGCCACGAAGGCCAAGACCTTCTCCGGCAAGCATTACGACAAGGACGATCACATCCAGTGGCAGAAGGCGCTCGGCCAACAGGGTTGGCTCGCCTACACCTGGCCCAAGAAGTATGGCGGCCCGGGCTGGGACGTCACACAGCGCTTCCTGTTCGAGAACGTGCTGGCTGAGGAGGGCGCGCCGCGCATCATCCCGTTCGGCCCCAAGATGGTCGGGCCGGTGATCTACACCTTCGGCACCGACGAGCAGAAGGAACGCTTCCTGCCCGGCATCCGCAGCTCCGAGGTCTCATGGTGCCAGGGCTATTCCGAGCCGGGCGCCGGTTCCGATCTCGCGTCGTTGCGCACCCGCGCGGTGCGTGTCGAAGACGCATTGGGTGACCACTACATCGTCAACGGCCAGAAGACCTGGACCTCGTTCGCCCATTGGGGCGACTGGATCTTCTGCCTGGTACGCACCAATCCCGACGCCAAGGCGCAGGAGGGCATCTCCTTCCTGCTGATCGACATGAGGACGCCGGGCGTCACGGTGCGGCCCATCATCATGCTGGATGGCGCCCATCACGTGAACGACGTCTTCCTCGACAACGTGAAGGTTCCCGTCGCCAACCGCATCGGCAAGGAAGGCGAGGGCTGGACCTGCGCCAAGTTCCTGCTGGCCAACGAGCGGCTGGGCATCGCCGAGGTGCCGGCCTCCAAGCGCGGCGTGCGTTCGCTGCGCGACATCGCCCGCGCCGAGCCGCAGGGCGGCGCCACGCTGGCTGACGATCCCGCATTCACCGCGCAGATCGCCGACCTCGACCTGCAGGTCCAGGCGCTGGAGATGAGCGAGCTCAGGGCGCTCTCGACCATGGCGCTGGGCGGCGCGCCGGGCCCCGAGGTCTCGACCCTCAAGATCCGGGGCTCGGAGATCCAGCAGCGCATCGCCGAGCTCACCATGGAGGCGGTCGGCGAATATGCCGCGCCCTATCAGCCGGGCATGCTGTTCCAGGACACCAACGAGACGCCGGTCGGGCCCGACCATGCGCCGCCCGCCGCGCCGCGCTACTTCAATTTCCGCAAGACGAGCATCTACGGCGGCAGCAACGAAATTCAGAAGAACATCGTATCGAAGATGGTCCTCGGGCTATAACGGCCAAGAGATTTGGAGGAAGAATAAATGGACCTGTCCCTCTCCGACGAACAGAAGCAGCTGCAGGACGCCGCGGAGCGCTTCGTTCGCGACAAGTACACCTTCGAGAACCGGCGCAAGATCGCCGCGACCGAGAAGGGCTGGCTGGCTGAGAACTGGACGCAGATGGCCGAGCTGGGCTGGCTCGGCATGGCCTTCTCGGAAGAGGATGGCGGCTACGGCGGCGGGCCGATCGAGACCATGATCGTCATGGAGCAGTTCGGCAAAGGCCTGGTGCTGGAGCCGTTCCTGCCGACCGTCGTGTTGGGCGGCGGCATGATCGCCAAGGCGGGCTCGAAGGCCCAGAAGGAGGCGCTGCTCCCGCCCATGATCGAAGGCAAGAAGCAGTTCGCCTTCGCCTGGTTGGAGCGCCAGTCGCGCTACAATCTGGCCGACGTCTCGCTCAAGGCGACCAAGGAAGGCAGCGGCTGGTCGCTCGCGGGCCACAAGGGCGTGGTCTACAACGCGGTGTCGGCCGACAACATCATCGTGCTCGCCCGCACCTCGGGCGGCGCACGCGAGGAGAAGGGGCTCACCCTGTTCGTGGTCGACGGCAAGGCCAAGGGCATCACCCGCCGCGACTACCCGACCCAGGATGCGCTGCGCGCTTCGGAGCTCACCTTCGACAAGGTCTCGGTCGGCGCCGACGCGGTGCTGGGCAAGGTCGACGATGCCTTCGGCGTGGTCGAGGATGCGGTCGATCATGCCATCGTGGCGCTGTGCGCCGAGGCGACCGGCTGCATGGATGCCATCAACGCGGCGACGCTGGAGTACATCAAGACGCGCAAGCAGTTCGGCGTGCCGATCGGCAAGTTCCAGGTGCTGCAGCATCGCATGGTCGACTGCTTCACCAACGCCCAGGAAGCGCGTTCGATGACGCTGATGGCCTCGCTCAAGATCGACGACAAGGATCCGGTGGTGCGCCGCAAGGCGGCCTCGGGCGCCAAGGTCCAGATCGGCAAGTCGGGCAAGTTCTGCGGCCAGAGCGCGGTGCAGATGCACGGCGGCATGGGCGTCACCGACGAGCTCTCGGTCAGCCACTACTTCAAGCGGCTGACCATGATCGACCTGATGTTCGGCAACCAGCAGCATCACCTGACGCGCTACAGCAACCTCGCCATGGCGGCGTGATTCTCTTCCGGACCGCGCGCGTCCCGCGCGCTCATGAGGCGCGCGGGACGCGCGCGGTCCAGAAAAAATGAGCGCCATCATCGACATCATCGTGCCGGTGTTCGGCACGGTTGCGGTCGGCTGGGTGCTGGGCCGCACGCTGCTGACCGGCGAGGGCCTGCGCGGGCTGACCCAGGTCGCCTTCTATTCGCTGTTCCCGGCACTGCTGTTCCGCTCGATGGCCAAGGTTCGGCTGGAGGCGCTGGAGCCCGACATCATCGTCGTGTTTTTCGGCACCGGTCTGCTGCTCTATTTCCTGCTGATGCCGTTGGGCCGTGCGCTCGGCATGAAGCTCGGCGACCAGTCGGTGTTCGCCCTTTCCGGCACCTTCTCCAACGGCGTCGGCATCGGCATCCCCTTCATCACCTACGCCTTCGGCGAGGCGGGCCTGGTGCCGCTGTTGATGATCATCAGCGTCAACTCGCTGATCATGCTCACGCTCTGCTCGTTCCTGCTGGAGAGCGGCTCGGGCGGCGGGGGTGGCCGACTGCTGGCCAAGCTGGGTGGCGCGGCGCTGATGATGATGAAGCACCCGGTGATCCCTTCGATCTTCGCCGGGCTTGCCTGGGCGGAGCTGACATCCTGGGTGCCGAGCCTCGCCATCCCCGTCGTGATCGACAAGGTCCTGCACGCCCTGGCGCTGGCCGCGCCGCCGTGCGGCCTGATCATGGCCGGCGCCTCGCTCGCCCATGTCGGCCTCAAGGAGCACTGGCAGCCGGCGGCCGTTGCGACTGCGGTCAAACTCGCCGTCGTGCCCCTGATGGTCTGGGCGGCCGGCCGCTATCTCTTCACGCTCGATCCGCTGTGGCTCACCGTGGCGACCCTGAACGCCGCTCTGCCGGCCGGCGCCAACGTCTACCTGGTGGCGCAGCTCTACCGCACGAGCGTCGGGCTTGCGACCAACGCGGTCGTCATTTCGACGGGTGCGAGCGTCTTCACCTTGTCGGTGGTGCTGTTGCTGCTCGGCGTGCAAACACGCTAATCTCCACCCAGGAGGTAGGGTCATGGCATACGAAACGATGCAGGTGCGGAAACTCACCGGCGGCTGCGGCGCCGAGGTGCTAGGCATCGACGTCAAGGCGATGAGCAATCGCCAGTGGGACGAGGTCCAGGCGGCCTTCGCCGAGCATGGCGTCATCTTCTTCCGCGACCAGAAGCTCACGCCGGAGCAGCACCTCGAGTTCGCGCGCCGCTGGGCGCCGATCGACGTCAACCGCTTCTTCAAGGCGGCGGAGGGCTATCCCGAGATCGCCGAGGTGCGCAAGGAGCCCGAGCAGAAGACCAACATCGGCGGCGGCTGGCACACCGACCACAGCTACGATCCGGCGCCGGCGCTGGGCTCGATCCTGCTGGCGCGCGAACTGCCGGAGGAGGGCGGCGACACGCTGTTCGCCAACATGTATCGCGCCTTCGAGACGCTATCGCCCGGCCTGCAGCGCACTCTGGAAGGCATGAAGGCGGTGCACGGCTCGGCGCATATTTTCGGCGCCAAGGGCGTCAATGCGGCCAACCCCGAAGGCGCCAGCCGCTTTGCCAACCAGCATCTGGTGGGCGAGGACGTCGTGCACCCGGTGGTGATCCGCCATCCGCTGAGCGGCCGCAAGTCGCTCTACGTCAATCCAGCGTTCACTTTGCGCTTCGACGGCTGGTCGGCCGAAGACAGCCGGCCGTTGCTGGAGCATCTCTATCGCCACGCGTCGCGGCCGGAATTCACCTGCCGCTTCCGCTGGCGCGAGGGCTCGATCGCGTTCTGGGACAACCGGGCGACCTGGCACTACGCCGCCAACGACTACAGCGGCGAGCGCCGGCTGATGCATCGCATCACCGTCGCCGGCTGCGCCCTGCAACCGGCGACGACGTAAGTCTTCGTTACTGCTTGAGCTTGATGGTCATCGCGGCGATGCCCGCCGCAAGATTGTAGCCGGCGTCCTTCACGATGCCGGATGCGAGCATGCCGACCTCGGCGTTGGGACCGCCATAGATCCAGTTGCCGCCGGCCTGGCTGCCCGCCGCCGCCGTGCCCTGCTCGCCGACATAGGTGCCGCCGAGGTTGTTCGGGCCACGCACGTTGCCCAGCGAATAGACGCGCCAGATGGTGTGGACCGCCCTGGTGTAGCCGATGTCGATGCCGACCTTGTCGATCGTGCCGGTGTACTGCGCGCTCTCCGTGCCTTCCTTGTTGAGGAAGACGCAGTCCAGCGTCTTGGAGG
The DNA here is from genome assembly GCA_009377525.1 of Rhodospirillales bacterium. Classification (GTDB taxonomy): domain Bacteria; phylum Pseudomonadota; class Alphaproteobacteria; order Reyranellales; family Reyranellaceae; genus Reyranella. The sequence continues at coordinate 33,892 of WHTW01000016.1, forward strand.
AGGCGAGGATGTAGCCCGTGCTGCCGCCGACGTTGCAGCTCAGCGAGCCGATGTAGATGCGGGAGTTGGCGTTGGTGGTGTTGAGCTGCTGCGGCGTCGACTGGCTCATGGTGCAGGCGCCGACGGTCGCGACGAGGGTTGCCGCGACGGCGGCCTTGGCGATCATCTTCATGGGTGTCGTATCTCCTTACGCCGCCCGAGTATGGCACAACGTGGTGCAACGCAAGCGAGACTTGGTTCCTGGAGCGTCATCCGCGCTGATCGTATCGCTTGCTCATGACCCCTCCGCCCGCTACGCGGGCATCTCCCCACACGCTTCGCATGGGGAGGAACGGCTTTATCAACTTGGGCGAACAACGCTCTACGCCTTCTTCGAAGTTTTGCGAAACCAGGCTGCCAATGCTGTTTCCTTGATCGAGCCATCGGCGACGCCGATCATGGTGTGCACCACTTCGGATTCGTCTGCTTCATGACTCCAGCCATTCATCTCGAGAAAGATCGCCGCAACCGCGTGTGACGTGCGCTTGTTTCCGTCATGGAAAACATGTCCCTTGCAGAGAGCAAATGCGTAAGCGGCGGCAAGCTCGAAGATGTCGGGCCGCTGCTCCTCATAGTGCCACTTGTTCAAGGGGCGAGCCAAAGCTGCTTGAAACAGGGTCTCGTCGCGAACGCCGCCTTCGCGGCCGCCGAACAGGGTCAAGGCAGGCGCGTTGATGGCGACTGCCTCCTTGTCGGAGAGCCAAATCGGCTCTGTCACTTCTTCGACAACTCGCGATAGGCGTTCTTGTATCGGCGAAAGACGCGCTCAGCGGCTTCCATCGTCTTCTCGAATTTCGGATCGAAGGGCGTCACCAGGAACCCTTGAGGCGTTTCGATGGCGTAAAGCGTGTCGCCTTCTTTGGCATTCATGCGCGCCAGTGCTTCTTTGGGCCACGATGTGCTGAGTGAATTGCCTGTACGGCGAAGCTTGAGTTCGGGCATTGGAGACCTCGCTAGTGTCTACCGCAGTAGATACATAAGTAGCTACATGATGGTCAATAGTTTCGGCGCAGTGCCTGCCACAAAAGGGCAAGGCCCGAGATCACCATCACGATGTCCAGCATGTACTGGAAGGCGGCCACGCTCAGCCGCTCGACGATGAGGCGGGCGAGGTAGGTGCCGGCCATCACCGAGGAGCCGGAGATCAGGCCCTTGATGACGATGTCGATCGGCAGCGCGCCGAACTGACGGAAGGTCAGAGCCTTGCTGATGTAGAGGGCAAGCGAGCCTGCCGCTTCGGTGGCGATGAATGCCCCCTTGACCAGCCCGTAGGCGGCAAAGGTGGGCACGCTGAGCGGCCCGGTGGAGACCACGATGCCGGTGAGGAAGCCGATCACGGCGCCGGCGATGACCAGGCCGCCGAGACCGATCGTCAGGTTGCGCGACGCGAGCCAGCGGCGGCCCGGCACCATGGCGAGGAAGAAGAGGCCCAGAGCGATCTCTACCGCGTTCTCCGGCAGGACGAGCAGGGTGCGCGCTCCGAGCGCTGCTGCCGGGACACCGCCCAGCGCATAAGCAGCGCAGACCTTCCAGTCGATCTCCTTCCACCACGAGGTGATCTTGGCGAAGTTCGACATCAGGGCGACGATCGCCATGATCGGCACCGCCTCGCGCGGCCCGAAGACGATGACCAGCACCGGCAGCAGGATGACGGTGGCGCCGGTGCCGACGATGCCGCTCACCGTGCCGGCGACGAAGCCGACGGCAAGGACGAGGGCGTAGCTCATGCTCTTCCGGACCGCGCGCATCTTGCGCGCTCATGAGCGAGCCGGACCTGCCTGCGCGAAGCCGAAGCGGCTTCGCTTCGGCGAAGGCAGGGGGTCGCGGTCCGGAAGAGCATGAGGTCTTTCAGTATCCGATGTTCGGTCTCAGCCACTTCTCCGCCTGCTCGATCGTCACACCGCGACGCTTGGCATAGTCCTCGACCTGGTCGCGGCCGATGCGGGCGACGCCGAAATACGCCGCCTCGGGATGGGCGAAGTAGTAACCCGACACCGCCGAGGTCGGCATCATGGCGAAGCTCTCGGTCAGGCTGATGCCAGTGTTCTGGCCGGCATTGATCAGCCGGAACAGTTCGGGCTTCTGGCTATGGTCGGGGCAGGCGGGGTAGCCCGGCGCCGGCCGGACGCCGCGATACTTCTCGCGCACCAGCTCCTCGTTGCTCAGCGCCTCGTCCGGCGCGTAGCCCCACAGGGTCTTGCGCACGCGCTCGTGCAGGCGCTCGGCGAAGGCCTCGGCCAGGCGGTCGGCCAGTGCCTTCAGCATGATGTCGGAATAGTCGTCGTGGTCGGCCTTGAAGCGCGCCAGGTGCTCCTCGATGCCGTGGCCCGCCGTCACGGCAAAGCCGCCGATCCAGTCGGCCTCGGGCGAGATGAAATCGGCCAGGCACATGTTGGCGCGGCCCGAGCGCTTCTCGACCTGTTGGCGCAGGAAATAGAGCCGCGAGATCTCCTTGCTGCGGGTCTCGTCCTCGAACAGCACGACGTCGTCGCCGTCGCGCCGGCACGGCCAGAAGCTCACCACGCCTTTCGCGGTCAGCCACTTCTCGCGCACGATATGGTCCAGCATCTTGCGCGCGTCGGCGTAGAGCTTGCGCGCGCTCTCGCCCACCACCTTGTCTTCCAGGATGGCGGGATAGTTGCCGGCCAGCTCCCAGGCGCGGAAGAACGGCGTCCAGTCGATGCGCTCGACCAGCTCATGCAGCGGATATTCGGCGAAGATGCGCGTGCCGGTAACCGCGGGCTTAGGCGGCGTGGAGGCCGACCAGTCGATGGGATAGGCGTTGGCGCGCGCCACTTCGAGCGGCACGACCTTTTCCTTCTTGCCATCGCCGCGCTCGACGCGGATCGCCTCGTACTCGGCCGCGACCTTGGCTGCGAAGTCGCGCGCCTGGGCGCCCGATTCGGAAACCAGCGCCGTGCAGACGCCGACCGCGCGCGAGGCGTCGAGCACGTGCACCGTCGTGCCGTTGTATCGCGGCGCGATCCGAAGGGCGGTGTGCACCTTCGACGTGGTGGCGCCGCCGATCAGCAACGGCAGCTTGAAGCCCTGCCGCGTCATCTCCTCGGCCACCGTCACCATCTCGTCGAGCGACGGCGTGATCAGGCCCGAGAGGCCGATCATGTCGGCGCGATTGTCGTTGGCCGATTTCAGGATCTCCTGGAAGGGCACCATGACGCCGAGGTCGATGACCTCGAAGTTGTTGCACTGCAGGACCACGCCCACGATGTTCTTGCCGATGTCGTGGACGTCGCCCTTGACCGTCGCCATGACGATCTTGCCCTTGGACCGCGATGTCGCGGTCTTCTCGGCCTCGATGTAGGGCAGCAGGTGCGCGACCGCCTTCTTCATGACGCGCGCGCTCTTGACCACCTGCGGCAGGAACATCTTGCCCGAGCCGAAGAGATCGCCGACCACGTTCATGCCAGCCATCAGCGGGCCCTCGATGACCTCGATCGGCCGCGCAATCTGTTTGCGCGCCTCCTCGGTGTCCTCGACCACGAACTGGTCCATGCCCTTGACCAGGGCATGCTCCAGCCGCTTCTCGACCGGCCAGCTCCGCCATTCGGCGTCCTGCGTCTCGGCGACCTCGCCGGTGCCCTTGTACTTGGGCGCAAGCTCGAGCAGGCGCTCGGTGGCCTCGGGATTGCGATTGAGGATCACGTCCTCGCAGGCGTCGCGCAGCTCCTGCGGGATCTGGTCATAGACCTCGAGCTGGCCGGCATTGACGATGCCCATGTCCATGCCCGCCTGGATGGCGTGATACAGGAACACCGAGTGCATGGCCTTGCGCACCGGCTCGTTGCCGCGGAAGGCGAAGGAGAAGTTGGAGACGCCGCCCGAGATTTTCACGCTGGGGCAGCGCGCCTTGATCTCGCGTGTGGCCTCGATGAAGTCGACGCCGTAGTTGTTGTGCTCCTCGATGCCGGTGGCGACGGCGAAGATGTTGGGATCGAAGATGATGTCCTCGGCCGGGAAACCGACCTTGTTCACCAGGATGTCGTAGGCCTTGGCGCAGATTTCGACCTTGCGCTGCTTGGTGTCGGCCTGGCCCTTCTCGTCGAACGCCATGACCACGACGGCCGCACCATAGCGGCGCACCTTGCGGGCGTGCTCGATGAAGGGTTCTACGCCTTCCTTCATCGAGATCGAGTTGACGATCGGCTTGCCGGCGACGCATTTCAGGCCGGCCTCGATCACGCTCCACTTGGAGCTGTCGATCATGATCGGCACGCGGGCGATGTCGGGTTCCGAGGCTATGAGCTTCAGGAACGTGTCCATCGCCTTCTCGGCGTCCAATAGGCCTTCGTCCATGTTGACGTCGATGATCTGGGCGCCGCTTTCGACCTGCTGGCGTGCGACCTCGACGGCGGCCGTGTAGTCGCCTTCCAGGATCAGCTTCTTGAAGCGCGCCGATCCCGTGACATTGGTGCGCTCACCGATATTGATGAAGGTGGCGCGCTGTACGCTGTTTTCCACGTCGGACATCAGAAGAAACTCGCCGCCTCCATGCCGGAGAGCCGCAGTGCCGGGGGCAGGGCATGCCACTGGCGCGGCTTCACGTCCTTCACCGCCTCGGCGATCGCCTTGATGTGGGTCGGCGTCGTGCCGCAGCAGCCGCCGACCACGTTCAGCCAGCCGTTCTCGGCCCAGCCCTTGACCAGCTTGGCCGTCATCTCGGGCGGCTCGTCATAGGCGCCGAGCTCGTTGGGCAGGCCGGCGTTGGGATAGACGCAGAGCATGCCTTCGACCCGCGGGGTCAGCGCATTCACATAGGGGTGCAGCTCGGTGGCGCCAAAGCTGCAGTTCAGCCCCATGGTCAGCGGCTTGGCATGCCGCACCGAATGCCAGAAAGCCTCGACGGTCTGCCCCGAGAGGTTGCGGCCGGCGAGGTCGGTCAGCGTCATCGACACCATCACCGGCAGTTCCTCGCCGCGCGCTTCAGCCGCTTCGTCGGCGGCGACCAGGGCCGCCTTGGCGTTCAGCGTGTCGAACACCGTCTCGATCAGGATGAAGTCGACACCGCCATCCAGCAGGCCATCGATCTGCTCGCGATAGATGCCCTTGACCTCGTCGAAGGTGACGGCGCGGTAGCCGGGATCGTTGACGTTGGGCGACACCGACAGCGTCTTGTTGGTGGGCCCGAGAGCGCCCGCCACGAAGCGCGGCTTGTCGGGACCGCGTGCGGTCGCTTCGTCGGCGCAGGCGCGCGTCAGCCTGGCCGCGGCGACGTTGATCTCGCGCGCCATGCCGGCGATGCCGTAGTCACTGAGGCTGATGGCGTTGGAGTTGAAGGTGTTGGTGGCGAGGATATCGGCGCCCGCATCGATGTAGGCCTTGCAGATCTCGCCGACCACGTCAGGCCGCGTCAGGTTCAGAAGGTCGTTGTTGCCCTTCTGGTCGTGATTGAACGACCGGCCGGCGCGGAAGCCTTCCTCGTCCAGGCGATAGCTCTGGATCATCGAGCCGTAGGGCCCGTCCTTGACGATGATGCGTTCGCTGCCGATCTCGCGCAGCAGTTGGGCTTTCTCGGCGCGTGTCATTGTGGACGTACTCCCAGCAAATGGCAGATCGCGAAGGTGAGATCGGCGCGGTTCAGCGTATAGAAATGGAACTGATCGACGCCTTCATCGCGCAGGCGGCGGCACAGGTCGCCCGCCACGGTGGCCGCGATCATGCGGCGGGTCTCAACGTCATCGTCGAGCCCGTCGAACAGATGGGCGAGCCAAGTCGGCACCTTGGCGCCGCACAGGCCTGCCATCTTGGTGATGCCCTGGAAGTTCGAGACCGGCATGATGCCCGGCACGATCGGCGCGTTCACGCCGGCGGCAGCGGCACTGTCGCGGAAGCGCAGAAAGTCGTCGGCCTCGAAGAAGAACTGGGTGATGCAGCGGTCGGCGCCGGCATCGACCTTGCGCTTGAGATTCTCCAGGTCCGCCTTGGCATCCGCCGAATCGGGGTGCTTCTCGGGATAGCAAGCGGCGCTGATCTGGAACGGACCGATCTTCTTCAGGCCGGCGATCAGCTCGGCGGCGTTGGCATAGCCGCCGGGATGAGGGCTGTACTTGCCGCCCATGCCGGACGGCGGATCGCCGCGCAACGCCACGATGTGCCGGATGCCGGCGTCCCAGTAGGCCCGCGCGATCTCATCGATCTCGCCTTGAGTTGCGCCGACACAGGTGAGGTGAGCCGCGGCATCGACCCCGGTCTCCTTCTTCAGCCGCGCGACGGTCTCGTGCGTGCGCTGGCGCGTCGAACCGCCGGCGCCGTAGGTCACCGAGAAGAACGTCGGCTGCAGCGGCGCCAGACGCGTCACGGTCTCCCACAGGGTGCGTTCGGCAGCCTCGGTCTTGGGCGGGGAGAACTCGAACGAAACTTTCAGGCGTTGCGGCGCACGCGCCGGAAACTCGGCCGATGAGACGCTGTAGGGGCCGCCAAGGGGACCAGTATCGGGACTCATCGCGAAACTCCATGGACGGGATGGGCGGTGTGACGTGCGGCGGTGCGCGCCGGCAGCTCGCGCTCACCGCGCCAGATGCCGGTCATCAGGCGGCGGCCGGGGAAGTGGATCGGCTCGAGCGGGTTGAGGCCGGCGCTACGCAGCCAGCCCTGCACCTGGTTGTCGGCGAAGCCGAGATGGACATGGGCATGCTCGCGCTTGAGCTCGACCAGATCGTGCGGCGAGAAGTCGACCACCAGCACGACACCGCCCGGTCGCACGACGCGCGCCGCTTCGCTCAGCGCCGCCGCCGGATCGTCGGCGTAGTGAAGCACGTGGTGGATGGTGACGACGTCGAAGGCGTCGGATTCGAAGGGCAGGGCGTACATATCGCCCTGGCGGATGTCGGCATTGTCGATGCCGGCCTTGGCGAGGTTGGCGCGGGCCAGCGCCAGCATCTCGCGCGACTGGTCGACGCCGATGGCCTGCTCGACCTTGGGCGCCAGCACTTCGAGCAGCCGGCCGGTGCCGGTGCCGATATCGAGCAGGCGGCGCGCCCCGATCGGCAGGTGATGGGCCAGCGCGCGCTCGATCTCGCGGTCGGCCACATGCAGGGCGCGCAGTTCGTCCCAGCGCTGGGCATTGTCGCGGAAGAAGCGCACCGCGGCCGTCTGGCGGCGCTGCTGCAGGGCGTCGAGCCGCGCGCGGTCGGCGGCGATACGGGCATGCTTGGGATCGAGCCGACGCACGAACTCGCGCACCAAGGCTGCGTCGTCGCTCGACGCCACGAGGCGGAAGCGGGTGAACTGCGCTTCGCGGAAGCGCTCGAGCAGGCCCGCCTCGACCAGGAGTTTCAAATGGCGTGAAACGCGCGGCTGGCTCTGCCCCAGCACATGCACGTAGTCGCTGACTGTCAGATCCTCGCGCGCCGCCAGCGCCAGGATGCGCAGCCGCGTGTCTTCGGCGGCGGCCCGCAGGAGGGTGAGGAGGTGATCCATGAATTGAAGAATATAAGCATATCTTTATGTATGCAACAGGGGAATCAAGGGCGAAAATTGTTGCCGCAATACAACGAAGCAACGCTGTATTGCCTATTCACTTCAAACCGCAGCGCCCGTGTGCAACACTCATTTTCGAACTTCGTGTCTTTGGCCCGGCGTGCCGGAGCCTGCGGGGATGGACCCAGGGTTGGCGTTGATGATCGCAAGCGTGTTCAAGGTGGCCACCCGCGTCCGTCGTTCGGTCGCCGCAACCGCCGTGGCTGCCACCTTGGTGAGTGGTTGCGCGGTAAACGATACGGGCGCTGCCGAGGTATGGGACCCGATCGAGACGCCTAACCGCTTCATTTTCTCGATCAATCGCGCCGTCGACGTCATGGCGATCCGGCCTGTCACCGTGCTCTATCGCGACTGGGTGCCGGAGCCCGCGCAGAAGAGCGTGCGCAACCTTCTGGACAATCTCGGCGAGCCGGTGACGGCCATCAACGAGGTCTTCCAGGGCGATCCCAGCCGAGCGGCCACGACCATGGCCCGCTTCCTGGTGAACTCGACGATCGGCTTGGCTGGCCTGTTCGACGTCGCCTCCATGCTGGGCATGGAACGGACCAAGACCGATGCCGGCCAGACCATCGGCATATGGGCCGGCAAGGGCGTCGAGCCGGAGAATGGCGGCTTTTACCTGGTGCTGCCGCTCGCCGGACCGTCCAACGCGCGTGATGCCACGGGCCTGATGATCGACTACGCGATCGATCCGTTCCAGATCCTGCCGATCGCCTTCAACTGGGACTGGTTCTACTACTCGGTGCCGCGCTACGGCCTGAACGTCATCGACTATCGCTCGCGCACCATGTTCGCCTTGGACGACATCGAGAAGAACAGCGTCGACTACTACGCCGCGCTGCGCTCGGCCTACACCCAGAACCGCGCCGAACTTATTCGCGCGAAGCGTGACAAGACCGACACCAAGGGCGAACTGGAGCGTCGCGACAATCTCGCGCTGGTGCGGTAAGAAACTTGCGGTAACATTCCGTCAAAGTCACCGAAGGAGCGACCGTTGCCGCTGCCCGCTTGTCGTCGCCTCGCTTTTCGCCTCGCCGCCGGTGCTACCATCGCGCTCATTGCTGCGCCGGCTCTTGCCAACGACCCGGCGGCCGACCTGGTCTCCAGCACCGCGGCCCAGGCCATCGACATCGTCAAGGCCAAGACCGGTGCGCAGCGCCAGGCGGCGATCCAGCAGGTCCTGCAGACCAGGTTCGACCTGCCTTACATGGCGCGGACGGCGCTGGGGATCCATTGGGCCAAGGCCACGCCAGAACAGCAGGCCCGCTTCGTGAAGGCGACCGAGACCGCCGAGGCCAAGGCCTACAGCGAGCGCTTCGGCCAGTATAGCGGCCAGACGCTTGCCATCGGCAAGACGACGACCCGGCCCAATGGCGTCTTCATCGTCGACAGCCGGCTCAACCAGACCAACGGCCAGCCCATCAAGCTCGCATGGGAGGTCCGCCAGCTGCCGGCGGGGCTGCGCATCACCGACGTCAAGATCGAGGGCGTCAGCATGGTCATGACTAGACGTTCGGATTTCAATTCCTACATCCAGCAGCACGGCGGCAAGGTGCAGCCTTTGATCGACGAGCTCGAGGCCCGGGCTGCTCGGTGAATTTGCGCCTGTAACGCGGCCGACGTAATATCACCGGTGGGAGGCGTATCGATCGGCCCGCCGTGAGTAAGAACGGCACGGCCGAAGGAGAGCGCCATATGGACAGCGCCGTCGCAAAGAACGCAGCGGAACCCCGCTCGGTGGACCCGGTTTGGACCAAGATCCGCGAGGCCGCGCAGACGGCGGCCGCGACCGAACCGGTGCTGGCCGGCACCCTGCACGCCACCATCCTGAGCCAGCCCAAGTTCGAAAATGCGCTGAGCTACCATCTGGCGCGGCTCGCCGGCACCACCGAGGTGCCCGCCGCGCTGATCCGCCAGATCTTCGACGAGGCGTTGACCGCCGACCCGGCCATCGGGCTGGCGGCGCGCCTCGACATCGTGGCCGTCGCCGATCGCGATCCCGCCTGCACATCGCACCTCGATCCACTGCTGTGGTTCAAGGGCTATCACGCGCTGCAGACCTCGCGTGTCGCCCACTGGCTGTGGCTGCACGGCCGCCAGACTCTTGCCCACTTCCTGCAGAGCCGCGCCAGCGCCCTGTTCGGCCTCGACATCCATCCCGGCGCCCGCATCGGCAAGGGCATCTTCATCGACCATGGCACCGGTGTGGTGATCGGCGAGACCGCTGTCGTCGAGGACGGCGTGTCGATGCTGCACGGCGTGACCTTGGGCGGCACCGGCAAGGAACGCGGCGACCGCCATCCCAAGGTGCGGCGCGGCGTGCTTTTGGGCGCCGGCGCCAAGGTGCTGGGCAATATCGAGATCGGCGCCTGCGCCAAGATCGCGGCCGGCAGCGTGGTGCTCGAGCCGGTGCCCGCGGGCTGCACGGCGGCCGGCGTGCCGGCGCGCATCATCGGCTGTGTCGACGTGCCCGAACCGGCCCTTGAGATGGACCAGCGGATCTGATTGATCAGGTGCTCGTGTCGACGGCGTGATGCAGCGCCTTGATCGACTTGATCAGCTCGTGCATCAGCTCCTTCTGCTTCTCGTCGAGCTTCTCGTTGTCGTCGGTCTCGGCTTGTAGCGAGGCTTCCGCTTCCTCCAGGCGGCGGATGAAATTCATCGCCTGCTCCGACTTCTGCTGCTCGGAGCCGGACAGCAGCTCGCACATGCTGAGACAGAGCGAGGCGAGGCTGCGGTTCTGCAGCTCCGGGGTCAGCGGGAACTTGCTCTTGAACATGCCGTGCATGGCCGCCTTGGCCTCGCCCACTGTCTTGGCGCGGCGCAGGCCGTATTCCATCGTGTCCAGCCGGTTCGTGATCTCGAAACGGTGTGTAGAGAGCTGCTGGCGCTAAGGCCCGCTGAGATCGGCGGGCCGGCGGATCGGCCAGATCCTCGACATCGCCCAGCTCACCACCAGGCCGACGACGCAGCCGAACACCACCTCGGCGACCTTGTGCAGGCCCGATTCGATGCCGCCCAGCTTGGAGTGCGACGACACGCCGGCCGCGATCACGATCGCCGCCGTGATCGGCGCCTGGCGCCACATTGTCTGGATATGGATGACGTACGAGGACAGCAGGACGGTTACGGCAAGCGCGAAGGGCAGCATCCATTCGGCAGGTCCGCCGACGACGAGGAAGAGCAGGCCGACCACGCCGCCCACCAGCACGTTGGTGAGGCGGCTCCTGAACATGCGGGCCGCCTCGGTCACCTGCGGATCCGACGCCGCCACCATCGAAGCGATGGCCCAGATCGGATTGGTGTCGGCGATGTGCGCCAGCGAAAACCAGACAATCGCTGTGGCGATGGCCACGTTGAGCGCGAACCGGATGCCGAGGATGTCCTGCGGCATCGCGAAGGGCCACCGCATGCCATTGCCGGTCTGCATGTTCGCCTCTCCCGATACGTCTTATCGGAGCGCGGACCTCCAGGTCCGCTCATGAGCATGATGCGGACCTGGAGGTCCGCGCTCCGGCAAGGCTAGTTCCTCACCAGCGGCTTGTACTTGATGCGATGCGGCTGGTCGGCGTCGGTGCCGAGCCGGCGATGGCGGTCGGCCTCGTAGTCCTGGTAGTTGCCCTCGAACCATTCGACGTTGCTGTCGCCCTCGAAGGCCAGCATGTGGGTGGCGATGCGGTCGAGGAACCAGCGATCGTGGCTGATGACGACGGCGCAGCCTGCGAAGTCGACCAGCGCCTCCTCGAGCGCGCGCAGCGTGTCGACGTCGAGGTCGTTGGTCGGCTCATCGAGCAGCAGCACGTTGGCGCCGCTTTTGAGCATCTTGGCGAGGTTGACGCGGTTGCGCTCGCCGCCGGAGAGCTGGCCGACCTTCTTCTGCTGGTCGGCGCCCTTGAAGTTGAACGACCCGCAATAGGCGCGGCTGGAAATTTCGCGATTGCCAAGCTTGATGATGTCGAGCCCGCCCGACAGCTCCTCCCACACCGTCTTGTTGGGATCGAGCGTCTCGCGGCTCTGGTCGACATAGCCCTGCTTCACCGTCGGGCCGACCGAGAAAGTGCCCGAATCCGGCTTGTCCTGGCCGGTGATCATCTTGAACAGCGTGGTCTTGCCGGCGCCGTTGGGGCCGATGACGCCGACGATGCCGCCCGGCGGCAGGTTGAAGGAGAGATCGTCGATCAGCAGGCGATCGCCGAAGCCCTTGGAGATCTTCTCGGCCGTGATGACGTGGTCGCCCAGCCGCGGCCCGGCTGGGATGACGATCTGCGCCTGCTCGAGCGTCGCCTGCTTCTCCTCGGCCACCATCTGCTCGTAGGCCGCGATGCGCGCCTTGCTCTTGGTGCGCCGCGCCTGAGCACTCTGGCCCATCCATTCAAGCTCGCGCTGCAGCGTGCGGCGGCGCGCATCGGCCGTCTTCTCTTCGAGCGCCAGCCGCTGGTCCTTCTGTTTCAGCCAGGAAGTGTAGTTGCCCTCCCACGGGATGCCGGCGCCGCGGTCGAGCTCGAGGATCCAGCCCGCGACATTGTCGAGGAAGTAGCGATCGTGGGTGACGGCCACGACGGTGCCGGGGAACTCGGCGAGATGGCGCTCCAGCCAGGCGACGGACTCGGCGTCGAGATGGTTGGTCGGCTCGTCGAGCAGCAGCATGTCGGGCTTGCTGAGCAGCAGCCGGCAAAGTGCCACGCGGCGGCGCTCGCCGCCCGACAGCTTCTCGACGTCGGCGTCGGCCGGCGGGCAGCGCAGCGCGTCCATGGCGATCTCGACCGTGCGCTGCAGGTCCCAGCCGTCGCCGGCGTCGATCTTCTCCTGCAATTCGGCCTGCTCGGCTATGAGCTTGTCCATGTCGGCGTCGGGATCGGAGAAGGCGTTCGACACTTCCTCGAAGCGCGCCAGCATCCCGGCCATGTCGCCGGCGCCGTCCATGACGTTGCCCAGAACGTCCTTCTTGGGGTCGAGGTGGGGCTCCTGCTCGAGCAGGCCGAGCTTGGCGCCCTCGGCCGCCCAGGCCTCGCCGGTGAAATTGTCGTCCTGGCCGGCCATCACTCGGAGCAGGGTCGACTTGCCCGAGCCGTTGAGGCCCAGCACGCCGATCTTGGCCCCCGGGAGGAACGACAGCCAGATGTCCTTCAGGACCTGCTTGCCGCCCGGATAGGTCTTGTTAAGGCCCTTCATGACATAGATGTACTGATACGCGGCCATTGGCGGCTCCGGTCGGATCGGGGTGGAACGGGGTTGGGCGCGCTTGTAGCGGCCCCGGCGCTCGGGTTCAATGACGCCGGGAGAAACGCTCAGGGATGCTGACGGAACCGACCGTCCTGGCGCTGTCGCTGGCCTATTTGGGCCTGCTGTTCGCCGTCGCCTATTTCGGCGACCGCTACGCGCGCGACTGGTCGGCCAGCTCGGTGGCACCGGCGGTCTATGGCCTGTCGCTCGCCATCTACTGCACCTCGTGGACCTTCTACGGCTCGGTTGGCCGCGCCGCGACCAGCGGCATCGACTTCATCCTGATCTATACTGGCCCCGCCCTGGTGGTGGTCGCGGGCTATCCGATGCTGCGCAAGATGGTGCGGGCGGCCAAGCAGCACAACGTCACCTCGATCGCCGACTTCCTCGCCTCGCGCTATGGCAAGAGCCGCGCCGTGGGCGTCACCGCCACCCTGTTCGCCACGGTCGGCGTGCTGCCCTATATCGCCTTGCAGCTCCAGGCGGTGTCCTCGACCTTCAGTACCATCGCCGCTCCCACACCGCTGCCGGGAAGCATACCGGGCGTCGTGCAGACCGACACCTCCCTGATCGTCGCCGCCCTGATGGCGGTGTTCACCATCCTGTTCGGCGTGCGGCACGTACAGGCTTCCGAGCAGCATCGCGGCGTGATGCTGGCGATCGCCTTCGAATCGGTGGTCAAGCTGCTGGCGCTGCTCGCCGTCGGACCGTTCGTGCTGTTCGTGCTGTTCAATGGGCCCGCCGATCTGCTGGCCCAGGTCGAAAGCGTGCCCGCCGTAGCCGAGCGCGTCGGCCGCGAAGGCTCGCCGTTGACTTGGGTGGTCACCACGCTCCTGTCGGCGATGGCCTTTCTTTGCCTGCCGCGCCAGTTCCACGTCGCGGTGGTCGAGCACGGCCATCCGGCGAACCTCAAGACCGCGCGCTGGCTGTTCCCGGTCTACCTCGTGCTGATCAACCTGTTCGTCGTGCCGATTGCGGCGGCGGGCCTGCTGTTGCTCGGTCCCCAGACGAGTCCCGACCTCTACGTGCTGCAGCTTCCGCTCGCCCACGGCGAAAGCTGGCTGTCGGCCTTCGTCTTCATCGGCGGACTGTCGGCGGCGACCTCGATGGTGATCGTGGCCTGCATGGCGCTCTCCGGCATGATCGGCAACGAGCTGGTCATGCCCTATCTGCTTCGCCGGCAGGCCGGCGTCGTGCGCGACATGGGTCCGCTGGTGGTGTTCGTGCGCCGCGCCGCCGTCGTCCTGATCCTGATGGCGGGCTATGCCTACGAGCGCATCATCTCGGGCTATCTGCCGCTTGCATCGATCGGCATGATCAGCTTCTGCGCCGTCGCCAACTTCGCGCCCGGCGTCGTGCTTGGCCTCTACTGGCGGCGCTCCCATCGCTACGGCGTCGTGGCGGGCCTGGCCGGCGGCTTCGTCGTCTGGCTCTATGCGCTCCTCCTGCCGACCCTGCGCCAGACCGCCGGCGGCGGACGCGCGGCGCCGCTCGAACCCTATCTGCCCGCGCCCTTCGCCGAGCTCGACCCGGTGGGACAGGGCTTCGTGGTCGGCATCCTGGTCAACGCGCTGCTGCTGGTCGGCGTCTCACTTCTGGTGCGGGCGCGCGGCGCCGACGCCGAGCAGGCCGACGCCTTCGTGCTGGGCGCCGAACCCGAGCAGCCGCAGCGTCAGGCACCCGCCGATACCGCGCGCATCGAGGAACTGCGCGAGCTGCTGTCGCGCTTCGTCGGCGAGGAGCGTGCGATGCGTGCGCTGTCCGACGACCGCCTTTCGATCGAGACCGCGCTTGCCCGCACCGAGCGTATGCTCTCGGGCACCCTAGGCGCGGCTTCCGCCCGCATCGTCGTCGCCGCCTTCGGGCGGCGCGGCCGGTTGCTGCCGAAAAGCGCGCGGGCCATCATCGACGAGGCTTCGGAAGCGATCCGCTACAACTACGAGATCCTGCGCAACACGCTGGACCATGTCGGCATGGGCATCGCCGCTTTCGATCGCGATGGCCGCCTCGAGATCTTCAACGATCGCTTCACGGCCCTCCTGTCGCTCGACGCCGACTCCGTGGCGGTCGGCGCCTCGTCGGGGCAGTTCGGCGCCGCACCCGGCGTAGTCGATTTGCTGCGCCGGCCCGAGGCGTCGCAAACGCATGAGATCACGACCCGCGAGGGTCGCGTCATCGAGCTCAGGCTCGATCCGCTGCCGGGTGGCGGCTTTGTCGCCACCTGCAACGACGTGACGGCGAGAGTCCATACGGCCGAGGCCTTGCGCGAGAGCGATCGCCAGCTCCGCCAGTCGACCGAGACTCTCGAGCAACGCGTCATCGAGCGCACCGCCGAGCTCGAGGCGAGCCGCGCCGAGGCCGAAGCGGCCAATCTCGGCAAGACGCGCTTCATCGCCGCCGCCAGCCACGATCTCCTGCAGCCGCTGCACGCCGCGCGGCTGTTCACGGCGGCACTGATCGATCGCGATCCCGGCAACGATCTCGGCGGCAAGATCGACACCAGCCTGGGCGCCGTGGAATCCCTGCTCGACGCGCTGCTCGACATCTCCAAGCTCGACGCCGGCGCCTTCAGGCCGGAGAAGCGGCCCTTTGCCCTGCAGCCGCTGCTCGAATCGCTCGCCACCGCCTTTGCACCGGTGGCGGCGCGCCGCGGCGTGGAGCTGGACGTGGTGCCGACGCGCGCCTTCGTCTCGACCGACGCGGGCTTCCTGCGGCGCATCCTGCAGAACCTGCTGTCCAACGCCCTGCGCTATGGCCGCGTCGAGGGGCGCGCGCCGCGCGTGCTGCTGGGTTGCCGACGGGTCGGCGATGGGCTGCGCATCGAGGTGAGGGACAACGGACCGGGCATTGCGGCCGACAAGCAGGCGATCATCTTCGATGAGTTCGTCCGCCTGCAGGCCGAGGACGATGCGTCGCGCGAGGAGCGCGGGCTGGGCCTCGGCCTCGCCATCGTCGATCGCATCGCCCGCATGCTCGACCTGCCGGTGGGCATTGCCTCGGCGCCGGGCCGCGGCTCGACCTTCTCGGTCACCGTGCCGCGCGTCCCGGCCGTGGTCTCGGCTCCCGTCGCGCCTGCGGCGCCGCGGCCGACGCCGTCTGTCGAGGCGGAAAGCTTCGTGCTCTGCATCGACAACGAAGGTCGCGTGCGCGACGCCATGGCGACCCTGCTCGGCGGCTGGGGCTGCCGCGTCGCGACGGTCGCCACGCAGGACGAGGCGCTGGATCGGGTGGCGCGCGCCGGCCGCCTGCCCGATCTCGTGCTGGCCGACCTCCATCTCGACGAAGGGCCGGACGGCCTGGAGGTGGTCGAGGCACTGCGCCGCGCCTGGGGCCGCGCGGTGCCGGCGGCGCTGGTGACCGCCGACCGCGATCCGACGCTGCGGCCGCGGGCGCGCGCGCGTCAGGTCGAGCTGTTGCACAAGCCGGTGAAGCCGGCATCGCTGCGTGCGCTGCTGCGGCTGCGCGAACGGCTCACGCCGGCGGAAGGGCCAGCCCGCGCGCTTCGATGACCGCCTGGGTGCGCGAGCGAACGCCGAGCTTGCGCAGGATCACCGTCACATGCGCCTTCACGGTGGCTTCGCCGACGCCGAGCTTGTGGGCGATCTGCTTGTTCTGGTCGCCATGCACCATCAGCGCCAGCACGCGCCATTGCTGTGGCGTGAGCTGCGCCGCCCGTTGCGCGAAGGTGTCGGTGGGCTCGGCTTCCGGCGGCGCGAAGATCTCGCCATCGAGCACCGCGCTCACGATCCCGACGATCTCCTCGAGCGAGGCGGATTTGTCGATATAGGCGGAGGCGCCGAACTCGTAGGCGCGCCGCACGACCAGCGCTTCGCGGGCCGCCGACACGACGATGATCGGCACGATGGGAAACTCCGAGCGCAGCAAGGCGACACCGGTGAGGCCGTCCATGCCGGGCATGTCGAGGTCGAGCAGCAGCGCGTCGGTCTCGGGTTCGCGCTCGAGCGCGGCCTGGACCTGCGTCAGGGCAGACACGGTGGAGATGCGGGCGCCGGCGAAAGCCTGGGCGAGCGCCGAAGCCAACGCATCGCGCACCATGGGATGATCATCGGCGATCAGGAAGGACGGTGCCTCGACCATGGCGTAAGCTTGGGCTTCGCTGCGGTGCGGCGTCAAGGCACGGCGGTGATCGGCCGGTTGCTCAGCGCGTCGTGCACGAACTCCGGCGTCTGCGCCGCGGCGTCGAGCGCCTCTCGCAACCGCGAAGCCGCCGCCTGGTCGAGCCGCTTGGGGTCTATCCGGTTGCCCGGCGGAACGCCGGCGGCGGTGTCGTCGAGCTGCTGGTCGAGGATCGCCTCGACGATCGCGCCGCGGGCCTCGATCAGCGATCGCGCGGCTTCCTTGTCGAACGCGCCTTTCGCCGCGACATCGGCAAGGCGCGCGTCGGTCCCTGTTGCCGCCGATCCCCAGGCCAGTGCCGCAGCGCGCGCTCCGGCGACGATCGGGAACAGGCCGTGCTTCTTGAGATCGATCCGGCCTTCATGGGTGCGCAGCCGTCCCAGCAGGGTGGTCGCGCTCGGCACGTGCTCGCTTGCCGCCGCAAGCACGCGCAGGAAAATCGGCGAGCTGCCGGCGGCACGCACGGCATGCTGGCGCAGGGCGCCTGCCAGTCGGCGCTCGCCGAGGATGCCGACGAAGTCGTAGAAGATGTCGACACCGAGCAGCGCTTCCAGCTGCGGCCGCGCGATCCACGAATCGATCTGCGCCTGCCAGTCGGCGAGCGAATGGCGAAACGAGGGGTTTCTCGCCATCACGCCGCCCTTGCAGTACGGGACGCCGGCTTCGTCGAGCAGCCGGTTGAGCCGCTCGGCGAAGGCCGCGAACCAGGCGTCGTCGCTGCGGGCGCCTTCGTGGATCAGCGCGTTGTCCTGGTCGGGCGCCAGCAGCGACTCGCCGCGGCCGGCCGACCCGAGCACGAGCAGGCACCAGGCCGCGGGCGGCTCGCCCTGTCCGGCCGACGCCATCTCGGCCAATGCCAGCTCGCCCGTGCGTGCCGTGAGATCGCGCGTGATGCCTGCGATCACCGCCGACGCCTGCGTCGCGCTGACTTCCTCGCGCCGCAGCGCGCGCACCAGGCCGGGCAGCTTGTCGTGGAGCGCGCGCAGTGCCGGGCCGTCAGCGGCAAGGGCGATGTCGTCGCCCAGCGTGAGGGCCATTGCGGCACGCTGCTTCAGGAGCGCGGCCGTGGTGAGCATGCCGATCGGCCTGTCGTGATCGTCGACAACCGGAAGGTGCCGCACGCCAAGTCGCGTCATGCGGGCCAGTGCGCGGTAGAGCGGGGCATCGGCCTCGATGGCGTGCACGGGAGCGGTCATCGCCGCCGAGACCGGCGTGGCAAGGCCGCCGGGCCCGGAGGCGGCAACGACGCGCAGCACGTCGCGCTCCGTCACGATGCCGGCAAGGCGGCCGTCGCGCCCCAGGATGACCACCGAGCTGATGCGTTGCTCGATCATCAGCAACGTCGCGTCCATGACGGGCCGTGCGGCATCGATGGTGACGATCGGCGTCGTCATCACCTCATTGGCGCGATGCCTGTAGGGGAAGGAATCCAGCCGCTCGAGCGCTGCAGTGTCCATGGCGTCACGGCCGCGGTGGGCGCTGCGCGGCCGCCACGCCGCCGTAGGTCCCGTGCCCCCGGCCGATCAGACGATGCGCCAGGGCGACGAACAGGGCGGCGGCCATGTGCGCGTCGTCCGCCGCGCGGTGCCTGCGCCCTCGGTGCTCGATGCCGAGGCGGCCGAGCAGCTCGGCGAGGTCGAAATGCTCGGGCAGGTAACCGAAGGCGGCGGCGAGGCTTGCCGTATCGAAGCTAGGCGGCTCACGCCAGAGCTGGCGTGAGCGGGCCGCCTCGCGGCCGAGGATGGCGAGGTCGAAGTCGACGAAGTGGCCGACCACGACGGAGCCCGCGAGGCTGGTGGCGATCTGGCCGAAGACCTCGCCGAACGACGGTGCACCTGCGAGCTTCCGGCGGTCGATGCCATGGACAGCGGTGGCCCGCGCCGGGACGTCGATGCCGGGGTCGATCATCAAATCCACGGCCGGCTGCTTGGCGACCCGCAGGCCTGCGTCGATGCGGATGGCGGCGAAGGACACGACACGGTCTCGCCGGGGGTCGAGTCCAGTCGTTTCGCAATCGATCGCCACCATCGGCAGGCGGTCGATCGGCGTGTGGACATGACCGTCCCAGTGCGCATGCGGCGTCGACCGGCGCAGGTATCGGCCGAGCGTGGCCGCAATGCTCATGGCGTCGTCGCGACGAGCTCGTCACGCACCACGGGCGCCACCAGCAGCCGCCTCAGGCGATCGTTGAAGGCGATCAACCCGAAGGCGAAGGCGTTGCACAGCACCATGCGGTTCTCGACAGGATCGCGCGGCGCGAAGGGCAGGGTCCCGAAGACCATGGCGCCGGTCGCCTGTGCATAGGTCTGCGGGCTTGCCGGCCCGTCGGTGCGGGCGGCGAGCCGAGCGCGCAGGGCGGCGATGTCCGCGTCCCAACCCTGCGGCCGGTGCTGCGGCACGGGATGGCTCGACAGGATCGCCGCATAAAGGTCGCCGAGGCGCGTATCGAGCTTGTCGCGCGGCGTGCCTGCCGCCTGCAGGCAGGCGTGGGTGAGCACGATCATGTCGGCCAGCGTGGAAGCAAAGCCGTCCCAGCGCGACACGGCCAGCTTCGCCTGGAAACGCGGATCGGCGAAGGCCTGCGCGCTCAGGCTGCCCAGTTCGTTGCGCGCGAAGTCGACAATCGTGCGTTGTGCGAGATGCGCCGCCTCGCCGTCGAGGAATTGTTGCAGCGCAGCAAGGTCGCGCATCTTCGGCTTGGGCAGGAAGGACTTGAGGAAGGGCAGCATCTCGAGGTCGGGGTCTTCGACTTTGGTCTGATTGTGGCGGCCGTGCGGCAGGGTACTCTGTTCACAGCAAGAAGCTAGGAGCGCCGCTTCACGGCGCCAAGGGGAGGACAGAGCAGAGCATGCGCGCTGCGAGTCCGCATTTCATTCGCCGCCGCCGGCTGTTGCCGGTGCGCCGGCGCACGTCCTCGCCTGACACAACGAAAGATTGAGGGAGGAGCAACAGGCATGGCCGAGAAACTCAACGCTGCACAGATGCAGAGATACTGGACTCGGACCTCGCGGCTGATGTGGTCCATCTTCGTCTTGTGGATCTTCTTCAGCTTCGTCGTGCCGCTTTTCGCGGTCCAGCTCAACACCATCATAATCGCAGGCTTCCCTCTTGGCTTCTACATGGCCGCTCAGGGATCGTTGATCGCATTCGTGGTGCTATGCGTCTGGAATGCGGTCGCCCAGAACAAGATCGACGAAGAGTTCGGCGTCCACGAAGACTGACCGGGAGAAGAAACATGGCTGACTCAAAAGCTGCCGGCGGGTTCATCGGCAATCTCGGCAAGATCTACGGCGGGTATGCCGGAGGCTTCATCGTCTTCACGTTGATCCTCGCCGTTCTCGAGCAGATGGGCGTGCCGAACAAGATCATCGGCTACTGCTTCGTGATCCTGACGATCGGCGTCTACGCCTATATCGGCATCCTGTCGCGAACGATGGACTTGTCGGAATACTACGTCGCCGGCCGCAAGGTGCCGGCGCTGTACAACGGCATGGCGACCGGCGCCGACTGGATGAGTGCCGCATCGTTCATCTCGATGGCCGGCGGCATCTATCTCGGCGGCTTCAATGCGCTGGGCTACGTGCTGGGATGGACCGGAGGCTACGTGCTGGTCGGCATCCTGCTGGCGCCCTACCTGCGCAAGTTCGGCCAGTTCACCGTGCCCGACTTCCTCGGCACGCGCTACGAGGGCAACGGCGCCAGGCTGTGCGGCGTGATCGTGCTGTTCTGCGCGTCGTTCACCTACATCGTCGCCCAGTGTTTCGGCATCGGCATCATCACCTCGCGCTTCCTCGGCATCCCGTTCGAGGTGGCGATCTTCGTCGGCCTGCTCGGCATCCTGGTGTGCTCGATGCTGGGTGGCATGCGGGCGGTGACCTGGACCCAGGTGGCACAGTACATCATCCTGATCATCTCCTACATGGTGCCGGTTGTCTGGCTGTCGACCAAGGACTACGGCATCCCGATTCCCCAGCTCACCTACGGTCAGGCACTCCAGGAGATCGCCCAGTTCGAGGCCAAGCTCGGTGTGACCAAACACTTCACCGACGCCTTCACCAACGCCCAGGGCCAGTTCACCTGGACCGAGTTCAACAACTTCTGGGCGCTGGTCCTTTGCCTGATGATCGGGACGGCCTCGCTGCCGCACATCCTGATGCGCTACTTCACGACGCCCAGCGTCCGCGAGGCGCGTACATCGGTCGCGTGGTCGATCTTCTTCATCTTCCTCCTGTACTTCACGGCGCCGGCCTATGCCGCCTTCGCGAAGCTCGAGGTCTACCAGAACGTGATCGGCCAGCCGATCGCGCAGCTCCCGGCGTGGGTCCAGAACTGGTCCCAGGTCGGCGGCCTGCTGACCATCAAGGACGCCAACAGCGACGGCATCCTGCAGCTCTCCGAGTTCGTCATCAACCAGGACATCATCGTTCTGTCGATGCCGGAGATCGCCGGCCTGCCGTACGTGGTGTCGGGGCTGGTGGCGGCCGGCGGCCTGGCCGCGGCGCTGTCCACCGCGGACGGCCTGCTGCTCGCCATCGCCAACGCGCTGAGCCACGACGTCTACTACAAGATGATCGACCCCAAGGCGTCGACGGCCCGCCGGCTGCTCGTCGCGCGCGGATTGCTGGTCGGCGTGGCGATCATCGCGGCGGCGGTCGCAGGCACGCGGCCCTCCGGCATCATCCAGATGGTGGCCTGGGCGTTCTCGCTGGCCGCGGCCGGCCTGTTCGCGCCGCTGGTGCTCGGCATCTGGTGGAAGCGCACGACCAAGATCGGCGCCATCACCGGCATGATGAGCGGCTTCGCGGTCTGCCTGTTCTACCTGGTCATGACGCGCTACGCGCCGGAGACGTTCAAGGACATGTTCGGAACCAACCTGTGGTGGGGCATCCGCAACATTTCCTCGGCATTGTTCGGCCTGCCGGTCGCGTTCGTCGTGACCTGGGTGGTCAGCCTGATGACGCCCGAGCCGTCCAAGGAGATGCAGGACTTCGTGGACTCGATCCGCGTGCCGAGGGGCGTGGTAGCGGGAGCCGCCTAAAGCATATTCCGTTCGGCTGGAAGCAGCCGAACGGAATATGCCCTGTGAAATCAGCAACTCCCGGGCGCGCGATCCCGATCAGATGGAACCGCTCGCGGTTCCATCTGATCGGGATCCGCTCTAGGCGGCCCGACCGACCGAAACGAGAGCAGGACCCCTCGCGGGGTCCTGCTTTTTTTTCGCGGTCGGGTTAGGGTGACGGGACGAGGAGAACGGCGCGTGGCATCGCAGGACATCTGGTGGAGCTACTGGTACTTCCACCTCCCCAACTATTTCCTCTCCCTGGTCTTCTATTGCCTGTTCGGCCGCTTTTTCCTGGGTTTCTTCCTGCCGCCCAGCAGCCCCAACTACATCTACCGGTCGTTCCGCTGGCTGACGGAATGGATCTACCGGCCGGTGGCCTTCATCACGCCGTCGGCGATCCCGCCGGTCCTGGTCGCGCCGATCGCCGCATTCTGGGTCGCCGCATTGCGCGTGGTCTTCTTCATGGTGCTCCATCAGCTTGGCCTGACGCCCCGGCCACAGGCGCCGGGCTGACCATGGACCGCAACTTCATCGTGTTCACCGTTGTCGGTATCAGCATCTTGAACGGTCTGTTCTCGCCGTTCCTGGCGGTCGCCGTGCCGATCGCGGCGGTGCTCATGCCCGAGGTCTTCCCGCGCTCGGTCGGCTGGGTGCTGTTCTTCAGTTCGCTGCTCGTTGCATCCGGCACCCTGCTGATCTCGGGTGTTCCGGCGGCGCTCTACGAGCGCCTCGTCGACCGCGGCCGGGGTGGCAATGTCACCGTCGTCATCTGGCTGGTCGGCGCCGCGCTGCTTGCCCTGCCGGCCTTGCGGAACCTCGGGTGACGGTCTTGCCTAGAAGACGGCCTTGAAGCTGCCATCGGCCTGCTTCTGGGCGATGCATTGGAAGAGGTGCTTCTTGCCGTCCAGCTCGTAGGGGACGTTGACGCGACTCTCTTCTTCGCCGGTCGAACCGGCGACTTTCGACTCCTCGAACGAGGCGAAGCTCGCCTTGCTGAGCTTGCTGTCCTTCTTGGCCGATTCCAGGCAGGCCTCGTAGGCAAAAGCTTGTCCTGGTTCGACGACTTGCCGCAGGCGGCGATTTCCCCGCAATGCCCGATATTTTATCGGTTCACGCTAGAGTGATCGGCCGGTTCCGGCAACGCGACGTTGGTCGGATCAGGCCTGCACGCTAAGGTCGCGCCATGACCTACGACGACATCAGGCGCTGCGCCGAATTGTCGGTGCGGCGGGGCTGCGGTTTCGCGCTTATGGCGATCGTGACCGCCATGGTCGGTTTTTCCGGCGAGCCGTGGATCGCGATACGGTCAGGTGCAGTGTTCGTGCTGATCGCGGCCCTGATACTGTTCTGGCGTGGCTGGCGGGCGCGGGCGCGCGACTACCGGCACACCGAAGTCTGGCTGATGATCGAGGATTCGCCGGCGCTGCCGCGCGAGCGCCTGCAGGCCATGATTGGCGGCGCCCTGGCCGAGGTCTATTTCAGCCACGCCCGCCTTGCCGCTTACGTCGCCTTGGCAATGGCGATCATCGGCCTCACCATCGGTAGGCCGTCACATCCGGGCTGAGGGCGTGCAAGAGCCGCGGTTTTCTTTTGCGGCCACATCGCGCAAGGTGGAGCCATGAACCTCGATGCCATCGACATCGGCCACAATCCGCCCGACGACGTGAACACCGTCATCGAGGTGCCGATCGGCGGCGAGCCCGTGAAATACGAGATGGACAAGGCCGCCGGCACGCTGGTGGTCGACCGCTTCCTCTACACACCCATGCGCTATCCCGGCAATTACGGCTTCGTGCCGCATACGCTCAGCGACGACGGCGATCCGATCGACGTGCTGGTCGCCAACACGCGGCCCATCATCCCCGGCGCGGTCATGAACGTGCGGCCGATCGGCGTGCTGCGCATGGAGGATGACGGCGGCGGCGACGAGAAGATCATCGCCGTGCCGTCATCACGCATCACCCAGCGCTACGTCGATGTGAAGACGCACACCGACCTGCCGGAGATCACGCGCCACCAGATCGAGCACTTCTTCGTCCACTACAAGGACCTCGAGCCCGGCAAGTGGGTGAAGCTTCTGGGCTGGGGCGACGTCGCGGAAGCCCACCGCCTCATCGCCGAGGCGATCGAGCGCGCCCGCCGGAAGTGACTGTGCCGGCCCAGCGGCGGAAGGCGTCGCGGGTCTCATCGTCCATGGGAAAGAAGCTCTCGACCCTGAGCTCCTGCAGCGTGACGTCGCGCGGCGTGCCGAGCGCGGCGATGGTCGTGAACAGCCTGAGCGCCGTCTGACCCTTCTGGAAAAGCATCGGCAGCACGGGGCCGTCACCGGCGGATGGTGTGGCCCGCGCCATCGCTGCCCGCACGCCGGGATACCGGAGCAGCCGCTGCAGCAACCGGTCTGCGCCGTGCCATCGACCGCGGCATCGGCTTCGACGCTGCGCACGAAGTAGTGGACGACCTCCGTCCAGTTCGTCAGGTGCGGCCTGAGCACGTCGGGACCCACTAGGGCGTCGGCGAGGTTGATCGCGCTGCCGGGCTTCAGCGGGCCGACCAGGAACTCGACCATCGCCACGGCGCCCTTGTTGGCCTGCAGGAGGTTCCAGCGACGGTCGACGACCACGGCGGGGAACGGCTCCTGCTGGCTCAGCATGTAGTCCAGCGCGCTGCGGATCGGTGCCAGCGCCTCGGCGCCGAGATCGGCCTCGCTCCAGGCCGGGGCGTAGCCTGCCGCCAGCAGCAGCTCGTTGGCTTGGCGGAGCGGCATGTCCAGTGCCGTCGACAGGCGCAGCACCATCTCGCGGCTGGGCTTGGTGCGGCCGAGCTCGAGGAAGCTGACATGACGTTGCGAGCAAGCTGCCGTGGTCGCGAGCCGGAACTGGGAAAGGCCGCGTCGCTTGCGCCACCAGGCAAGTCGAGCAGGGAAGGCGGACGAGGCTTTCATGACTACCTGACATGTAGTTGATCGGCTAGAGCGGAATCCGATCAGATGGAACCGCGCGCGGTTCCATCTGATCGGATTCGCGCGCACGGGCGATGTATGTTTCACAGGGGCACAATCCGTCCAGCTGATTCCAGCTGGACGGATTGTGCTCTAAGCCGGGGCCGGGATAGTGCCGCACGAAGGACGCCTTGATGAAGATTGCTTTTGCCGGATTCTTTGCCATCCGCCTCGCCGACCTGGTGCGCGCGCACCTGTCGATCCCCTGCGAGGTGACCGAGGGCGACGAGGCGGCGATCCTGCCCAGCCTGGCCGATGCCGACGTGCTGGTGTCGATGGGCTTCACCCGACCGATGGCCGAGGCGGGGCCTCGCCTGCGCCTGGTCCAGGTGCCGGGCGCGGGCCTCGACCGCATCGACCGCGGCGTTATGCGGCCGGGCATGCGGCTCGCCAACGCCTACGGCCACGAAGCCGGCATCGCCGAATACATCATGGGCGCGATGCTCGCCCTGACGCGCTCGTTCGGCCGCCTCGATGCCAGCCTTCGCAAGGGTCGCTGGGACAGCCAGTGGGCGATCGGCACGCCTATGCCGCCGCCGTCGCCCGAGCTTGCCGGCAAGACCCTGGGCATCCTGGGCTTCGGCCATATCGGCGAGGCGCTCGCCCGCCGCGCCGCGGCCTTCGACATGCAGGTCTGCGCCGTCCGGCGGCAGGCGCAGGCGGATGTGCCGGCAGGCGTCTCCTTCATCGGCGGCCCCGAGCGCCTCGATGACGTGCTGCGCCAGTCTGACTATCTCGCCGTCACGCTCTCGCTCTCGCCTGACACGCGGAACCTGCTGGACGATCGCCGCCTGGGCCTGATGAAGCCGTCGGCCTACCTGGTCAATGTCGCACGGGCGGAGATCGTCGACGAGGTCGCGCTCTACCGTGCGCTGTCCGGAGGCAAGCTGGCCGGCGCCGCCCTCGATGTCTGGTACCGCTATCCCACGACCCCCGAACCGACCTTGCCCGCCACGCAGCCCTTCCACGAGCTCGGCAACGTGATCCTGACGCCGCACGTCTCGGGCTGGACAGAGGGCATGCTCGACGCGCGGGCGAGGGTGATTGCGGGCAACATCGAGCGGACGGCGCGCGGCGAGCCGCCGGTCAACGAAATCGATCCCCGGTGAGTCATTGGTCGCAGCGCCTGCCGTTCTATTATGGCTGGCTGATCATCGGCATCGCCTTCGTGACCATGGCGATCGCCGTCACGGCGCGCACGTCCTTCTCGCTGCTCCTGCCGCCGCTGATCGACGAGTTCGGCTGGGAACGCGGGCTTGCCGCCGGCGCCTTCTCCTTCGGCTTCCTCGTCTCGGCCGTGCTGGGCCCGATCGTCGGCCGCGTCATGGACCGCAAGGGCCCGCGCATCGTGATCGAAAGCGGCGTGGTCATGGTGACGGTCGGGCTCTTTCTGGCGCCGTTCATCGCCAATCCCTGGCAGTTCTATGCCACGCTCGGCGTGATGGTGGGCGCGGGCGCCAACCTCATGACCTTCACTGCCCATTCGCAGTTCCTGCCGCATTGGTTCGTGCGCCGCCGCGCGCTCGCCATCAGCATCGCCTTCTCGGGCGTCGGCGTCGGCGCCATCGTGCTGCTGCCCTGGCTGCAGTCGATCATCGAGCGCGACGGTTGGCGGGCCGCGTGCTGGTTCATGGGCCTGCTCGTGCTGCTCGTCCTGGGACCGCTCAATCTCTTCGTCCGGCGCCGGCCGCAGGACGTCGGCCTGCTGCCCGATGGCGAATCCCACGCCGCCGCGGCGACGCCCCGCGCAGCGTCGAATGTCGTCGACGCGGCCTGGGTGTCGGTCGAATGGACGCTGGCGCGCGCGCTCAGGACCGCGCGCTTCTGGTGGATCGTGCTCGGCTTCTTCTGCGCGTTGTTCGCCTGGTACGCCGTCCAGGTGCACCAGACCAAGTATCTGATCGAGGTCGGCTTCTCGCCGATCGTGGCGGCCTGGGCGCTGGGCATGGTGAGCGTCGTCGGCATTCCCGGCCAGATCGGGCTTGGTGCTCTGTCGGACCGCATCGGCCGGGAATGGATATGGACGGCGGGCTGCGCGGGCTTTGCCATCTGCTACGCCGCGCTGATCGCGCTGGAGCACTCGCCGTCGCCCGTGCTGCTGTGGCTGATGGTGATCGCACAGGGTTCGCTCGGCTATGCGCTCACCTCGGTGATGGGCCCGATCGTGGCGGAGATCTTCGAAGGGCCGTACTACGGTTCGATCTTCGGCATGCTCACGGTCGCTCTGATCGGCGGTGGCGCGGCGGGGCCGTGGCTCACCGGCGTCATCCACGACGTGACCGGCAGCTACCGGCTCGCCTTCCTGCTGGCCATCGCCTGCTGCGTGGCGTCGGCGACGGCGATCTGGATCGCTGCCCCGCGCAAGGTGCGTCTGGTGCCCGGCCGCCTGTAGATCCAGGGATAAGACAACAGCCACGCCGGCACCGTCGGCGTGCGCTTCATCTGATAGAACTGCCGCGCTTGCCGCTCTTCCCGCGCGAGCCCGCGGGCGGTAGGGCAGGCCGTCGCAGTCGCCTTCGACGCGCTCGACCTCGGCCGTGTGGTTCGCGACTGTGTCGACAGGTACAGGGCTTGAGCACGATCACTTTGTGATAACCTGGCGCGGACCTCCGGAGGCGGGAGATGAGGGCGCGTGAGCCTTCGTGTCCCGCCCGGCCGGGGGCTGATTTAAGGGTATCCAGGCCGCGGCGTCGCGGACTCGTCGTGGAGGCAAGATGACTGACGAAAGTGAGCAGAACGCCGGCGACAACGTTTCCTATCGGGAGCGCGAGGCAGTGGCCATCTTCGACAATGAACGCTCGCTCAACGCCGCCGTCGACGAGCTGATGCTGGCCGGCCTGCGAGAGGACGATCTGAGCGTTCTCGCTGACGCGGCGAAGCTTTCCCTCACGAGGTCTGCCAGCGATCTGGCGGACAAGGACGGCGCTCCGCGTGCCGTGTACGTGTCGCCGGATGCGCGCACCGAAGGTCTCGCGGCGCTTGCCGGCGGCCCGGCCCTTCTCGGCGGGCTCACCGCAGCGCTTGTGGCAGGAACCGGAGGCGCCGCCTTGATCCCGACGATCGCCGTGACCGTCGGCAGCACTCTTGCGGGCGGCGGTATCGGCCTCGTTCTCGCGCGCGTGTTCGGCCGCAAGCACGCCAGCTATGTCGGGCAGCAGCTGATGAAGGGCGGCCTGCTTCTGTGGGTCCATGCGCCGGACGAGACCGAGGACGCGAAGATCCTCGAGATCCTGGAGCGGCATGGCGGCCGCGAGGTGCATTTTCACGTTGCCCATCGTACCTGGGGCTTGGCTGACCGGCCCATGCACGACGTGAACCCCGATCCGTTCCTGCGTGGGCGATAGGCACGTTCGCCGACCGCCGCCCTTCGCGAGAGGCGTGCGGCTATAGCAGCGTCCGCGGGGACTATATCCTGTTCGGTCTTTTTGCAATTGCGACCCATTCGCAATTATGGTGAGTTTCACCAACTCTCAAGGACCGTTCCGCTTCGTGGCAGCGACCGCCGATACGACCACTCTTTTCGTTCAGCATCGCGGCGCCCTGGTCGACTATGCTACGGGCATCGTCGGCTCACGCGCCCAGGCCGAGGACCTCGTGCAGGAGGCTTGGCTGCGTTTCGACGAGGCCGCCAAGAAGCGCTTCGTCAGCGAGCCGCTGAGCTACCTCTATCGCATCGTGCGCAACCTGGCGCTCGACAATCGCCGCCGCGTGGCGCGCGAAAGGCGGGTCTTTACGGCCGACGATCCCGAGAGCGCCGCCGCCGCTTCGATCGAGCGGCCGTCGACGCCCGAAGCCATCGCGCTCCATCGCGACCAGCTCGAGGCCCTGATGGCCGCTCTCGCCGACCTGCCGGAGCGGCACCGCATCGCCTTCGAGATGCATCGCATCGCCGGCTGCACCTTGCGCGAGATCGCGGCTACTTTGGGTGTATCGGTGTCGCAGGCGCAGGTCCTTGTCGTCGAGGGCATCGAGCACTGCAAGCAGCGGATGAGGCGGCTCGACTAGATTCTGTGGAAGGGCTAGCTGCCCGAACGTCATGAAGACAAAGGCCCCGTCGAAGACCGGGGCGAGGGACGGGATGGACCGAGCGGAAGACAGAGCCTCGTTGGAAGCCACCCGGTGGCTCGTCGCGCTGCACGAGGCGCCCGACGATCGCGAGGTCCGGTGGCGCTTCGAGGCGTGGCGCCGCGCCAGCCCGCTGAACGCAGCCGCCTGGTCGGAGACCGAGCGGCTGAGCGAGGTCGCCGCGACCATGCCGCGGACTTACGCCAACGCCTGGAAGCCCGTCATTGCCCGCCGGCAGCCGGCGAATCGCCGGGTCGCGACCCGCTCGTGGCGCCTGGGCGCTGCCGCCATGACCTTGGCGGCCTGTGTGGCTTTCTTTGTCGTGCCGCCGCTGGCGCAGCGGCTGCAGGCGGACCATGCGACCGCGACGGCCGAGCTGCGCAAGGTCGTCCTGCAGGACGGCAGCGAGGTGACGCTGGCGCCCGGCAGTGCGATCGCGGTGTCCTACGAGCCGGCCGGGCGGCAGGTGCGACTGCTGTCGGGCGAGGCCTTCTTCGAGGTCAGGCCGGATGTATCCCGGCCGTTCCGCGTCCTTGCCGACACTGTCGAGACCATGGTCGTGGGCACGAGCTTCGATGTGCGGCTGTCGGCGGATGGCGTCGTCGTCTCGGTCGAGCATGGCATCGTCCGTGTCGGCCCGGCATCGGCCGCGGCGCGCGACGAGCTGCGGGCCGGCCAGGCACTCCGCGTGACATCGGATGGCGAGACTTCTCGTCAAGCGGCGTCACCCGGCACGGTCGCTGCCTGGCGTGACGGTCAGCTCGTGGCGCAGAACGTGCCCTTGCGCGACGCCGTTGACCAGCTTCGCCGCTACTTTGCCGGCACCATCGTGCTGGCCAGCACGTCGCTGGGCGACCGCAGGATCACCGGTGCCTACAACCTCGCCGATCCGGAGGATGCGCTGCTGGCCATCGCGCAGGCACACGGCGGCAACGTCCGGCGCATCACGCCCTGGCTGCTGGTCGTCTCCGATTCCTGAGAGAGCCGACTTTTTCTGGAAACGCGTCGCGCCCGGTCGTCGCGTGAATGAGAGGCGAAAAGCCTTCAGATACGAGACGGAGTTTTGGGGTTGAGCAACAGGCGTGTTTGCTGCGCCGCGGGATTTGCCGCGTCGTTGATGGTGGTCGTCGTGCAGGCGCCGGGCGCGCACGCTCAGCAGCAGGGGCCGACCGAGGTCGTCCAAGTGGCGACCCGGACCTACAACATCGCGCCGCAATCGCTCGACAGCGCCGTGCCGCTGTTCGCCCGGCAATCCGGCCGCCAGATCACGGCTGACGCCGCCGTGCTGCAAGGGCTCGCCACGCCAGGCGTGCAGGGCACGCTATCGTTCGACGAAGCACTGCAGCGCCTGCTCGCCGGCACCGGCCTCAGCTACCGCATCCTGAGCGGCACGACGATCGCCCTGCAGCGGCCCGGGCAGAGCGACCTCGCGCCGGGCGCCCTGCAGCTCGATCCGGTGCGCGTGCAGGCGAGCGTGCCGCCGCAGGCGATGATCGACAACGTCCCGCCGCCTTATGCCGGCGGCCAGGTCGCGATCGGCAGCCAGCTCGGCCTGCTCGGCAACCGCGACGTCATGGACACGCCCTTCAACCAGCTGAGCTACACCGCCAAGAAGGCGCAGGACCAGCAGGCGCAGACGGTGCGCGACGTGCTGATCGACGATCCCTCGGTGCGCGTCAGTCGGCCGACCGGCAACAACGGCGCGCAGAACATGACGATCCGCGGCTTCACCGTCGAAAGCATGGATATCGCGTACGGCGGCCTCTATGGGCTGCTGCCGACCTATTCGATCGGCGTCGAGCTCGCCGAGCGCATCGAGGTGCTGAAGGGGCCGAGCGCCATGCTGAACGGCATGGCGCCGAGCGGCGCCATCGGCGGCACCATCAACGTCGTCCCCAAGCGCGCCCGCGACGAGCCGCTGACCCAGGCGACGGCCTCCTACAGCTCGAACGCGCAGTTCGGCGGCACCGTCGATGTCGGCCGCCGCTTCGGCCCGGAGAACGAAGTTGGCGTGCGCGTCAACGGCTCGTTCCGCGCTGGCCAGACCGCGGTGCAGTGGAACGCCGAGGAGACGGCGCTGGGGTCGATCGGCCTCGACTACCGCGGCGACGGCTTTCGGCTCTCCTTCGACGGCGGCTACCAGTACCAGTACATCAGCGGCGGCGTCGGCTATGCCGTCGTGGCGCCCGGCGTGCAGGTGCCGGGCGTGCCGGATCTCAACAACAACTTCATCCTGCCCTGGAGCTTCACCACGACCCAGGACCTGTTCGGCGTCGCACGCGGCGAGGTCGATGTCTGGCCGGGTGTCACGCTCTACGGCGCGATCGGCGCGCACGACAATCGCTGGGCGTCGCTGTGGTCGGGCGATCCCGGCGTCGTCAACATCAACGGCAACGCCACGCAGACGCCCTTCAACAACACCTCCTACGAATCCAAGTGGACGAGCGAGATCGGTGTGCGCGGCGAGGCGCATACCGGTCCGATCGACCACAGCTTTGCGCTCAGCGCGACGCGCTACCAGCAGGTGTTCGGTTTCGGCAGGGGGGTGGGCACACCCTTCGTCTCGAACATCTACGCGCCTAATGTGATCGCGCCGCCTTACGTCCCGACCATGTCGCCTACGAAGTCGAGCGCGCTTCAGCTCACCAGCTTGGCCTTCGCCGATACGCTGTCGGCTGCCGACAAGCGCGTCCAACTGACGCTCGGCGCGCGCCTGCAGCAGATCATGGGGGAGAACTTCGACCTCGTCACGGGTGCCCGGACCTCGGGCTATGGCCAGCAGGCGCTCAGCCCGTCCGCGGCGCTGGTCGTGCGGCCGTGGAAGGAGGTCTCGTTCTACGGCAACTTCATCCAGGGCCTGCAGCCCGGCACGGTGGTGGGGCCGACCTTCGCCAATGCCGGCGAGGTCTTCTCGCCCTACCAGTCGACGCAGTTCGAGTTCGGCACCAAGATCGACTGGGGCAAGTTCACCACCACGCTCAGCGCCTTCCAGATCAGCCGGCCCAGCGCCGTCACCGACTTCGCCACCAACACGCTCACGCAGAACGGCATGCAGCGCAACCGCGGCATCGAGATCAACATGTTCGGCGTGCCGACCGAGGGCGTGCGGCTGCTGGGCGGTGCGATGTTCCTGGAAGCCATCCTGGTCAGCACCGCGGGCGGCATCAACGACGGCTGGCAGGCCACCGGCTCGCCCAACGTTCAGGTCAACCTGGCGGGCGAGTGGGACACGCCCTTCGCGCCGGGCCTGACGCTCGATGGGCGGGTCATCTACACCGGCTCGCAGTATGTCGGGCTCACGACGCCGCGGCTCAGCATCCCCGACTGGGTGCGCTTCGACGTCGGCGCGCGCTACACGCTCGACAACGTGAAGAGTCCCACCGGCAAGCCGGTGGCCATCCGCTTCAACGTCGAGAACGTGCTCGACACCAACTACTGGTCGATGGTCACGTTCAACACGCGCCTCAATGTCGGCACGCCGCGCACCTTCCGGCTGGCGCTGACGGCCGACTTTTGAGGAGCGGGACCCTCTGACGACTCGCTGCTGTCCGCCTGTCCACCTGCGGGACAATCGCTGGCACCTTCGTTTCGATGTCGCCATACTGCGCGATGCTTCGGACGGCGGTGGCAAGGTGCCGATGCTGGTCGAGGACCGAGGCAATGCACGCCCGAGGGGAGTGATGGCGCAGCCACGGGTTTCGATGACGGATCTCGGCGTGGGCAGGCAGGCGTTGGAGCGCCTGCGGCAGGCCACCAGCGATATCGTCGACGTGACGCCCGCCGTGGCATCGGAGGAATTCCGCAGTACCACCACGGATACACACCTCACGACCGGGCTTCTCATCGAGTCTCGCTTCAGCCCGGCGCGGTTCGACCGCACCCCGGCCCATGTCGCCCGCAGTGGCATCGACCACTACCAGGTCGTGATGTATCTCGATGGCGAGACCGAATTCGCCGCCGGCCGCCGCGTCGCACGGCTGCGCCGTGGAGACGTCGTCCTCATCGACGTGGCCCAGCCCAACCGCACCCTCATGGCGGCAGGCCGCAGCGGCGCCGTCCATGTCATGTCTCTCGTCCTGCCGCGTCTCCTCCTGGCGCCCCTGCTGGGGGCGCCCGACTCCGTCTCGGCCTCGCTTCTCTCCCGCGATTCGCCGGCAGGGCGACTCGTCGGCCAGCGGCTCCTCTCGCTGCGGCGCGAAGGCGCGCGGCTCACCGACAGTGACGCCGCCGCGGCTGTCGACGGCGTGGCGGGGCTGGTGGCCGAAGCCGTGGGTCCGGGGCGGGAGGCCGAGCTCGCCGTCGCGCGCGCCGGCCGCTCGGCTTTGCTGGCCACGATCAAGTCTCACATCGAGAAGGATCTCCTGTCGGAAGCGGTTGCGGTGCCGGCGCTCTGCCGCCGCTTCGGTCTCTCCCGCGCGACGCTTTATCGCCTCTTCGAGCCCGAAGGCGGGCTCGCACACTACATCCAGGAACGCCGCCTCCACCGCGCCTTCATGCGGCTCATCTCGCCGGCGGGCCGGCCGGCGCGCCTGATCGACCTCGCCGTCGACCATCATTTCAGCAGCGACAACACCTTCATCCGCGCCTTCCGTCGTCACTTCGGCCTTACCCCCGGCGAGGCGCGGGAGCTCGCCATCGGCCGAGCGAGCGCCGATGGCCACGACGCGACAGCCGGCCGCTTCGGCTTCGAGGCCGATGCCCGTGCCTGGATCGGCCGCCGCGCCCCGAACTGACGGACCCGCACACCAACTTTTCGGCATTTGAGACTCTGGGCACATTGCCTTCCCGCGAAATCGGCTAAGGCTCGATCCACCATAGGTTGACCCTTGGTCGCGAGGCGGGAGTGGTGCGGGAGTGGACGCGTCGTCGTGGTCGGTTAGCGGGCTGGTGTCCTCGATGACGCCGGTTCGTCGGTTGCGTGCCCTGCTCCTGGCGAGCGGCGCGATGGCGCCGCTGTTGGCCGAGCCCGCCGGGGCGGCCGATTTCGTGGTCGCCACCGAGGCGCAACTGCGCAGCGCCATCACCAGTGCCGGCACCGGCGATACCATCAGCTTCGCGGCCAACGTCACGCTCACGGCCGACCTGCCGGCGGTGCAGGCCAACGTCACCATCGTCGGCAACAACAACACGCTGAGCGGCAACAACCAGTTCCGCGGCCTGTTCGTCGGCGCGTTCTCCGGTTCGACCCAGGTTCCGGTCAGCGTGTCGATCCAGGACCTCGCCATCACCGACACCAGGGCGCAGGGCGGCGCCGGCGGCACGGGCGCCGCCGGCAGTGGCGGCGGGGCGGGGCTGGGCGGCGCGCTGTTCGTGGCCAACCAGGCGACGGTGACGGTCAGCAACGTCAGCCTGACCGGCAATGCCGCCGTCGGCGGTGCCGGCGGCAGCGGCGGCTCTTTGGGCCGGGGCGGCGGTGGCGGCATGGGCGGCAACGGCGGTAACGGCGGCGGACCTGGCGGCGGTGGCGGCGGCGGACTGGGCGTCGGCGCCGACGGCGGCACCGGCGGTCTCTCTGGACAGCCCGGCATTGCCATCGACGCGTCGGCAGGTGGCGCCGGCTCCGGCGGCGGCAGCGGCGGCGCCTCGGGCGGCGGCGGGGGCGCGGGCTCCACAGGGTTCATCACCGGCGCCGGCGGCGGCGACAATGCCGGCGAGGGCGGTTTCGGTGGTGGCGGTGCCGCCGGCTTCAGCACCGGCGGCAGCGGCGGCTTCGGCGGCGGCGGCGCTGGCACCGCCGCCGGCCCTTTCATATTTGGCAGCGGCGGCTTCGGCGGCGGCAACGGCCGCGGTTCCCTGGCCGGTGCCGGCGGCGGTGGCGGCCTGGGCGCGGGCGGCGGCATCTTCGTGCAGCAGGGCGGCAGCCTCGCGCTCGCCGGCCCTCTCATCGTCAACGGCAACTCGGTGACGGGCGGCGCCGGCACCAACGCCAACAATGGGTCGGCGTTCGGCGCGGGCCTGTTCCTGCAAGGCAACGGCACGATGACCTTCGCTTCCGGCGCAGGCCAGAGCCAGATCCTGGCCGATGTCATCGCCGATCAGACCGGGTCGGGCGGCACCGGCGGCAATGCCGGCAGCTACAGCCTGCTGAAGACCGGTGCCGGCACCACGACCCTGTCGGGCAACAACGCCTATTCGGGCGTCACGACGATCCAGGCGGGCACGCTGCAGATCGGCAATGGCGGCGCGAGCGGCACGCTGGGCAGCGGCAACGTGGCCAACGAGGCGAGCCTGGTATTCAACCGCAGCGGCACGTTCACCGTCGCCAACACGATCGACGGCGCCGGCGCGCTCACGCAGGCCGGCGGCGGCACGCTCATCCTCACCGGCGCCAACACATACGCCGGCGGCACGATCATCAGTGCCGGCCTGATCAACTTCGCGGCAGCCGGCAACTTCGGGACCGGCACGATCACGCTGAACGGTGGTGGCCTGCAATGGGCGACCGGCAACACCGTCGACATCTCCAGCTCGCTCGCCGTGCTCGGCGCCGCCGGCGGCACCTTCGACACCAATGGCAACAACGTGAGCTTGGCCGGCAACATCGGCGGCGCTGGCGGCCTCGCCAAGACCGGCGCCGGCACGCTCATTCTTGGCGGCACCAACAGCTACGCGGGCGGCACCACCATATCGGGTGGCGTGCTCCAGGGAACTACGAGCAGCCTGCAGGGCAACATCGTCAACAACGCCGCGGTCACGTTCAACCAGGCCACGATCGGCACCTATGCCGGCAGCATCAGCGGCACCGGCAGCCTGCTGGTGAACGGCACCAGCACGGTGATCCTCGCGGGCACCAACAGCTACACCGGCGGCACGACGGTGGCGGGCGGCACCCTGCAAGGCAACGCGACGAGCCTGCAGGGCAACATCGTCAACAACGCCATGGTGGTATTCAACCAGAGCGCCACAGGCACCTACGCCGGGCTGATGTCGGGCAGCGGCGGCATGACCCTGCAGGGTGGCGGCACACTCGCCATGACAGGCGCCAGCACCTACACCGGAGTCACCACGGTCGAGGCCAGCACCCTGGTGGTGAACGGCAGTCTGGCCAGCGCCGTGACGCTGAACAACGGCGGCACATTGGGTGGCAGCGGCACGATCGGCGGGCTGGTGGCCAGCAACAGCACGCTGGCGCCCGGCAACTCGATCGGCACGCTCAACATCACCGGCAACTTCAGCCAGGTGGGCGGCGCGTATGTCGTCGAGGCCAATGCCCAAGGCCAGGCCGACCGCATCAATGCGACCGGCATGGCCAGCATCGGCGGCGGGGCGACGGTGCAGGTGATCGCCGCCCCCGGCAACTACGGGACGAGCACGACCTACACGATCCTCAATGCAGTGGGCGGCGTCAGCGGGACTTATTCGGGGGTGACCAGCAACTTCGCCTTCCTGACGCCGTCGCTCGCCTACGACGCCAACAACGTGTTCCTGACGCTGGCGCTGCAGGGCAATGCGTTCTCGGGCTTCGGCGGCAACACCGTCAACCAGCGCAGCGTCGGCTACGCGCTGGACCAGACCCATGCCAATGCCTCCGGCGACTTCGCCACGGTGATCGATGCGCTGGCGGGTCTCGGGACGCAGCAGGCTCCCGCCGTGCTCGACGCGATCAGCGGCCAGCCCTACGCCGACTTCGGCTCGTTCAACGTCGCCAACGCCGCGCTGTTCATGAGTGCGCTGGGCCAGCAGATGGCCACTGCGCGGGCGGGCGGCAGCACGGGCCAGCGCCAGGCCTTGGCGATGGCTTGCGACGTCGAGGCGTGCGACAGCGCCCGTCCGCTCAGCGCTTGGTTCAGCGGCCTGGGCGGGCTGGGTTCGGTACAGGGCGACGGCAACAGCTCGACGCTGACCTACAACGTCGGCGGCGCGGCTGCCGGCATCGACTATCGCTTCGACCCGCGCTTCCTGGTCGGTCTCGGCGTCGGCTATGCCCACGGCACGCAGTGGGTGAGCTCCTTCATGGGCCAGGGCTGGTCGGATTCGGTCAGCGTGGCGGCCTACGGCTCGTTCACGCAATCGGGATTCTACGCCGATGCGCTGGCGGGCTACGCTTGGTTCAACAACCAGGTGCAGCGGCAGATCCAGATCCCCGGCCTGCAACCGCGCACCGCCTCGGGCAGCACCGGGGCCAACCAGTTCCTGGCGCAGGTCGAGACGGGCTACAGGTTCGGCATCCGGGAGATGGCGTCGGTGACGCCGTTTGCGCGCTTCCAGACCAGCATCACGTCACAGAATGCCTTCACTGAAAGCGGCGCAAACTCCCTGAACCTGAACGTGGCGCAGCAGACCACGAACTCGGTGCGCTCGGTCTTGGGCGCGCAGTTCGCCAGCACGATCCCGATCGGTAATGAGCGCGCACTGGGCCTCGGCTTTCGCCTGGGCTGGCAGCACGAATACGCCTCCACTGGCCGGCCGATCACGGCATCGTTTGCCGGTGCGCCGACGGCATCGTTCACGGTCTATGGCGCCACGCCGCAGCGCGACAGCGCGATCATCGGCTTCTCCGCGACGGCCACCGTCGCCGAGGCCACGCAGCTCTACCTCCGCTATGACGGCGAGCTTGCCTCGGGCACCGACAACCATGCCCTCAATCTCGGCGTACGATTCTCCTGGTAGGCGGCAACCCCTCCCGGGCAGGATCCCACCGCTCTTGTGGCCGCTCGCGCTCTCGCTGCGTCGTGCTCGGTCTGGCTTGACGAAATGTGTCTTTTTTGACACAATCACATAGATGCTCCCGGGCCTGAAGAAACTGCCGGCGCGCTTCTATGAGACTGGCACCGGCGGAAGCCGGTCAAGGAATGGCTGCTGGATCTTTCCAAGGATGACCGTCGTGTTGTCGGCAAGGACATTCAGAAGGTGGAATTTGGCTGGCCGATTGGCATGCCGTATTGCCGGCCGCTCGGCCGCCGGCTCTGGGAGGTTCGCAGCGATCTCACGGACGGCACGATTGCGCGCGTCATCTTCTGCATCGCTGAGGGCGAGATGGTATTGCTGCATGGCTTCGTGAAGAAGACGCAGAAAACTCCATCGAGAGACATTGATCTCGCCCTCAAACGCAAACGGGAATTGGATTGATGGAAAAGAACAGAAGCAAGGGGCGCGTTGCCCGGGACGAAACCTTCGACGGGTTCCTCGCCAGAGAGGGTATGCTTGCCGAGACCGAGGAACTTGCTCTCAAGGAGATCATCGCCGATCAGGTCCGGGAGGCCATGAAAGAGAGAGGCCTCACGAAGACCGAGATGGCTGCGCGAATGAAGACCGATCGGCGTCAACTCGATCGGCTGCTCGACCCGAAGAATCCGTCTGTCACTCTTTCGACGCTCCGCCGCGCTGCTGCCGCGGTCGGCAGGTCATTGCGGGTGGAGCTGGTCTGAGAACCCGTTCCGCGCAGCGCGAAAGAGAGCCTGTCCTATGTGGTACAGACCGCCTACGCTGAAGCTTCGGAGGGCGGGCCCTCCTAGCCGAGCGTCGAGGACCTGTCCTCCGATACGCGCCTCGTTAATGAGCGACTCGTTCTGACCCCGAACGGCAGGCCTCGCACCTGACTGGCGCCAAGGGCCCGCGTTCTATTCGGCGGCGATCTTCGCTTCGCTGAAGGCCGGCATGACGTCTCGTGCAAACCAGCGCAGCTGGTCCTTGAATTCCGCCGACGAAAGTCCCTCGGCCCAGTGGACCATGAAATCCTCCAAGCCGGGATACTTGGCCTCGATCGACTTGATGGCGTCGATGA
Source organism: Rhodospirillales bacterium (assembly GCA_009377525.1). Lineage (GTDB taxonomy): Bacteria > Pseudomonadota > Alphaproteobacteria > Reyranellales > Reyranellaceae > Reyranella. Next base: position 72,637 of record WHTW01000016.1, read on the forward strand.
CCTGGGCGGGCGTGCCGCACAGCCACGCTTTCTGCTTCACGCCATCACGGATCGACGGGATCGTGGCCGGCGCCCCCGGCGTGCCCCACGTCCGGCCCTGATCGTCGGCATAGCGCACGAAGCCGAACGGCGCGAACCACTTGTAGCGTTCGTCGTGCGCCGGCTCGATCCGCTTGATCGCCTCCTCCTGGCTGTCGGCCATGTAGAGACCGGCTCCCCAGATCATGTCCTCGCCGAGCTGCTTTGGACGGCCGTGGCGGGCGCAGGCATCGTGATAGGCGCGCACGACATCGTCGAGGATCTTCTCGCCATTCAGGTCCACCATCGCCTTGAGGCCGTAGCGCGCCATCATGTCGATCGTCCGGCCGCTGGCGATCGGCATCCAGATGTCGACGGGCAGGTGCTTGGGACGCGGCACCATGGTGATCTCCTTCAGGCGGTAGCCGCGGTAGTCGACTGGAGGTGGGCACTCGAAGTACTTGCCCTTGAAGTGGAAGGAGTCCTCGTTGAAGCACTTCAGCAGGAGCTGAAGCTGCTCCTCGAAATACGCGCGGTTGGCCTCGGCATCGAGCAGCGGCGCCCCGAAGGTCTCCACCTCGCGACTGTGGTAGCCGCGGCCCACGCCCATGATCAGCCGGCCGTCGGTCACGATGTCGGCCATGGCGTAGTCCTCGGCCAGCCGGATCGGATGCCACATCGGCAGGACGTTGAAGGCGCAGCCGAACTTCAGGCGCTTGGTCTGCGTGGCGAGCCAGAGGCCGAGCTGCACCAGGTTGGGCAGGCATTCATAGCCCTCGCGCTGGAAGTGGTGCTCGGCCGTCCACAGCGCGTGGTAGCCGAGGTCGTCCATGAGCCGCGCGACGTCGCGGGCGGTGGCGAAAACCTCGCTCAGGTGCTCGCTCGAATATCGGCGCTCGTCGGCCGGAGTGCCGTGGAGACCGACGTTGTCGAGGTCGATCTGCCCCACATACAGAGAGTGAAATCTCTTGATCATGTGACTCTATCCTTCAACGACGATGACTTCGTGATCAGCGGTCGGGACCGCGTCTATTTTGACCGGAGATGTCCGGCCCGTCAGCTGTCGGTTTTGGATCAGAACCGGCAAAGCTTCGGCCCGGTCCAGTCTCGTGACCCCGAGTCCGAGTGTCACATTCGTGCTAAAGCACATTCCGTCCAGCTGGAATCTAGAGGCTTCTGTGAGGTCGCGAGGCCGATGGTTGGATCACAGCATGGCGCGACCTCATTGAAGCCGGATTGAACTGAACCGCTGGGGAGCGAGGGGCTATGGGGATTGTGTCGAGGTCGCCGCACTGGTGGCGGACGAACGTGACGGTGGGCAGTGATGGCGACCTGGTGGTGTCTGGCGTTGCCGATCCGGAGACGGCGGCAAGTGCTGCGACGGCAGTGAGGATGATGGGCTGACGAGGCGCGGGACAATCGGCGGGCGCGCGCAAGAGCACGCGTCGATCGACCGATCCGACGCGGCAGTGCGGGTCCTGATGGCAAGGT
>WHTW01000170.1 GCA_009377525.1 Rhodospirillales bacterium
GCGGGTCGTCCGGGCGACGACACCACTCCTTGTGTCGCCGAGCCCGAGTGCCAGCCATGCTTTCAAGCCAGCACGCAACGGCTCCATCACTATCCTCATCCGACCGCGGGAGCTGCAGATCCTCGCGAGACTCAACTCAAACCCATCAAAACCTTGTGACGAGCTACTAGGGCCCCGCCCGCGCGGGCTTCGCCATGGTCTCCTCGGTCCGCGCCAGCAGGTAGGGATGAAACGGATTTGACGAGGCGCGCAGCAGCGCATCGAGGTTGAGGATCAGCACGCCGCGCTCGCCGCGCGGCGAGATCGCGCCCAGGTTGACGCCGAACTCGTCGCTGTCGTCGGGCTGCATGCCGTAGAGGGAATCGTTCATCGGAAACGGCAGGGCAACGTGCGACAGCGAGAAGAGGCCGGCCGGAAACGCCAAACCGAGCGGCCGCACCTTCTCGTCCACCGAGCCGGCTTCGGTGACGCGCTCGATGACCTCGTAGGTGTCGTCGCCGGCGTTGGTGATGATCGTCGTGCGGAAGTTGCGCGGCGGATCGGCCAGGATGCGCGACAGCATTGTCTCGGAAGCGCTGCGCAACAGCGGGCCGAGCTTGGCGGCACGATTGATGTCGAACAGCACGAGCTCGCTGCCGTTCGGCGGCAACAGTGCATAGAGCCCCGCGATCACCGCCCGCGTGCTCACCGTGAAATCGACGACCGACTGGAACGTCAGGATCGGCGGCAGGCGGTCGAGCTTGCCCTGCTGGGCAGCCGTTGCCAGGCGATCCTGCAGCGCGGCCGTCAGGCGGTGCGACTGGCGCGCGCCGTTGACCGGGAACGAATTGTACTTGAAGGGGTTGAACTCGGGCACGATGCCGAGCCACGCCGCCTTGGCGAAGGCGGGAAACATCGCCGGCAGAGCCGCGATTCCGGCAAAGCGCGCGAAGGCCGTGATACCGATCATCGGCGAGATCAGGATCAGGCGGTCGGGCCGCGCCAGACGCTGGTCGTCGATGGCGTCGAGGGCGTACTTCACCGCCAGCGCGCCACCGTTGGAGAAGCCCACGATATGGAGCGGCCGCGACGGGCCTGCTCGCCGGCGGGCCTCGCGGACGGCGAGCCGGGTCGCGGCGTCCCAGTCTTCCCATTCGATGCTGGTCAAGGCGGCCGGCACGGTGCCGTGTCCCGGCATCCTGATCGCCACCGCGACGAAGCCGCGGTCGCGATAGAGGCGCGCGATGTGGCGCAGGCTGTACGGGGAATCGGTCAGCCCGTGCAGCAGGACGGCCGCGCCGACCGCGGGCCCGTCGGGCTCGAGGATGTACGAGCGATTCCAGTCCTGTTCGAAGTTGCCGGGATAGATCGGGCTTCCGGCGTAGTAGCGATTGCCCGGTGTCTTCGCCTCTTCGTCGATCTTGTCGACGACCTCGGTCCGCACCTCGCGAAACGCCGCCTCCTCGGCCTTGAGGTAGGCGGCCCAATCGGCCTTGTCGATCTCGGCGACGTGCCAGTCGTGCGGCACGTGCGTGTGCCAGGGATCGAGCGGCGGGCCGCGCTGGGAATCCCAGGCGCGCGCGGCCAGCAACGCGCCTGCGACCACGAGCAGGAGCACGAGCACGCGGCGCAGCAATCTCAGCATCTTGCGGGGCATCGCGATCCCGTCAGTTAGAATCGATTCACATATCGGCAGGTCACCGTCGCGTCTGCATCCGCCGGCTCGTTTTGGAACGTACTGCATGGTCCGGGGACGCGGGGTCAATCATACAGCACGTCACGGCCCATAAGATGCCAGAGTGACCTCCTCGGCAGAACAAAAACTCTCCCTGCGCGCGCTCGTCGCCCTCGTCGTGGGCTCGATGGTCGGCTCGGGGATCTTTGCCGTCCCCTCGGCGTTCGGGCGGGCGACCGGTGGCCTCGGCGCGCCGATCGCGTGGGCCATCGCCGGCGTGGGCATGCTGATGCTGGCCTTCGTCTTCCAGACCCTGGCGCGGCGCAAGCCCGAGCTCGACGCCGGGCATCTACGCCTACGCAAAGGCGGGCTTCGGCGACTATCTGGGCTTTGCCTCGGCGGCGGGCTACTGGATCGGCTGCTGCCTCGTCGACGTCGCCTGCCTCGTCCTGATCAAGGCTACGCTCGGTCAGTTCTTCCCGGTCTTCGGCGACGGCACCGCGCCCGTCGCGATCGCCGCGGCGTCGGCGCTGTTGTGGGGCGTGCACATGCTGATCCTGCGCGGCGTCAAGGAGGCCGCGGCGCTCAACACCATCGCGACCGTTGCCAAGATCGTGCCGATCGCGGTCTTCTCGCGTCGAATGGCTGCTGTTCGGTGTCATCGCCGCGGCGGCAGCCGCCGGCCTGTACGGTCTCGCTTCGGGCGCGATCGCCGTTTGATCCCTTGACAGCAATGGCCACGAAGCCCCGCTTTTCTCCTGTCGTGCTGGCGATCGCTCTCTGCATCGTCGCCGGCTGCGCCATTCCCGCGCGTGGGCCGGCGGTGCCTTCATCCAATGCCGAGCGCGCCCTGCCGCTCGGCATTTCCAACGCCCGTTTCTTCGCCGACGGCGACCCCGCCGCCATGCTCGCGGAGGCTGCCCTGGCGCTCGAGCGCGAGCGGGCGGTTTTGCGCGCCGCCGGCCGGTCGACGAAACCGATGCCTCCGGCGTCCTTCCTGGCGGTGTCCGGCGGCGCTGACAACGGAGCCTTCGGCACCGGCCTCCTGAACGGCTGGACCGCGACCGGCAGCCGTCCGCAATTCAGCATCGTGACCGGCGTCAGCACGGGAGCCCTGATCGCACCCTTCGCCTTTCTCGGTCCCGACCACGATGCCGCGCTGCGCGATATCTACACGACGATCGGTCCCGACCAGGTCTTTTCCCGGCGGGGCCTCATCGCGGCGTTGTTCGACGATGGCATGGCCGACACCGGCCCTCTCGCCCGGACGATCGCCCGTTATGCCGACCAGGCAATGTTCGACGCCATCGCCCGGGAATACCAGAAGGGCCGCCTGCTGCTGATCGGGACCACGGATCTCGACGCCCAGCGACCGGTGATCTGGAACATCGGCGCCATCGCCGCCAGCCGGCACCCGAAGTCGCTGGGGTTATTCCGCAAGATCCTGCTGGCATCGGCCTCGATTCCAGGCGCCTTTCAGCCGGTACTGCTCGATGTCGAGATCGGCGACGCCCGGTTCCAGGAAATGCATGTCGACGGCGGTGCGATCGCCCAGCTCTTTCTCTATCCGGCATCGATTGATCCCGCCGCGCTGTCGGCCGACCGCGCGCAGACGGCCTACATCATCCGCAATGCGCGACTTGACCCCGAGCAGGCGGAGATCGAACGCCGCACCATCACCATCGCCGGCCGAGCGATCGCCACGATGCTGGCGGCGAGCGGCTACAACGACGTGATGCGCGTCTACTTCGTTACCAAGCGCGATGGCGTCGATTACAACCTCGCCTATATCGGTGCCGATTTCAAAACGCCGCGCGGGGGCTTGTTCGACCAGGCCTACATGCGCGCTCTCTTCGACTACGGCTACCGGCAGGCCGTGGCAGGACAGGCGTGGCACAAGACACCGCCCGGCCTTCACACAACGAGGGCCCGGCAACAGGCGGCCATGCCCAACTAGGCGCTGGCCGGTCAGGACACTGCGATCTGTTGTCTGTGCGTCCCACGTCCATTCCCTGCGTCCCAAAATGACGCCGCGGCAGCGATTGGGACGCCGGAACCAATCGCAGGATTCCATGCCGATGCGCCTACTGGTGCGGTTTGTAGACTGATCATCAGAGTCGCGCGCTCGAGACTATCCGTAACATCGAATAGGAGGCCTATCGTGCTTAACCGAAGGGGTCTGATCGCGATCGCCGTCGTTGGCCCGACGCTCGTGCCGGCCGTCATCCGCGCACAGGATCAGGCCATCGTCGGCATCCAGACGGTGACGACCTATTCCGCGGATGCCCGTATCACGGCCGTCGATCCCGCCGCCCGCACCGTGACGGTCACCTACGCCGACGGCGCCGTGCGTACACACAACGTCGGTCCGGCGGTCGCCAACTTCGGCGCCACCCGCATCGGTGACATGGTGACGCTCGCCTTCGAGGACAGACTGACTTTCGTGCTGTCGGGTCGCAGCACACCGACACCACCCAATCGCGACGTCAGCGTGGTCGGCACCGCATCCGCCGGCCAGAACCTCACCGGCGTCGCGGCGTCCCAAGCCGTCGGCACCTGGTGGGTCGTGGGCGTCAATCCGGCGGGCAATACGATAACGCTGGTCAATCCCGCGAGCGGCCCGGTGCGCACCTACAACGTCACGACACAGGCCGGCCGCGACCAGCTTCCGCGCGTCAAGATCGGCGACAGCCTGACGGCGATCAACAGTCAGGTCCTGGTCCTGTCGATTACGCCCTCGGCGTAATGCCGGCGCGGACGGACTCCGCGCCGGCGAGGAAGACGACTAGAGCACAATCCGTCCAGCTGGAATCAGCTGGACGGATTGTGCCCTGTGAAGCAAACATCGCCCGTGCGCGCGAATCCGATCAGGTGGAACCGCACGCGGTTCCACCTGATCGGATTCCGCTCTAGTCGACAGGGTCGCGAACCACCTCATCCTCCGATGTTCGATGAATCAATGGGAGGGACGATTTTTTTCGTGGCGCCGACGGGATGCGGCGCGTGTTGAGCAGATGGTCGCGGTTGCATGGGCGGCGGCACGACTGCGATCAACTTCGACATGACGACGCTGGCTATCAAGCAGCGGGTTTGAAGCCGCGATCGGGCCGTGGCGCCGTCGCGCCGCGACCCCTCTTGGCGCCGGGACGCCCTACGGCGAGATCCAGAACGTGTCGGGCTGATAGAGGCCGATATAGCCGCCGGGATCCCAGGCGTAGTAGCCCTCCTTCGGCACGTTGCGCACCTTGGCTCCGACCACGACCGGTTGGCGGATGCCGTTCACCGTCCCGATCGAGAAGACCTCGTCGGCTTGGGCCTGCAGGATCTTCTCCCAGGCCCGGCGGCGGCCTTCCTCGTCGCGCGCGCTTCGCCATTCCTCCACGTGGTCCAGCAGCCGGCAGGCGGACTCCATGTCGCACTGCTTGCCCTGCCTGCCCCCGGACTCGGCGAACATCCCCCATTTCGGCCACTGCAGGCCGCCCCGCATGGTCGGCGCGAACTCCCTGGGACTGGTGTTTGGCGTCGGCACGGCGGTGACAACCCCGGCATAGGCCGTCATCAGCGCTTCACCGGAAAAGGTGCGCAGGCGGAAGTTCTCGCGCGTCTGCAGCTTGGCGACCATCTTGATGCCGATCGCCTTCCAGTGGTCGGCAATCAGCTGCAGTGCGTCCGCTTCTTCGATCAGCTCGCTCTGCCTCTCGACCACGATGATCGCCGAACGCCCGTCGGGCATCAGGCGGATGCCGTTGGAGTCTCGCCGGGTGAGGCCGATCTCGTCGAGAAGCCGGTTGGCGACCTTCGGGTCGTAGTTCGCCCACTTGGTCGCATATTCGGGCTTGAACAGCACCGACCTCGACATGATCGTGTTGTTCGAGGGTGTGGCGAGCCCGATATAGATGACCTGGTTCAGCTCGTCGCGATCGATGGCCATCGAGAGCGCCCGGCGAAAGCGCACGTCGCGGAACAGCTTGCGCCACTCGTCATCGTTGGTGGTGAGGTTGGGATAGAGAGCAACCTGCGAGCCCGAACCCGGCTCCCATAGCCGCACCTCGGCGCCCGAGGTCTTGGTGCTGCTCCTCAGGAACGTGTAGTCGCGCAGGTTGAGATAGCGCGCCTGCAGGTCGGATTCGCCGAGGCCGGCCTTGGCCGGAATCAGGTTGGCTGCAGCCACGGTGAAGATGACGCGATCGACATAGGGCAGCTGCTGTCCCTTCTCGTCGATGCGGTGATAGTAGGGATTGCGCACGAAGACGAAGCGCTGCGCCGGCGAGGGCGTGGTGTTGACCCATGGATTGAGGCTGGGAAGGTCGACGTTGTCGTTGTTGAACATCACATCGACGCGGCGGAAGATCTGCACCCAGTTTCCGCCCTGCTGGCCGCCCTTGGCCGCACCGGCGATCACCATGGGGTCGGTGTACCGGGGATGGAACTTCCTGAGGTAGTGGGCCGGCCGGAACAGGAAAAGCGGTGCAGCGCGCGCCTGGCTTTCGATGAAGTAGGCGTTGGGCCGGTCCCACCCGTATTTGATCGTGTGGTCGTCGATGATCTCGACCTTGGGCGGCTGGCCGTCGACCAGAAGCTCGACCGGGGGGCCGGACGGCGAGAGTTCCCTGTTGTTGGCGATGTCCTCCCAGAAGAACCGGAAATCCTCGGTGCTGAAGGGATGGCCGTCGGACCATTTGTGGCCGGCGCGGAGCCTGAAGGTGAACTCGCGGCCTTCGTGGACGTCGTAGCTTTCGAGAATGTCGGGATGGAGCTTGAACGTGTCGTCATGGACGATCAGCCGGGTATAGCTGTAGACCGTCATCAGCGCCGTATCGCGCGCACCCGACACCAGCATGTTCAGCTGGCCACCCGGCCGGCCGGGACCGTCGCCGCCGGCGAACGTCTTGACCACCCACGGCTCCTTGGGAATGCGCCGCGCGACTGGCGGTAACGCCCCGATCTTCACCTTGTCGGCGAACATCGGGGTCTCTTGCAGCGTCGGAAGCGGATCGGCAGCCAAGGCAGGCCCGCAGACCGAGCTGAACAGGAACCCTCGGATGAAAGCGCGTCGCAGCATGCTTCGCCTGTCGGCTCGTAGCGGTTGCAATGCCCCGGCGACACATTGGCTTGGTATCCGGCGGCCATATCCGACGTCCCGGTTCGTCAGCCACCAAGGCAAGGGAGGCCAGTTGAGTCTAAGATGGGGACCAGCCTGCTCCGCGGCAACTCGCCGACCAAGACATCGAGGGTCGGCGGTGGCGGTGCAGGCCTCGGTGTCGCGCGCTGCCGAATCCGGCGTGCCGACCGAGGGCCGCTGGAACACTGAACCGATCTACGGCCCATGGCCTCGCCTCGTGGAGGGAACATTGCAGCAGAGAGCCATTGGGGCGCAGATTGGAACGCTCGTCATTGCGACGAGCGCCATCCAGTTGGCCAACGGATTCTTCGGTACCTTCATTGCCCTGCGTGTGGTCGCCGAGGATTTCGAGGCTACCATGGCTGGGTTGGTGCTCAGCAGCTACTTCGCCGGCTTTACGGTCGGTGCGTCGTATAGTGGACGGCTCATCGAGCGGTTCGGTCACATCCGCGTTTATGCGGCGTTGGCCGGCATCGTGGTCGCGGCGACGGCCACCATGCCGCTCATGGAGAAGGCTCTGCCGTGGCTGGCATTGCGAACCATCATCGGCTTCGGCTGCGCCGGAGTATTCGTCACGACCGAGAGCTGGCTGAATGCCAAGGCCGCGCCTTCGGAACGCGGATACGTTTTCTCGATCTACATGATAGGCACCTTCGTCGCCATAGCGCTGGGCCAGCTCCTGATTGGCTACGCCGATCTCGAGGGTGGGACGTCCTTCAACATCATCGTGATCCTGTTCGCCGTGGCGTTGGCGCTGGTCAGCACCACCCGCGCCGAGCCGCCACGCATGGCAGCGCCTGTTCATGTGCCCTACCTTCGATTGGTGCGGCTGGCGCCTGTGGCATTTGCCGGCGCGGCGCTCAGCGGGCTGATCAGCGCCGCCTTTTATGCCCTCGTTCCGGTATGGATGCGGGACGAAGGTATCGACCCCGAATCGATAGCCATGTTCATGCTGGCGGCCGTGCTGGGCGGTCTTGCTTTCCAGGTCCCAATCGGTCGCTTGTCAGACCGCCTCGACCGGCGCGTCGTCCTGGCACTGCTTGGGGTTGGACTCGCGGCCGCTGCCATCGCCTTGATCCGGTTGCCGCACACCCTGGCGGTGATCCTGCCGATCGCCGGCCTGTTTGGCGGGTTGATGTCGACCCTCTATCCGGTCTGCGTCGCCAACGCGCACGACCAGCTGCCGGCCGACCACGTTGTGGCCGTAAGCAGTCGGCTCATCTTGGCCAGTGGCTGCGGCTCCGCGCTCGGTCCACTTGTCGGCATGAGCCTGCTGCGGCGTTTCGACATCGACGGCGTGTTCTACATGATCGCCGCTGCCGCACTTCTCCTCGCCGCTCTTGCCGTCGCCAGGAGCCTGACATCGACCTCGCCACCACATCTCGAGAGAACGTTCAACATCCTTCCACCGCAGCCGACGCCGCTTGCCCACGATCCGGCCGGGGCGGCTAAGGCGGCATGATCACCTTTGCCTCGAGCGCAAGCGCTGGAAAACGACCATGGCGGGATCACAAATACGCCCAGCAATTTGCTTGCTGCATTCTATCGCCAACGGAGTGCGCTCTACCTTGCTGCAAGTCCCAAGACCGGCTGCCGCGTCCCAAAATCTCGGCGAACCGGGAGCGCTTTAGGTCGTAGGCGAACACCACGCCCGGCGAGGCGCAGACGAGATTGGCCCCGCTGTCCCACTGGGTGCGTTCGCGCATGTAGGCGGTGCCGCCGGTCTCGATCACCCGCAGCTTCTTCACGCCGAGCGCCTCGCCGACGGTCGCCACGAACGGCCTCTTGTCCTTGCGCACATTCGCCATGGCGGCCTCCTGAGCAGCCGCGTGGCTGCTAGTCCTTGTCGGCAGCACCCGCCTCTTGGCTGTCGGACACGTCTCCTGTCACCGGCGCAGCGCGCAGGATCCTAAAGCCCATGTAGCCGGCGGCGATCGTCAGCAGCGGGCTGGCGAAGCCGAATATCGCGTAGGGCGCGTAGCTGAGCGTTGCGACGCCGAGCGTCGTCGCCAGGTATGCGCCACAACTGTTCCAGGGAATGAGCGCCGAGGTCGGCGTTGCCGAGGCACCGACCGAACGGCTGAGCACGATCGGCGCCAGCCCGCGCTCGGCGAAGGCTTGCTTTAACATGCGGCCCGGCAAGACGATGGCGAGGTACTGGTCGGCCGTCGAGATGCCGGCCGCCAGCACCGACACGACAAGGCTGGCGATGAGCCGGCCGCTGGTGCGCGCGGTCCTGACGATGGGTGAGATCAGCCGATCAAGGACGCCGGTCTTCTCGGCGACGCCGCCGAAGGCGAACGCAGATATGATGAGCCAGACCGTGCTCAGCATGCTGCTCATGCCACCGCGCGTGGCCACCTGGTCGAGAGCCGGCTGGCCGGTCGTCGAGACGTATCCCGACGCCAGCGCCTGCCATACGCCCTTGATGCAGCCCAGCCAGGACGGCACGCCCGCCGCAGGGTCGGCGAAGGCCAGCACCCGCTCCGGCGCCACGACTACGGCGAGCACGCCGCCCAGCAACGCGCCGGTGAATATCGTGGTGAAGGGCGGGACCTTCAGCAGCGCCATGACGACGACAACCACCAGTGGCAGGAAAAGGATCAGGGAAATGTGGAATGCGGCGCCGATCGCCAGCATCTTATCGGTGGCGTCGAAACTGCCGGGGCTGCCGAGCAGCCAGAAGATGCCGAGCGAGATGGCCAAGGCCCCCAGCGACGTGGGCAGCATTTCACGGATGTGATGGTAGAGGTTCGCATTGCCGACGCCGGCCGCGAGATTGGCTGAATCCGACAAGGGAGACGTCGTGTCGCCAAAATAGGCACCCGAGATGATGGCCCCAGCCGTGATGGCCGGATCGAGCCCCATGTTCGCGGAAATGCCCATCAGGCCGATTCCGATCGTTCCGGCCACGGTCCACGAACTGCCGATGCCGAACGAGACGACGCCGCAGATCGCCGCCGCGGTGACGTAGAAGTAGTTGGGATTGAGGATCTGCAGGCCGTAATACACCATCGCCACGAGCGTTCCGCTCATTGCCCAGGTGCCGATCAGCGCGCCGACCGCGAACAGGATGAAGATCGCGCCGAGGCCCGACTCGACGCTGGCGATCGCCGCCCCGCCAAGGTCGTGAAGCGTATGGCCGCGCCGCCACGCCAGGAGCACGGCAATCATGGTCGCCACGATCAGCGCCACCTGGTTCGGCCCGCCCCCGCCTGCGTCGCCGAAGAGATAGTACGAAAGGGCGACCAGCAGGATGAGACTGGCGACCGGGATCGCGGCTTCCAAGACTGACGGGGCTGGTCGCTGGTCGGGGATCGTCATCGCGCTCCTCTCAAAGCCCTCCCAATCGCGGAATCCGCGATGGGGAGGAACCTGGTTCAGTCGGCAGGGTCGCGAATGATCGGGCAGGTCATGCAATGACCGCCGCCGCGTCCGCGACCCAACTCGGCGCCGACGATGGTGACCACCTCGATGCCTTCCTTGCGCAGCAGGGTGTTGGTGTAGGTGTTGCGGTCGTAGGCGAAGACCACGCCCGGCGAGGCGCAGGCCAGATTGGCGCCGCTGTCCCACTGGGTGCGCTCGCGCATGTAGGCCGTGCCGCCCGTCTCGACCACGCGCATCTTCTTGTGCCCGAGCGCCTCGCCGACGGTCTCCAGGAACGGCTTCTTGTCCTTGCGCAGCTCGATGCCGCTTGCCGTGTTGGCCGGCCGGTAGGAATAGGCGTGGATGTTGTAGACGATGTCGGGATAGAGCAGCACGCAATCGCGATCAGCGAAGGTGAACACCGTGTCGAGATGCATCGCGGCACGCAGCTTGGGCATGGCCGCCACGATCACCCGCTCGGCCGCGCCCTGCTTGAACAGCGCCTGCGCGAGCTGGCTGATGCCCTGGCGCGAGGTCCGCTCGCTCATGCCGATCAGCACAACGCCCTTCCCGATCGGCATCACGTCGCCACCTTCGACGGTCGCCAGGCCATGGTCCGCGGTCGGATCCCCCCACCAAACCTTCACCTTGCCGGCGAAGTCCGGGTGGAACTTGTAGATCGCGGTGGTGAGGATCGGCTCCTCATGGCGCGCCGGCCAGAACAGCGGGTTCAGCGTGCAGCCGCCGTAGATCCAGCAGGTCGTGTCGCGCGTATAGAGCGTGTTGGGCAGCGGTGGTAGCAGATACTCGGTGACGCCGGCGGCATCCTTGACCAGCTTCAGCGTTTCGCCGCCGTGCGTCTCGGGAAATTCCTCGGTCGACAATCCCCCGATCAAGGTCTCCGCCAGGTCGCGCGGCTTCAATCCTTCCAAGTAGCTCTTGATTTCGTCCACCAGCCCGAGGCCGACCTGGTTGGGCACCACCTGGTTGTCGAGGATCCATTTCCGAGCCTCCGGGATCGCCACCGTCTCGGCGAGCAGGCTGTGCATCTCGACGACCTCGATGCCGCGGTCACGCATCTTCTGCATGAAATCGAAGTGATCGCGCTTGGCGTTGTCGACCCACAGCACGTCGTCGAACAGCAGCTGATCGCAGTTCGACGGCGTCAGCCGCTGATGGGCGCGGCCCGGCGCGCATACCATCACCTTTCGGAGTTTGCCGACCTCGGAATGGACGCCGAAGGAACCGTTCGCTGCCTGTGCCATGACATGCTCCGTGCGCTAGATGGTGATGTAGCCTGTCGCCAGCCAGTAGATGCCGACGACAGCGCCGATGACCGCCAGGATGAAGATGATCCAGTCCGAGGCTCCGGTGAAAACCGGTTTGCCCTGCTCGCGCCGTGCCCAGAAGTAGAGCGCGGTGCCGGGTGCATAGAGCACCGCGGACAGCACGATGAACGTCAGACCGCCGGCATAGAGGAGGAAGATCGTGTAGATCGTGGCGATGGCGGCGATGATGAGGTCGCGCCGCCGCCCCTGCGGTCGTACGTCGTAGGTCTCGCCGCGCCTCGTGAGCTTCAGCCCGTACGCCGCCACGAACAGGAAGGGGATGAGCGCCATCGCGCTGGTCAGGTTGAGCATCAGCGCGAAGGCGTCGCGCGACCAGTAAGTCGTGATGACGATCAGCTGGATCACGATGTTGGTCGCCCACAGCGCCGTCACCGGCACCTTGTTCTTGTTCTCCTTGGCGAAGGCCTTCGGCATGTCCTCGGTTTTGGCCGCCGTGAACAGCACCTCGGCGCAGATCAGCGACCAGGCGAGATAGGCGCCGAGTACCGACACGAGCAGCCCGATGCTGACGAACACCGCGCCCCAGTGCCCGACCACGGCCTCCAGCACCGTTGCCATGGACGGCTGGCGCATGCCGGCGATGTCGGCACGCTGCATCACTGTATAGGGCAGCAGAGTGACCAAGACCATCAATGTCGTCACGATGATGAAGCCGAAGATGGTCGCCCGGCCGACATCGGACCGTTCCTTCGCGAAGCGCGAATACACGCTCGCGCCTTCGATGCCGAGGAAGACGAACACGGTGACCAGCATCGTCGCACGGACCTGTTCGAACACGCCAGTGGTGAGGTCGCCGCCGTACAGGTTGTAGCTGAACAGGTCGAGCTTGAAGGCGAAGATCAGCAGGACGATGAAGACCAGGATCGGCACGAGCTTGGCCACGGTAACGATGCTGTTGATGACGGCCGCCTGCTGCGTGCCGCGCAAGATCATGAAATGGAACAACCAGATGCCGGCCGAGGCGACCAGGATCGCTACCACCGTGTTGCCGTCGCCGAAGACGGGGAAGAACGCGCCCAGCGTCGACTTGATCAGCACCCAGTACGAGACGTTGCCGATGCAGCTGCCGATCCAGTAGCCGAACGCCGACAGGAAACCCGGATAGTCGCCGAAGCCCGCCTTGGCATAGGCAAAGACGCCGGCATCGAGATCGGGCTTGCGCTCAGCCAGCGACTGGAACACGCGGGCCAGCATGTACATGCCGGTGCCGGCAATGAGCCAGGCGATGACCGCGCCCATCGGTCCCGTGGCGGTCGCGAAGGTCCGTGGCAGAGAAAAGATGCCGGCGCCGACCATTCCGCCCACGACCATCGTCGTCAACGCGAAGAGGGAAAGCTTCTGTGTCGTCCCCGACGCCATCGATCACTCCTCTGTGCCGGCCTAGCGCCGCGCCGTGGTCAAGATCCGGTTCATCAAAAGCGCCAACCGAGCTTCAGCGCCGCGCCGACATGCCAGGCGCTGTAGCTGAAGGCCGGAATGTTCGACCAGTTCTGCTCGTAGGCCATCTGAAGGTCGATCGCCGGCCGGCCGAACAGCCTGGCGTTCCGGTCCGAGCCGAACCATGCAGCCGGCAGCACGAACTCGAGCGTGGCGATCGGTTCGATGAACCAGTCGGCCTCGTTGAAGCCCAGGTAGGGATCGAACCAGCGACGCATGATCTCGATGCCGAGGCTGACGTTCCAGCTCTCGGAGATGACGTAGGTCATCGACGGGATCACGTAGAAGGCCCACGACGATGGCTGCGGGTCGCGGAATCGGCGCTGGCCGAAGACCGTCACACCGAACGACCAGACCGTTTCCGCCAGCGTATCGGGCGACAACGGCACGCGCCGGAAGTCGGCCTCGAAGTTGAAGGTCTTGTTGACGCCCAGATTGAGGTCCTGGCGCGTGGCGAAGCGCTCGCGAAAGAACGGGTCGAAATCGAACCTCGGCGCATAGACGAAATAGGGCGAGTAGGCCTGGTCGTTGGCCGGATCGATGTACTGCAGCCGGCTCGACAGGGCGACCTTGTCGAAGTCCGCGCTCGGCGCCTGGGTGAACCGGTCGATCTCAGCGCGCACGCCGGCGGTGAACCTGAGCGGCAGGTCGAAGACCGGCGTCGACCACGACACGCCGACGATGGGGCTGAACTCTGCCGAGTTCTGGCCGGCCGTGCCGCCCGACGGTGTCAGGTCAGCGTTGGAGTTGTAGAAGATCGGTGCGAGGCCGTTGAAGGTGAATGTCGACCGGCGCGCCTGCTGCTCGAGGCCGGGCGTGGTCGCGAATACATTGTCCTGTGGCACTGGCGTGTAGCGGTCGAACGTGCCGAGCATGGCGTCGCTCCGCGCCGAATTGGCGTCCTCGTGCGCGTCGCTGCGTTGCGCGGCGGCACGGCCGGCCGCCGCGACCACCACGATGCCGGACAACATTGCGACGACAATGAGGGCTTTCAGCATGCTCCCACCGGCTTGGCCTCCAGGCTCCACGGGCTGCCGCCAACGCTAAGGTGTGTTGGCGAACTCCATCGTCCATCCTAGAGTCAGCGAAGCGCGCTTTGATTAGCGCCCAGTCCCCGGACCAGTCCCTACGTCTCAAAACACCGTTTACATGCTGCGCAGGCAGTCGCTGAAGCTGGTGACGGCAGGTCCTGCAGGACTCCTCGACGGCGGCGGCGATGGTGGTAACCCGACAAGAGAGCCGCCGCGCGCGTCACTCGGGCTCATGCCGAATTCCCGCCGAAACGCGCGGCTGAAACTCGATCCGTCGGCGAAGCACAGAATCTCGGCGACCTTGCCGATCGGCAAATTATTCGTGACATCGCACAACATCGTAAAGCTTTCCGACAACCGCCGGCGTTGGATGTAGTGAGCCACGCCACCCTCGCCTTCCAGCAGGCGATAAAGCTGCGAACGCGACGTGGCCGCTTCGCGGCATAGCTTGTCCGGGCCCAGTGACGGCGAGCGCAGGTTTCTGCGAACCGCTTGCCGTACCCTTTCCATCAGCGTGAAATCGATATGGCGACCGGCCTCCGCAATTCGATCGGCCGATGGCGCGAGGCAGGCTCCCAGCATGGCCTGGATCGCCGCGGCGAGCTTCGGCCCGTCCGAGGCCGGCAGAAACGGAAGATTGCGCTCCAACAGGAGCATGTAATCCGCGAGGAGCTTGCCTTCAGGTGTGTCGAGCGCCGTTCCTCGCGCGGCATCCAGCAGCGGCGCAATCGCCTGGAAACTGTCGCGTGCGAGGTAGAGTTGAAACCGATCCCGCGCCCGCTCCTGGTACATTTCCCGGTCAAGCGAGATGAGAAATGGCACCCTGGCGGGCACTTTCACCGCGTCGCGCTCCAACTTCAGGTCAATCGCGCTCTGCTTGCCGAGATTGACACCCCAATGATCCACGGGGTTGCGCCGTATGAGCGCTTTCGTCCGGGTAATGGCGATCGGCGGCGTGGAAACACGGCTGAACAAGACCCCACCCATCCTCCATGTCGTATTCCTCGCGCGAAAGCCCTCGCCAGCCGGCTGGCGTGATGCCGTGTCGAAGACAGAGCCGTACCAACCGTGCCAAGCATCGAATTGCTCGGATGCCGGCAGGGAGTGCGTCGAAAACATCGCTGGGATCATCGCATTCGCCGATTGGCACCTTGTAGCAACGAAAAGTTGCACAAAAGGGCGCGAGCAGTTCAACCTAACATGTACCGTTAGTAGTGCAAAACATCGCGATTTGCATTTCTGGAGTGCGTACATGCACAGCGCGCGGTTCGCGTGGGATTAGGTCAAGTGTGCGAACACACCTCCACGTCGCTGCCACGCTCGATGCTCGCGACGGATGTATCGTCGATCGGCATCGACGCCGGCTTTTTCACGAACCGCCAACGAATGGGACACCGGGAACAGCCGCGGGATTCCAAGCTGATGCACTGCCGACCATCGTTCCTAGAATGCAGGCGTCGAAGCGCGCTTGCAGCACTTGCCTCGACGCAACTGCCAAGCAGGTACTGCAGGACGCTCAAGTCCGCTGATGTACGCGTGAACTTCGATGCCGAAGACGGTCCAGCCCGGCTCATCTGCATAGGAGGTATGAAATGAGCAGTGCTCACAACAGGTTGCCGAAACTTTTGATCTGCTTGGTCGGCGTGACGATGGCCTCGGCAGCCGCCGCCCAGGCCCCTCGCAGCAGTGTCGCGGTCGCCGCGTCGACAGGCGCACCGGAGTTCCGGGATCCCAAGACAGGCCAAGTGTGGACGCCGGAAACAGTCAGCCAGGACGGCAGACCACTCACCGGACCGGATGACAAGGCCTTCGATCCGAAGGCCCAGACCACACCGGCCATGGTTGCCGAGCAGCGCGTGCGCGGCAGGCCCGTCGGAACCGTGCCGGTCACGGCCGGACCGAGCGTGCCGATCGTCGTCATGGACAACGCGTCGCTGCGCGCGGTGCCCGGCATGCGCTGGCAGGCTGTCATGTATCTCGACAACAACAGCGGCAACCCGGTCGAGCCGGTGATTGAGTGTCGCTTCA
>WHTW01000171.1 GCA_009377525.1 Rhodospirillales bacterium
TCCGGCCGCCCCAATCCGCGGCTTTCTGACTCACCTTTTGACTCAGTAAGACTAGAGAACCGACACGCTGATCGGCAATGATCGCGACAACGTGCTCAAGGCAGGCGTCGGCAACGACACGGTGAGCGGCGGCGGCGCCGACACGATGCATTTCGGTGGCGGCCATTCGACCCTGCGCGACAGCGTGGCCGACCTCAATGGCGACGTGGTGCGCGACTTCGGCTTCGGCGCCGTCGACGTGAGATCGGCTTCGAGGATCTGCCGAACGCCACCGGCGACAGGGACTTTCAGGACGTGGTGATCGGCATCCACGTCGCCGGCGACGGCTTCCTGTTCACCTGAGCGCCAGAGCGGGCGATGCTTGTTTCACAGGGCACAATCCGTCCAGCTGGTTCCAGCTGGACGGATTGTGCTTCAGGCTCAGGCGAGTTCGGGCACGGCAACTGCCTCGGCCGCGGCGGGCCTGGACCGCACCTCGGGCGAGCCTACGACCACCGCCGCGAGGCCGGGATCGAGCCGTTGCAGCAGGATCTCCACGCCGTTGGAGAAGCGCACGGCGTCCTTGTAGGGGCCGCCTTCGAGGCGGGTCATCACCACCTCCTCGACGGCGCCGACGCCGCAGCTCTCGCGCACAGTATCGCCAATGCCCTGCAGCAGCAGATGGGTCTCCGCGGGCACGCACACGGCCAAATCGCAGGCTGGTCCGGTGGTGAACCCCATGGAGCCGCTCGGGAAACGCTCGAGGGTGAGCTTCTCGCCTTCTTCAGCAGGTCGCGAACGATACGCTTCCAGTGAATAGTCACACATGACGACCTCCTTTACTCGGGATTGGACTCTCGCGTGGACGGGCGTCAGTGCAGGCAAGACCGGCACCTGCCCGCCAAACAACACGCAAGAATCACACCATTACTGTCCACCGGCCCGTGACCTGTCATGATCGGCCGAGCGACAGGGGAAAGCCGTGACCATCGTCATCCACAACGCCGTGATCGCCACCGTCGACGACAAGGACTCGCTGCTCTACGGCGCCGCCATCGCCGTCGACGGCGACCGCATCACGGCGATCGGACCCAGCGCGGAGATCCTGGCGCGCCATCCCGGCGCCGAGAAGGTCGACGGCACGGGCAGGATGATCATGCCGGGCTTCGCCAACGTGCACACGCATTTCACCATGACGCTGGCGCGCGGCGTGTTCGAGGATCTCTCGCCACCCCACAAGCCGCCCTTCTCCGGCGGCCTCTCGCCCATCCCCCTGCCCGACATGACGCCCGACGAGCGCCGCGCCATGGCGCTCTTGGGCGCGCTCGAGGCGCTGCGCAGCGGCACGACCCTGGTGCTGGAGGACACCAACGACGTCGACGACTACGCCGAGGCGCTGGCCGGCACCGGCATGCGCTTCCTGCTGAGCGAGCGCGCGTATGACCGCGTCGGCACCTCGATCGGTGATCCTGCGCCCTTCAAGCTCGACCGCGCCCTGGGACAGCGGCATCTGCGGACCATCGAGGACAACCACAAGAAGTGGAACGGCAAGGCCGACGGCCGCATCCGCATCGCGGCCTCCGCGTGGGCGCCCGACATGTGCTCGCCCGAGCTGCTGAAGGACCTGCGCGCCCTGCAGCAGCAGCTCGACACCTGGGCCACCATCCATTGCAACCAGATCTGGGGCGAGGTCGCGGCGGTGAAGGCGCATCGCAACCGACTGCCCGCCGAGTACCTGGCCGATCTCGGCTTCCTGCACGACCGGCTGGTCTGCGCCCATTGCCGCTGCATGGAGCCTTCCGAGGAGAAGCTTTTGGGAGAGGCGGGCGTCACCGTGGCCTTCAACGCCGCCATCGCCGCGCGGCGAGGCCTCAGTCCGCGCATCGCCGATCTCGAGAGCCATGGCTGCACCATCGCCATGGGCTCGGACAACATGGCCGAGGACATGGTCGAGGTGATGCGCACCGGCCTGTTCATGGAGCGGGTCCGCCGCGAGGACGGCCGCAATCCCACGCCCGAGCAGGCGCTGCGCTGGGCGACGCGCAACGGCTACCAGGCGCTCGGCGTGCCCGACGGCGGCTGGCTCAAGGCCGGCAACAAGGCCGACCTTATCATGGTGGACCTGACACGGGCGCACATGGTGCCGGTGCTGCGCGCGGTCTCGACCTTCGTGCACCAGGCGCAGGCGCGCGACGTCGAGGCCGTCATGGTCGACGGCAGGTGGCTGATGAAGGACGGCAAAGTCCTGGCCGTGGACGAGGAAGCCGTGCTGGCCGAGGCGCAGCAGGTGGCCAACACCGCCTGGCCGCGGCTGTTCGCCAAGCGACATGACCTCAAGGTGCCGGACGGCTTCTCGCCGGATGCGCTACTGTGATCTGATATCAAGTCATGCTCCTCTCCCCCGTTAGGGGGAGAGGAACCCGAGTTGTGGTAACGTCCTCATCCGGAGGAACCAAGGCATGCAGTTCGGTTTGTTCGGCGGCGCGCGCACCAAGCGCGGCGTCGGCCTCGAGGACAGCCAGGGCTACGAGAGCTTCATCGATTACGTGATCGAGGCCGATCGGCTGGGCTTCAAGCAGCTCTTCATGGTCGAGCACCATTTCACAGGCCAGGGCCAGGTATCGTCGTCGATGACGGTGCTGGCCTACCTCGCCGCGCGCACCCGCCACATACGGCTGGGCACGGCGGTGGTGGTGATGCCGTGGCACAATCCGGTGCTGGTGGCCGAGCAGGTCGCCACCCTCGACCTTCTGAGCGGCGGGCGCGTCGATTTCGGCGTCGGCAAGGGCTACCGCCAGGCCGAGTTCGACGGCTTCTGCATCCCGATCGACGAGGCGACCGAGCGCTTCGACGAGGCGATGGAGGTGATCAAGAAGGGCTGGCTGAGCGAAGGCCGTTTCAGCCATCACGGCAAGCGCTGGCGCTACGACAATGTCGTGGTCGAGCCCGCGCCGCTGCAGCGGCCGCACCCGCCGCTGTGGCTGGCCGCCGGCAGCCCCGACAGCATCCGCCGCGCCGCGCGCGAAGGCTATAACCTGCTGCTCGACCAGCTCGCCCAGACCGACCAGATCATCCGGCGCATCGCGCTGTTCAAGGAGGAATGCCAGAAGGCCGGCCGCGCGTATCACCCCGGCCTGGTCGCCACCGCGCGCGCCCTGCAGATGATCCACAACGAAAGCGAGCGCGCCGAGGCCTATGCCACGCGCAAGCGCGTGCTGTCGGTGATCGGCGACCTTGCACGCGACAAGCTCGCCGATCGCGTCGAGGACGACACCGCGCCGCTGCTCGGCACGCCAGAGGAGATCATCGCACGGCTGAAGGAGCTCGAGGCGGGCGGCGCCACCAACATCCTGCTGGTCGATCCCAACGCCTCGGTGCGCAACCTGCAGGCCTTCGCGCGCGAGGTCATGCCGTCGTTCCAGGCCTCCCGCTACGCAGCCGCCGAGTGATCATGAGCAAGAAGTTCGAGTGGACGCCGTCGGCGGTCCTGCCCAAGGAGCGAATCTCGTTCGCCGATGTCGGCTACGACGAGATGGTCCAGCGCGCCCACAAGCTCGCGCCCACGCTCGCAGCGCGCGCCGAGGCCTGCGAGAAGCTGCGCCGCCTGCCCGACGACACCGAGCGCGACCTGCACGATGCCGGCCTGTTCCGCTTCGTGCAGCCGAGCCGCGTCGGCGGCGCGGAGCTCGATGTCGGCATCTTCATCGACGTCTGCGCCGCGCTGGCCCGCGTCTGCCCGTCGACGGCATGGAACGTCGGCAATCTCGCCAGCCACCACTGGATGCTGGGCTACTTCCCGCCCGAGACCCAGGAAGAACTCTGGGACCGGTCGCTCGACGTGCTGATCGCCACCTCCCTCGCCTTCGCCGGCGGCCGCGGCCGCAGGGTCGACGGCGGCTGGGAGGTCACCGGGCGCTGGCCGCTGTCGTCGGGCGTCGACAATTCCGACTGGAACATGCTGGGCTTCATGGTGCGCGACGATAGCGGCGCCATCGTCGACCAGCGCTTCGCGCTCGCCCATCGCTCGGAGTACGAGATCATCGACACCTGGCATGCCGTGGGCCTGTGCGGCACGGGGTCGAAGGACGTCGCGGTCAAGGACCTGTTCGTGCCCGAGCGGCGTACGCTCTCGGCCTGGGCGTTCAACGGCAAGCCGCATCCGGGGTCGGCGGTGAACGACACGCCCCTCTTCCGCCTGCCGCTGCTGGCGCTCGGGCCCTACGTGCTGTCGGGCGTCATGCTGGGCTGCGCCCAGGGCGCCTACGACCTGGTGGTCGGCGCGGCGCGCAAGCGCAACGCCACCAACACCGGCGTGCCGGTCAACGTCAATCCGACGGTGCAGATCAAGGTCGCCGAGGCGAGTGCGCGCATCGACAACGCCGAGGTCATCATGAAGCGCGCCTGCGAGCACGCCATGGCCGTCGCCCGCGCCGGGACCGAACCCAAGCAGGAAGACAAGGTGCGCTATCGCCGCGACGCCTTCTTCGCCACCCGCGCCTGCCTGGAGGCGGTCGACATCCTGATGACGGTCGCGGGCTCGGGCGGTCTTTACACCACCGGACCCATGCAGCGGCTGTTCCGCGACGCCCATGCCTGCAATGCCCACGTGATGTTCTCGCCGGAGATCCAGGGTGCCATCTTCGGCCAGCATGCGCTGGGATCGGCCGGGCCACCACCGCTGCTGTAGGCGGCGCGAACACCCTGCGACATCGACAAAGACGCGCAACTGGAGTTGCGCGCCACCAGCCATGGGCTAGGATCGACGCAATAATCACACGTCTCGGGAGGACGTCCTATGCGCATCAAGCGTCGCACCTTCAACAGTCTCGCCATCGCGGGCGCGGCCTCCGGTTTTGCCGGCTCGGTCCACGCACAAGCCAAGCCGATCACCATCGGCTTCGGCATGGCCCTGACCGGCGGGCTCGCCCCCAACGGCAAGTCGGCGCTGCTCGGCATGCAGATCGCGGAAGAAGACATCAACGCCCGCGGCGGCATCCTCGGCCGGCCGGTCAAGCTCGTCTACTACGACGACCAGTCCAATCCGTCGTCGATTCCCGGCCTCTACACCAAGCTGATCGACGTCGACAAGGTCGACATCGTGGTGAGCGGCTACGCGACCAACATGATCGCGCCCGCCATGCCCATCGTGATGCAGAAGGACCGTTGCTTCTTCTCGCTGTTCGGGCTGGCGGTGAACGAGGAGTTCCACTACCCGCGCTACTTCTCGATGGTGCCGGCCGGCGGGCCGCGCCCCAAGGAGGCCTTTGCCGAGGGCTTCTTCGAGGTGGCGATGGCGCAGAACCCCAAGCCGCAGACGCTCGCCCTGGTGGGCGCCGACGCCGAGTTCCCGCGCAACGCGCTCGACGGCGTCCGCAACATCGCCAAGAAGTACAAACTCAAGATCGTCTACGACAAGACCTATCCGCCGACGACCGCCGACTACACGCCGGTCGTTCGCGCCGTCGCCGCCACCAACCCCGACATCTTCTTCGCGGCGTCCTATCCGCCCGATTCGGTCGGCCTCATCCGCGCCAGCAGCGAGGTCGGATTCAAGCCCAAGATCTACGGGGGCGGCATGGTCGGCCTGCAGGCGACGGCCATCAAGACGCAGCTCGGGCCGCTCTTGAACGGCGTCGTGGTCTACGACTTCTGGCTGCCGTGGGCGGGTTTCGCCACCGACGAGGGCCGCGCGCTCATAAAGAAGTATCAGGCGAAGGCGGCCGGCGCCGGCGTCGACCTGCTGGGCTACTACATCCCACCTTTCTCCTATGCGCTGATGCAGGTCGTCGAGCAGTCGATCAAGGGAGCGGGCGGCACCGAAGACGCGAAGCTGGCCGAGTTCGTGCGCAAGAACACCTTCAAGACCGTCGTCGGCGACATCAAGTTCAACAAGGACGGCGAGTGGGAGACGGCGCAGGTCATGGCCGTGCAGTTCCAGAACGTCAAGGGCAACGACGTCGACCAGTTCCGCGACCCCAAGACCGAGGTCATCCTCTGGCCGAGCAAGTACAAGACCGGCAACATCATCTATCCGTACGATCCGAAGAAATAAGACCGGCGGTTGCCGGAGGTCCGCTCTCATCGGAGCGCGGACCTCCAGGTCCGCTCATGAGCCATGACACAGCCAAAAGGCTGGCATAGCCGAGGCTACCTGCCTCACTTCGACTCTCCCGAGACTATTCAGTTCGTCACCTATCGCTTGGCCGACAGCCTCCCGCGTGCCCGAATCGAGGCATTGCGCTCGCTGCCGGATGCCGTGTTGCTGCTGGACCGGGAACTCGATGCTGGATTGGGCGAATGCTGGCTACGCAACGCCGAAATTGCCTCGCTGGCCCAAGAGAGCCTGTTGCACTTCGATGGACAGCGGTATCGCTTGCTTGCCTGGTGCGTCATGCCGAACCATATCCATGTCGTGGTCGAACCGATCGACGGGCACGCGCTCAGTGCCATCGTGAAGAGTTGGAAGTCGTTCACGTCTCGACAGGCCAATATGCGCCTCGGTCGCAGCGGAGCGTTCTGGGAAGCCGACTACTTCGACCGGTACATGCGCAACGAAGATCACCTCATGCGCACGATCGAATATGTCGAAAACAATCCGGTAAAGGCCAGCCTTGTCAAAGAGGCAGCCGACTGGCTGTGGAGCTCGGCGTCTTATGGAGCGCGGACCTCCAGGTCCGCATCATGAATCATGAGCGGACCTGGAGGTCCGCGCTCCGCATGATGATGACGCCTCCTTTCAGGCGCCGAGGTAGAATTCTCTAATCAGCTCGTTGTTGTTCAGCGCCTCGGCCGATTCGCCCTCGAAGGCGATCCTGCCATGGACGATGACGTAGCCGCGGTCGGCGATGCGGATGGCCTGGGTGAAATTCTGCTCGGCCATCAGGACGCTGAGGTTGTAGCCCTCCTTCAGCTCCTTGATCTTGTCGATGGTGCGGCTGACCAGGAGCGGCGCCAGGCCGACCGAGGGCTCGTCGATCAGCAGGATGCGCGGCGCCGACATGAGCGCGCGGGCCAGCGCCAGCATCTGCTGCTCGCCGCCCGACATGCTGCCGGCGAGCTGGTTCGCCCGCTCCTTGAGCCGCGGGAAGGTCTCCAGGCAGAAATCGAGGTTCCGATTGATCTGCGAGCGCGCCTTGGGCCGAAAGGCGCCCAGCAGCAGGTTCTCCGTCACGGTGAGCTTGGGGAAGAGCCGGCGGCCCTCGGGCACGAAGCCGATGCCGAGATCGACGATCTCCTCGGTCGAGCGGCCGACCAGCTCGTGCTCGTTGCCGTCGATCGTGGCCTTGATGCTGCCCGTGGACGGCCGCACGATGCCCATCACCGACTTCATCAGGGTCGACTTGCCGTTGCCGTTGGTGCCCAGCAGCGCCACGGTCTCGCCGGCGCCGACAGTGAGCGACACGCCGTCCAGCACGCGCACCGCGCCGTAGCCCGCGTCGATGCCGGCGATGGTGAGGCTATTCGCCAAGGTAGGCCCTCACGACTTCGGGATCGCGCACGATGTCCTTCGGCGGCCCGTCGGCGATCTTCTTGCCGGCCACCAGCACGGCGAGCCGCTGGGAGAACTCCATCACCGCCCGCATGATGTGCTCGATCATGATCACGGTGACGCCCTGCTCGTTCAGCCGGATCAGGAGCGCGATGATCTCGTCGACCTCGGCATGGCTCAGCCCCGCCATCGCCTCGTCGGAGATCAGCAGCTTGGGGTCGGCCGCCATGGCGCGCGCAAGCTCGAGCTTGCGCATCTCGATCTGCGTGAGGTCGCGCGGCATCTGGCGTGCCTTGCCGGCCAGCCCGACCATGCCCAGCAGTTCCAGGCAGCGCTCGTCGATCGCAGCACCATGGAGGTGGTGGCCGGACGGCCGGGCGTTGACCGAATAGAGGATGGGAATGCGCACGTTCTCGGCCAGCGACAGGCTGGCGAAGGGCCGCGGCAACTGGAAGCTGCGCGCCAGGCCGCGACGCGTGCGTTGATGCGCCGTCAGGCCGTCCAGCGCCTCGTCGTCGAAGCGCACGCTGCCGGTCTCGTTGTGCAGCGTGCCGCAGATGCAGTTGACCAGCGTCGACTTGCCCGAGCCGTTCGGCCCGATCAGGCCGAGCCGCTCGCCCTGCAGGACCTCGAGGTCGATGCCGTCGAGCGCCACGAAGCCGCCGAAGCGCTTGCCGAGGCCGCTGACCTGGAGGAGCGCCGTCATCGCTTCCTCTTCTGGAACAGGCCGACGATGCCCTGGGGTGCGGCGATCACGAAGGCGACCATGAGCACGCCCGCCACCAGCACGTTGACGGCGGACGAGATAGTGACGCGCAGGTATTCCTGCAGGCCTCCCACCAGCACCGCGCCGATCACCGGGCCCAGCCAGCTCGAGGTGCCGCCGATCAGCGGCATGGCGATGGCGTTGACCGCATAGTTCAGGCTGAAGCCCGAAGCAGGGTCGAGATACGTCACGTAATAAGGCAGCGGCGCACCGGCCATTCCCATGAAGCCGCCGCTGAGCGTGGTCGCAATCAGCTTCAGCCGCAGCGTCGGCACGCCGGAAGCCTCGGCGGCGGCCTCGTCGTCGCGGATAGCGGCGAAGCCGTAACCAAGCGCAGAACGTTCGATGGCGCGTGCCGTCGCCAGCACAATGATGCACATCCCAAGCATCAGCAGGAACAGGTACTGGACGTATTCGCCGCCGATCAGCGGCGCCACGCGCGGGCGCAGCACATAGGCGCCGCGCGCGCCGCCGACGAAATCCCAGTTGGTGATCAGCGTCTGCACCACCACGGCGAGCGCCAGCGTGGCGATGGAAAAGAAGACGCCGCGCAGGCGCAGCGTGAGGTAGCCGGTGCCGAGGCCGACCAGGCCCGCCATCGCAGCGCCGACCACGATCATCACCGGCAACGGCAAGGCGGGCACGAGCTTGTGCAGCACCACCGTCGAATAGGCGCCGATGGCGAAGAAGGCGGTGACGCCGAAATTCACGTAGCCGGTGTAGCCGCCCAAAATGTTCCACGCAGTGCCCAGCACGATGTACTGCACCACCACGTAGCCCATGAAGAAGGCGTAGCTGCTGTCGTACCAGCGGCCGATCGCGAAGATCGCCGCGGCGACGGCGATCAGCGCCAGGATGAACGGCAGCCCACGCAGGCCGGGAGCGGCCGCGACGGCAGTCTTATCGGCCAAGGATGCCACTTGGCCGCACCGCGAGCGTGATCAGGAGGATTCCGAACGCCACCGCCGGCGCCCACGACGGTCCGAAGAACGTGGCGGTGAGGCTTTCGGCGATGCCGAGCGTCATGGCCGCGATCACCATGCCGGGGAAGCTGCCCAACCCGCCCAGCACGACGATGGCGAAGATCCGGCCGATATACTCGCGGCTGATCGAGGGCTCGACCGGCTGGATGATGATCAGGCAGGCGCCGCCCAGTGCCGCCGTGGCGATCGACAGGCCGAAGGCGATACGCTTGATCTTGACCGGATCGGCCGCCATCAGGCGCAGCGCGCCCTGGTCCTGGGCGACCGCCTGGACGGCGCGGCCGACGAAGGTGCGGGACAAGAAGAGCTGCAGGCCCACCACCATGACCATCGCCACCAGGAAGGGTACGAGCAGCCGCAGCGGCAGATCGAACAGGCCGAGATGGATGCTGGGACCAATATAGGTCGCCTGGACGGTTCGGTAGTCGACGCCGAAGGTGAGCACCAGCGCCACTTCGGTGATGAACAACAGGCCGAAGAAGAAGGCCAGGCCGCGCAGCGACTGATCGTTGCGCCGCTCGAAGGCGACGTAGTAGACCTGATAGACGAGCATGCCGAGCAGGTAGAAGACCGGCAGGGCGATCACCGCGGCCAGGATAGGATCGACGCCGAACACCGTGTTGCCGATGAAGGCGGCGTAGGAGCCCAGCAGGATGAAGGCCGGATGGGCGATGTTGACGACGTCGAGCAGGCCGAAGGCGATGGCGACGCCGATCGAGACCGCGGCGTAGAAGCCGCCGAGCAGCAGCCCCGAAACGATGGCGTTGAGCAGCAGATCAGCCGAGCCGTCCATGGCCGATGGATCAGCCCGCGCGCGTGACGACGGTGCCGCAAGCCTGCGCCGACATTATGCCTCCCCTTCCTTGCACCCCTGCGGATGCAGCCGTGGCGATGTTTCCGCCTTCGTGCGCAGCTCGCGCAGGAGGGAGGATGGCCAACCGGCAGGCTTTTGACAATGCTTTCCGAGCAGGAGCTCCGATCGGCGACGGCGCCCCGCCTTTGTGCCATAAATCTCCGACATCTCCCGCGCCTAGCCAAGAGATTCTGTCGGCAATGCCCTTAGCTCCTCCTGTCGGAGTCGTCGTCGCCAATCACAACAACGGCGCCTTCGTCGAGAAGGCGATCGAGTCGGTCGCCCGCCAGAGCGTGCGTGACCTCAGCGTCGTCGTCGTCGACGATGCATCGACCGACCGCTCCGACGAAGCGATCCGCCACTGCCTTGCCCGCCTGGACGATCCGCGGTTTCGCTACGTGAAGCTCGAGACCAACCTCGGACAAGCCGGCGCGCTCGGCCGCGGCCTGGCCGGGCTCGATACCCCCTTCGTCTGCTTTCTGGATTCCGATGACGTCTGGCATGACGCTTTCATAGCGCGCCATCTTGCCGTCCATCTCAACGCCGACTTTCCGGTGGCGCTCACCTACTGCGATTCCCACGTTATCGATGGCGATGACCGGTTGCTCGCCGGAACGGCCTGGTGGTTCGATTCAAGCGACCCCGGCGCCTGGGATCGCCGCACGATCGATCCTTCCCTGATACCGACGATCGACGCGGCAACGGGCGAGCTCGCCTATCCGCCTCGCTCCGGCGTCACCTTCCATCCGCACTGGTCGCCCGACGGCGCCACCAACACGATGGCGAGCATGATGTTCCGGCGTTCCTTCGTCGACCTCGTGCTCGTGCCGCCGAGCCACACCCTCAAGCTCTATGTCGACTTCTACCTGTCGACCTTCGCCTGCCTGCTGACCGGCGCCATCGCCATCCACCAGCCGCTCTACGGCTATCGGATGCATGGCAGCAACCGCCATTCCAACGCCGCGGTGCTCGGCGGCACCTACAACTCGTCGATGCGCGAGTGGGCGCCGATCCGTAGCTACATCCTGCAGATGGTGCAGCTCGTCCTGCGGCGCGACGCCGATTCCATCCGCACGGCCTTCGGCGACCAGCGCCATGCCGAAGCCGAGGCGCTGCTGGCGGACGTCGTCGGCAAGCTGCCGCGCCACGGCGCCGGTGTGCAGGGACGGCTGACGGAGACGGCGCGCGGCAAGCTCGCCGATCTGTTGGGAGGTGGGCTGTCGCGCCTCGGCTTGCGCAACCGGTCGTGAGGACACGGTGTGCCCGGTCCGCACACTCCTCATGCTCCTCTCCCCCTGGCGGGGAGAGGAGCATGGATCGCAGCGCCGTCTTCACCGGCGTGGCGCGCGATTGCGCCGCGCACCTGCCGGGCGTGTTGCAGAACCTCGAGCGATTCGCAACCTCGTATCGGGCCGCGTCCTTCCTGTTCGTGGTCAGCGACAGCAAGGACGACACGCGCGCGATCCTGGAGCGCTGGCTGGCCGACGGACGCCGCGGCCGGGTGATCGACCTCGGCGCACTCGAAGAGCGGCTGACGACGCGGACCGACCGCATCGCCTTCGCCCGCAACACCGGCCTCGACGAGATCGCCCGTGGCGAGGATGCCGGCCACGACCATCTCGTCGTCGCCGATCTCGACGATGTCCTCGCCCGGCCCGTCGACGCCGGCGTCTTCGCCCGGGCGGCGGCGTGGCTCGACGCCGATCCGGTGCGCGCCGGCGTCATGGCCAATGCCATGCCGCGCTACTACGACGTCTGGGCGTTGCGCCACGAACGCTGGTGCCCGGACGATTGCTGGCATCCGATCTGGGGCCGCCCGGCCGACGAGACCTTCGAGGCGGCCAAGTTCCGCGAAGTCTTCACACGGCAGATCGAGATCCCGCCGTCGCTGCCGCCGATCGCCGTACGCTCGGCCTTCGGCGGGCTCGCCATCTATCGCCTGCCCGCCGCGCTCGCGGCCCGCTACCGCGGTGTCGACGGACAAGGCCGCGAGACTTCCGAGCACGTCGCGTTCAACACGGCGATCGGCCGCGCCGGCGGACGGCTTCACATCTTTCCTGCGCTGCAGGTGCACGCGCCGCATCAGCACCTCTACCAGCCGTCGGAATTCAAATGGCGCTGGCGCATGGCCATGCTGGCGCGACGGATGGCCGAGACCGCGCGGCCACCATGGCGCCGGATGATGCTGGTCCCGACATGAAGGCGCTGATCATCGATCCGGCGGTGCATTCGCTGGGCGGCCATCACTTCAACGCCGTGCAGCGCCTGCAAGGTGAGCTCGGCAAGCTGGGCGTGGCCGCGCCCTGCCTGGGCTCGGCCTATGCCGATCGCGAGGTCGTCGACGAGCTGGCCTGTACGCCGACATTCACGCGATCGGTGTACGGGCGATCCTATGCAACGCCGGCCGAGTTCGACGACAACGTTGCGGAGACCGGCCGGCAACTGGCCGAGGCGATGCGCCGGTCGGGCATGCCGGATCTCATCATCCTGCCGTGCTGCGACCAGGTCTCGGCGATGGCGCTGGCGCGCCAGTTGAAGCGCTCCTGGTCGCGGCCGCGGCCGCACATCCTGTTGTGGCTGCTCTACGGACCGCATCACCTGAAGGCGCCGGACGATCCCGCCGTGGCGGCCCTGGACGGCGAGGCGCGTGCCGCCTTCGCCGAGCTCGCGGCCAATGCCGGCGATGTCCGGGCCTTTTGCGAGACCCCGGCGATGGCCGACTTCTATCGCCGTCTCATGCCGTTCGAGGTCGGCATCATGCCGGGCCCGGGGCTCGCCGCGCGCGCCCGCGCCGCCAAGGCAGTGGCCCGACCGCCGGTCGTCTCCTGCATCGGCTTCGCCAATCGGGCCAAGGGCTATCGCCTGCTGCCGCAGGCGATGCAGCATGTCCTCGGCCGCCACCGTAACGTCAGGTTCATGATCCACGGCATCGTCAAAGGGTCCGATGCCGAGGCCGACCAGCCGATGTTCGATCGCCTGGCCGGGCTGGACGAATGCGTCGAGGTCCGCCAGGAGGTGCTCGCCTCCAACGAGTATCTGGCCCGGTTGGCCGAGGCCGACTTGTTGCTCCTGCCCTACGATCCCGATGTCTACCGCTGGCGCGGTTCGGGGGTGTTCGCGGATGCCCGTCATGTCGGCATACCCGTCGTCGCCTCGAAGGAATGCGCCTTTGCCCGGCCGGCCTTCGACGACGGGTGGGGCGTGGCGATGAAGGATTATGACGGCACCAACCTTGGCATTGCGGTCCTCGAGGCGCTCGATCGGCTGGCCCCCCTCAGTGCCAGTGCCGTCCAGGCCGCCGGCCGGGTGCGCGACGATCTCGGCCGCGTCCTCAGCGCCTCGGTCGAGGGCCTGGCCGGCAGGCCCGCGGGCCTGTCGGCCGTCCTGCGCCGATTCCGGCCGGGATCTGCCCCTGGAACTGCCTAAGTTCGGCTCGAATCCCGGTGCATCCACGGCAGTTGTGGTAAGTTCCAGCGGTACACCGAAAGCCGAGTGCAACCGTGGTTTTTCAAGGAGATAGGACCCAGCGCTCAATGTTGCCGCCAAGACCTCCCCAGAAGCGAAGTTCGGAACTGTCCGCGGCGATCGCCCGCTGTCGCCATGCCCTGATCGGCATTGGGGTGTTCACGGCTGCCATCAACCTGCTGCAGCTCACCGGCCCGCTGTTCATGCTGGAAATCTACGACCGCGTGCTGCCCGGCCGCAGCGTGCCGACCCTGGTGGCGATCAGCATCCTGGCGCTGGTGATGTTCGCCTTCCAGGGCCTGCTCGACATCGTGCGCAGCCGCGTGCTGGTGCGCATCGCCGCCTCGGTCGACGAGACGCTGAGCCAGCGCGTCTTCGATCTCGCCACCAAGCTGCCACTCAAGGCCATCACGCCGCCGTCCTTCCAGCCGGTGAACGACCTCGACCGCATCCGCTCGTTCATGTCGACCGTGGGCCCGGCGGCCTTCTTCGACCTGCCCTGGATGCCGCTCTATCTCGGCATCTGCTTCATGTTCCATCCGCTGATCGGCTGGGCGGCGACGGCGGGCGGCCTGATCCTGATCGGCATCACCATCGCCACCGAGTTCCTGAGCCGCCAGCCGGCGCGCGACGCCGCCTCGGTGGCGGGCGACCGCATGGGGCTCGCCGAAGCGAGCCGCCGCAATGCCGAGGTCGTGCAGGCCATGGGCATGTCGACCCGCCTGAACACCCTGTGGCACGACCACAACCGGCGCAATATCGCCGCCCAGCAGCGCGTCGCCGACATCTCGGGCGGCATGGCGGCGCTGTCCCGGGTCCTGCGCATGATCCTGCAGTCGGCCGTGCTCGGCATCGGCGCCTGGCTGGTGATCAACCAGCAGGCCACCGCCGGCATCATCATCGCAAGCTCTATCCTGACCTCGCGCGCGCTGGCGCCGGTCGAAGTCACCCTCACCCACTGGCGCAGCTTCATCCTGGCGCGCCAGAGCTGGCGGCGGCTGAACGGCCTGCTGGGCACGGTGCCGGCCGAGCAACCACGCATGGAATTGCCGCGGCCCAAGGAGACGCTGACGCTCGAAGCAGTCGGCATCAACCCGCCCGGCACCAACCGCATCGTCGTGCAGGGCGTCGCCTTCCAGCTCAAGGCGGGCCAGGGACTGGGCGTTATCGGCCCCAGCGCCTCGGGCAAGTCGTCGCTGGTGCGGGCGATTGTGGGCGTGTGGCCCGCCATCCAGGGCAAGATCCGCATCGATGGTGCCGCCATCGACCAGTGGACCCCCGAATCGCTCGGCCCGCACATCGGCTACCTGCCGCAGGACATGGAGCTGTTCGCGGGCAGCGTCGCGGAGAACATCGCGCGCTTCGACCCCGATGCCTCGTCGGAAAAGGTGATCGCGGCGGCCAAGGCGGCCAGCGTCCACGAGCTGGTCCTGGGGCTGCCCAACGGCTATGAGACCCAGGTCGGTGAATCCGGCAATTCCCTGTCGGCCGGCCAGCGCCAGCGAATCGGCCTGGCGCGTGCGCTCTACGGCGATCCTTTCCTGGTCGTGCTCGACGAGCCCAACTCCAACATCGACCGCGAAGGCGACGAGGCGCTGACCAAGGCCATCCTCGGCGTCCGCGCGCGCGGCGGCATCGTCGTCGTGGTCTGCCACCGGCCGTCGGCGCTGGCCGGCGTCGACATGGTGCTGGTCATGCTGAACGGCCGCCAGCAGGCGTTCGGGCCGAAGGAACAGGTTCTGCAGCCGCCGCAACAGCAACAGCCGGCGGCAATGCCGGCCGCACGCATGCTCCAGCCGATGACGGTGCATGCCGGCGGCCGACCGCAGGAGAAGGCTCCGTGACCGTCCAGCAATCACTTCGCGGCCATCTCGGGCTGGGCCTCGCGGCCGTGGCCGTCTTGATGCTCGTCGTCTTCGGCTGGGGCATGCTCAGCGAGATCTCGGGCGCGGTCATCGCGCCGGGCAAGCTGGTGGTCGACAGCAACGTCAAGAAGGTGCAGCACCCGACGGGCGGCGTGGTCGGCGAACTCAACGTCAAGGACGGCGATCGCGTCAAGAAGGGCGACGTCGTGGTACGGCTCGACGAGACCCAGGCCCGCACCAGCCTCGCCATCGTCACCAAGGCGCTCGACGAGATGGAGGCGCGGCAGGCCCGCCTCAGGGCCGAGCGCGACGGCGCCGCCAAGGTCACCTTCCCGGCCGATCTGCTGGCGCGCAAGGACGAGCCGGAAATGGCGCAAGCGACGACGAGTGAA
>WHTW01000172.1:0-15474 GCA_009377525.1 Rhodospirillales bacterium
GACCCATTCCTTCAGCTCGCGAAGAGCATCAGGTGCCGAGCATTGCGCATATTTCGATCGCCTTTCCTCCCGGTACCGGCGCACGAAGTCGGATGCCACCGCACGCCGCTCCGCCGTGACCGACGACGGCCCTTTCCAGCTCTCGTCGATGCGACACCCGCCACGAAAGAAATGGGGACCGACCGGATCTACGAAGTGGTAGCCAGGGAAGAATGCACTCTCCCAGTACAGGAGATGTCTCTTCAGCCGTGAGGCAACTACCGCAACGATACGCGAGACGACCTCGGCACCATGCGCGACGAAGATTGCTTCGGGATCGACCTTCTCGATCAGATCATGGGAAAGGGCAGCAACGCCCCGCAGTTTCTGATTCCAGATCGACTCCGCCAGGAAGGTGTCGCTACGCACGTCGCCACAGGCGATGCCGTGCACTGAGAGGTCGAATAGGTCGAGATCATAGCCAAAGGCTTCTCGGAAGGCGAAGGCCGAGAGCCGCGGCACGTCGCCGAAATCCTGTCCCGGAATGAGGGGGATCTGTCTGAATTTTGGGCTCGTCCATTCCTCGTTCCAGATTGGAACGAGGACGGGGGAAAACCCTGCTTCGCGAAGCGTCCCGGCAAGAAGGTGGGCATTCTCAGCAGATTCGTCGCCGGGAAGGCGAAGTATCATCGACCGCTTGCCAGCGGCTTCTAGCATCGTATCAGAGTCGGCTGCCAAGATCGTCATCAACCTGTTCGATCTTTCATCGGGCGGACGCACTGCTCGCAAAATCTACAAGTAGACACATGTCCTTCAATCCTGCGCCGTAATATAAGAGAGCAAATTGATTAAGACTTCTGCACTGCCACTGCGCACCGTGCCGGCAGAAAATTCCAAGTTACATTGGAACAAAGAGATGGAACCTTCGAAGCCCCATGGCCATCGTTCACCGCGAACAAGTGACGATCGTAGAGGCGAAACGTAGGAGGGCATAGCACGCGAGGGCTCAGGCACCGACGTCCCGACTAGCTCGCCGCCTTGCCGCGCCTTTGTTGCGGCGAGCAGCTGCCCACATCAGCTTCCATCCCAGCCGGCCGATCGCTCATCGCTCTCGCGGCGCACCGCCGGCTGACGGCCGTCCGCTATCCCTCTCGCCAGCCGGGTCGATGGAGAGTCCTGACTGGTTGGGAGAGTTATCTCTCCTGCATGGGGAGGCTGAATATCGGCCGACCGGTGGCCGTTGCGACCGCGAAGCCCGGTCAGCTCGGCCAGGAAAGCCGCCGCGTGGCTCCATCTGGGGAGCAAGGGGCCGGCCTTCAGGCGCTCCTCGATGCGCTGCCGGGCGCGCCCCAGGATCGTCTCGTCGCTGGCGTAGTCACTGATCATCTCCAGCAGCTTCGACTGATCGGCGGAATCGATATACGTCGCGAGATCGCGGCCGGCTTCCAGCATGCCGCCCACCGCCGCCGCGATGCACGGCACGCCGTGGGCGATGCTCTCCTGAACCACCAGCCCCCAGCCCTCGTTGAAGCTAGGCACGATCGTGAACCTGGCGCCCCTGTAGAGGGCTGCCAAATCGGCCTCGTCGGCGTCGTTGATCCAACGCACGGAGCCGGTCGATCTCTCGATCGTGCGGAGCCGATCGATCAATTCCTGCGAGCGCCAGCCGGCGCGACCGACGAACAGGCAGACGGGCTGTCTGCCGTTGCCGTCAGCGTGGAGCTGAACGGTCGCCTCCATGACGCTGCCCAGGTTCTTGCGGGGCTCCACCGTGCCGACACACATGAAGTAGCCGTCGCGCTCGAGCGCGTACTTGCCGAGGATCCGGTCGTCGTCGGCCGCCATCGACCATCGAGGCCGGGTCTCCGGCCAGCCCATGGGCAGGACGTCGATTTCCCGGGGCCCCTGCCCCAGCCCGGCCAGGAACCGGGCCAGCTGGCCCTTCACATAGTGCGAGTTCGTCAACCAGTGGTCGGCATGCTCGGCCAGCGTATGGAACTGGCTCACGAACTCCCTGCCGTAATAGGGATGGGCCCAGCTCTCATTGTGGATGGGGAAGAGGTCGTGGATCATCGCCATGATCCTGACCCCCGTGGCGGCCTTCAGTCGGACCAGCGCCTCGACCTGGCGCTTGTAGCACCAGAAATCGCCCAGCACGACGACGACGTCGCCCTGCCTGGGCGGCGTCGCACCGCACAGGGGCTGCGGCTTGGGCGGCCAGTACCCGAGGTGCAGCGCCTCCCACAGCCGCGACGCGCCGCCCCGGCCGATCGCGACGTAGGCGACGTGGTCGCTGATCATCTCCCGCCACAGGTGCCGCGTCGAGCTCACGCGCATGCTGTCGGCAAACAGCTGGCGCAGCGAGGCAATGGACGCCCGCCGGGAGCCGGGATCGGCGAGACCGGCGATGTATCGATGGTCCACCCGGTAGAAGCCGTCGGAGCCGAGCGCCCGCGCGATGAACTCGACGTTGGCATTGTTCGCCAGATCCGGGGTCGCCAGCAGGCTTTCCATGACGCGCTGGATGCCCGACGGATTGCGCATGTACGCGTACCACTGCACGAAGCCGGTAACGTCGAAGTAGACGCGGCACGTCACACTGCTACTCCCGACACGAGACGACGTTGGACGTCGCAGCGTCCGACCCTGAGCACCCAGGTGAGAAAAGCCACATCAGCCCTCACCCTCTTGCGACCAATCCACACTCGGCGGGCTCACGTGCCGCCATCGTCGAACTTCCTCATGCTCTCCATTTCGTTTCATCCTGTCGACACACAATTCTACATTCAAGATATGTTGTTCCCTGGGGCCAACCGCCGGGACAACCCACGGATTCGTCGCGCGTCCGACCGGAGGCCCACGCTTCATCGAGGTCCACGATCTCTTCGCACCCATCGGTCACATGCTTCATCGCATCGTGGCCCGCCGAGGAAGCTCCTGCGATCAACCTTCGACACCACTCGGTTGTGCTTCCGGGCCAACCCTGGTCGGCCAACCTGCTCATCGTCCAACTTGCCAATCCAGCTTCCCGAGGCTCGATCAAGCCCTACTTGCCTCCACCGACGTTCGTCTACGGCATCCTGCTCAGTTCAGCCGGACCCAGGCTCGAACCCTCTGCACGCTGAGGGCGCCGACGAACGACAAGACCAGCGCGCAAATCGAAAAATAAGTCAGATCGTAGTGGGTCGGTTGCGTTTCGCCAAAATAGCCGGCGCGGAACGTCTCGTAGCAGTGGACGAGAGGATTGAGCAAAGCAATCTTCTGGGCCCAGTAAGGCAACCAGTCCACCATGAAAAAGATGCCCGAGATCGGCAGCATGATGTACTGGATCGGCTGGATGAATCGTTCTGCGGTCTCCGAACGCTCGGTGACGGCAGCAATAATCGCGCCAATGGCGAGCGCCAGCCACGCCATCATGAACCATCCCAGCAGGAGCAGGTCCGGACGGGCGATGCCGGACACGACGCCCGCCGTATAGAGAACTCCCCAGACGACCAGGAAAGCGGCCGACGAACCGGTAAACTCGATGATCTGGCGTGCCGCCAGAATGTCGAACAGCGACACCCTGCGATGGTAGAGCAAAGGAGCCGACCGCCTGAAGATCGCGATCGGACAGCTCGTCATGTGCCGCCACAAGGTGAGCGGCAGGTAGCCGGTGAGGACGAATTCCACCATCGGGACACCGTGCTGCCCTCCCCTGTTGACGAGCGACCAGACGATCATCACGCCAACGGTCAGCAGCAGAGGCTCGAGGATCACCCAGGCAAAGCCGATATTGTCGCGCCCATAGCGCATCATGAGGTCGCGCACGGCGAGCGTGCGGATGTTGCGGAACTGAATTGCAGCTCCCTCGCGGAGCGCGCTCCTATTCCGCGACATGCTCGCGGACTCCCGAATAGACCAGCCAGCCGATCAACAACAGCAGGAGGTTGCCGAAGAACACCGTGAGCGTCAGGCGAATCCGCTCGGGATGAACAGGATAGTCCGGCAGGTTGGGTTCCACCACGCGCTCGATATAGAGCCGCTGGCGCGCGGCATCCTCGCGGGCGCGCACCAACTCGGCTTCGGCCGCGGCGAGTCGGGTCTGCGCGAACTCTCGCTCCAGGCTCAGGCGCTCGTAGTCGCCGATGCGACCGGCGAGCCCGTCGGCACCCCGACCGATGCGGGCGCGTTCCTCTGCGACCTGCTGCTCCAGCGCCGCCTCCTTGCGGCGCAGGCCCGGCATCTGCGGGCTGGCTCCCGAGCCGACGGACAGCTCCCTGATCTGCGCCCGCGTCGAGGCCAACTCAACCGACAGCTGGGCGATCAACTCGCCCAGCGTCGCGGCGTTGCGTGTCGGATCGATCAGCATCTCTCGGTTGCGGAACGCCGTCAGGGCAAGCTGGGCCTCGATCAGGCGCCGCTGCGCATGCTCCAGGTCGAGCTGCGCGACGTGAACGGCGTCGGCATGGGCCCGTTGATTCATGCGGTTGACCAGCTCCTCGCCCTGGTCGAGCAGGGCGGCGGCAATGTCGCGGGCGTCGGACGGGCTGAAGGCCTTCACGCGCAAAGTCGTCACGCCGGTCGAAGCGGAATGGATGGCGGAGACCATGCGCTGGAAGTAGGAATAGAACTCCTCCTCCCGATCGCGATAGAGAATGGACGGAAAGCGCGCGAGGAAGTCCGCGTGCGCGACCCGAAACATCTTGTCGAGCGGCAGGAGCAGCCGCAGCCGGGCGATGGCATCACGCGACCCGATGAAATCCTGCACGGCGTAGGAATCGTCCTGGGAACGGCCGAGGCCGAGACTGGTCAACAGCGAAAGGCCGGCGGGCATGCTCTGCCGCGCCGCGCTGTTGACGACGAAGCGCGCCTCGGACTCGTACTGATCGGTGGCGATCAAGCCGAAGTACAGGATGGCGAGCCATGTCGGGAGCAACAACAGCGCCCATGCGACGATGCGCCGGCGATGGCGCCCCAGGCCCGCCAGCAGCAGCCGTCCTGCCGGCAGGACCGCCGGCCGCGCTCCCGTCCACGCGTATGCGCCTTGGCTGCGGCCCAATCGCTCGACCTCGGTCACACGCACCTTCCCTTCGACACGACACGCCCTTCGACGCGCTGCGTCCTTCGGCGGGACGCGGCGCCGAGCGCCCTGTGGCATCGGCTCCGGACGGTTGGCGACATGACGGTTGGCGACATATAGTTAGTGCGTGCCCGGAACGTCCCCCCAAGTTATTGCATTACAGCATCCTTGCAACATGGTATTTGTCTTGAGATTTCCCACTTCGACTGCCACATCCTCGAGCGATGCCTGACGCTTCGGACCTCACGACCTATGCGCGGCTGCTGCGGCTGACGCCGGTCGAAGGCGCTCATCCCGTGCTTGCGCAGCTGGAGGCCGTCGCCGAGCGGCAGGAGCCGCCCAGGCGCGACCTGCGGGCGCTCGTCCGCCGATACTCGCTCGGCGGAGTGCTCGCGTTCGTGCTGCTGCCGACCCTGGTGGCGACGGCCTATTTCGGCCTGATCGCGGCCGACCGCTTCGAGTCGGAAGCGCGCTTCGTCATCCGCACGCCGGGAGCAACGTCGACCAACGCCGCCATGGCCAGCGTCATGCAAAGCGCCGGCGTCACCAGCGCGACGGAAGAGGCCCTGATCGCGCGCGACTATCTCGAATCGCGCGACGCGATGACCTACCTCGAGGAGCATGCCGGCCTGCGCGACGCCGTCGGCAACAGGACGGCGGACTTCCTGTGGCGCTATCCCAATTTCTTCACCTCGAACACGAAGGAAGGCCTTTTCTGGCACTATCACCGGTTGCTGTCCGTCGAGCTCGATACCACGACGGGGGTCACCCTGCTGCGCATCCAGGGGTTCGACCCGCAGCAGGCGCAGCGCCTGGTGTCCAACCTGCTGACGGCCGCCGAAACCCTGATCAACCGCCTGAACGAGCGGGCGCGCAACGACGCCATCGCCTTCGCGGAGGCGGAGGTGGATCGCATGCGCCAGCGGGCGGTTGCCGCGCAAGCCAAGCTGACGGCGTTCCGGGAACGCGAGGCGCTGATCGATCCCAGCCATGCGACGCTGGCGGTGCTGGAGACGATCGCGCGGCTTGCCCACGACGTGGCCCAGGTGAACGTGCAGCTCCGGGAGCTGCAGTCGGGCTCGCCCGGCGGGCCGCAGATCGGCGGCCTGCGGGTCCGGCAGGCCGCGCTGGAGGCGCAGATCGCCGCGGAGCGGCAGAGGCTGGCCGGCGACTCGGCCTCGATCGCGCCGCGCATCGCCGAGTACGAGCAGCTGATGCTGGAACGGGGATTCGCCGAGCGCGCGCTGCTGGCCGCTCTCACCGCTGTGGAGCTGGCCCGGGTCGAGGCCCAGCGGCAGCATGTCTATGTCGAGCGGGTGGCGGCGCCCAGCCTGCCGGACCATCCGGCCTATCCGCTGCGCATCGTGTGGTGCCTGGCCGTGCTGGCGATCAGCTATGCCGTCTTCCGGATCGGCAAAGTCCTGGTCGACGACGCGCGCCACCACGCCGATCCGTAGACGACGATCCGTGGACCCGGCCATGGCCGCTTCCCCCCTGCTGGTGACGGATCCGGCCTTGCCGGCGTCCGAGTCGACGGCCCTTCCGGCCTCCGGGCGATGCGTGGAGGCCGTCAACATCACGAAGATCTTCGATACCGAGCAGGGACCGGTGCGGGCGCTGGACGGCGTCTCGTTCCGGGTCGGCGCCGGCGAGCGGATCGGCATCCTGGGCGCCAACGGCGCGGGCAAGTCGACCCTGATCCGCATCCTGTCGGGGATCATGACCCCGACATCGGGCGAGGTGCGGCGCGACCTCCGACTGTCCTGGCCGCTGGCCCTGGGCGGCGCCTTCGAGGGCGAATTGACCGGTTACGACAACGTGCGCTTCCTGACCGGCCTCTACAACCTGCCCTTCCGGGAAACCTACGACTACGTCCAGGATTTCTCCGAGCTGGGGCGCTTCATGCGCGTGCCGGTCCGCTTCTACTCCGACGGCATGCGCATGCGCCTGGCCTTCGCGCTCTCCCTGGCCATGGAGTTCGAGTGCTACCTGATCGACGAGGTGATCCTCGTCGGCGACCGCCGCTTCCAGCTCAAGTGTCACGACGAGCTGTTCGGCCGGCGCAAGCACTGCGGCATGATCATGGCCGTGCACAGCGCGCACACGGTCAAGGAGTACTGCCAGAGTGCGCTGATCCTGAAGGGCGGGCGCGGCCGCGTGCTCCACGATCTCAAGCTCGCGACCAGAATCTACGGGGATCTGTAGAAGCGCGACGGTGCCGGCGCGGCGGAGAGGACGCGGCGTTCACGAACCTTTCACCAACTGCCGGAGGGCCACCTCTATCAGGGAGACCTGTCCCTCGAGCGACGATTCCTGGCTGATCAGGCGCAGCTCGATGGGGTGAAACGAATCGACCACGGGGACGTCGAGCTCCAAGGTGTAGATGCCGCCGCGCTCGACCTCGAAGAAGCCGCGGGTCACCGCCGCCCCCGTATCGATCTCCAGGATGAAGGGCATCTTGCCGATATCCGGGCTGAATCCCAGGCAGGCCGTCGCCTTCCAGCGGCCGGCCGGCAGCGGCAGGTAGGGCCCGTAGGCCAGAATGCGCGCGCGGCCTGCCACCTCGACGGTGGCCGGCAGGGGCTTGCCCGGCGCATCGCCGTCGAGAAAACACTCGCGCGGCCATGTCAGCTGCAGCGGCGCCTCGGCCGATACCGCGGCGTGGATCGGCTCCAGGTAGGCAGCGACGATGGGCAGCGCTGCCAGCCTGGCAGGCGCCTTCGGCGGCGACGGCGGCCTCGCGGGCGGGCGGGCCGGCGGCCGGATGCCAACCAGCGACGCCAGCTCAGCCAACCAGGGGCCCGCCTCTCCCGACAGGTGCAGGGTGCGGCTGACACGACGCGATGCCTCGAGGGCCAGCATGCCGCACATGGCCTCCTCGCGCACGGCCTCAGCCACGGGTTTCGCCTTGGGCGGCGCGCCCAGGAAGGGTCGATGATCGACCAGGACCAGCACGTCGCTCGGACCGCCGGGAAGCTCGACCAGACGCTCGCGGGTCGCCGCGCCCTCGATGCCGACCACGTCGAACGCGACGCCGCCCGGGCCGCGCATCCCGGCGACGGCCGAGCGGAGCCACGCCGCGCGCGCGCCGGCGCCGAGAAGAACGATCCTCAGCTTTGCCGTCTCCCTCGAGCTCACGGCGACACGGCTCTCAAAACCACCACAGCTGTCGTACCGACGCCCAGGAAGGGCAGCAGAATGGTCATGACCTTCTGCAACTCCATCGCGGGGGCATTCGTGACGTAGACGATGTCCTTGCTGCGAACGGGGAAGCGCCGGGCCAGGAAGAAGCTGTTCGGGTCGCGCATGTTCAAGCGATAGATCACGGGGACGCGTGTCACGAGTTGCTGGATGGCACGACACTCTAGCACCTTGCCATCACCGGTGCATTCGACGCGCCAAGCCCCCACTTGTTGCCCCTGCGCCAGCGCCGATCCCGCACAAGCCGCCACCATTGCGCACAATCGCCGCGCAGATGCTCCTCGTCACTCGATTCCCCTTGCCCCTCGCCTATGACTGAAGTGGACCCCATCACCAGGACCATTTTGGTCGGGACGTTGGTTGGAAGCCGGGTCCAAGCGCCGCCAGTGGCACGGTCCGCATCGCTCGGCGCGACAGTTCGAGTGCCAGGATCGCGCGCTGGGCCTGGCCGCGGACGATCTCGCCCGGCGGCAGGCCTGGCGTCAGGCCCGCAGGCGGAGGGCCGCCGGCAAAGGGAACGTGGTCGACCAGAACCAGGGCGTCGACCGGCTCGGCCACGAGGCCCTGCAAGAGCGTGCGCGTGGCCACCCCCGCGACCTTGATGATTTGCGGCTTTGCCGCAGCCTCCGGACCCAGCCGGTCACGCCACCGTTCGAGCACGCCCTGCACCCACGCCAGGCGCGATCCTTCGCCCTAAACCAGGATCCGAATGGCCTACCTCGACAACGCATTACCGACAACGAGCGCAGAGGCGCCGGTGCCGAGGAAGGGAAGCAGGATGGTCATAACCTTCTGGAGCTCCATCGACGGTGCGTTGGCAACGAAGACGATGTCCTTGTTGCGGACCGGAAAGCGCCGCGCCAGAAAGAAGCCGTTGGGATCGCGCATATTGATACGATAGATCACCGGAATCCGCTGTGGAGCAACGCCGGGATCGGGACGGCGCAGGCCGAGCTGGTCGTAGTCCGGGGGCTGCTCGTAGCGGATGACGAAGACGCCCGTCGGATCCGCCCGGGAGTCGTTGAGCCCGCCGGCGCGGGCAATCGCCTGGTCGAGGGTGATGCCGATTGCGTCGAACGGCACGACGGCGTTTGAGCCGGTGGCGCCAAAGGCGGTGAAGGTCTGCGGGTCGCGCGCGACGTTCACGACATCGCCGGGGCGCACATGGATGTTCTCGGCCGGATTCGAAAAAATGGCCTGCATCGGAATACGAACGGAGGTGCCGCCGCGGACCAGCGTGACGAACGTGTCGTGTGCCGGCGCTCTCGTACCGCCGGCCGCCGCGATCGCGTCCAGAATACGATCGCCACGCGTTGTCAGTGGTATACGGCCCCCTCCGGTCACTTCGCCGACGACAGTCACCGTATTGGCGACATTCTTGGTGACAGTCACCAGAGCCTGCGGTTCGATCGCCTTGCCTGTCAAAGCGCGGACAATCTCCTCCTCGACCTGTCGCGGGGTCTTGCCGACGACCCTGACGCGGCCAGCATAGGGCACCGTGATGGCGCCATCAGAGCCGCCCACTGCCTGCTCCGGAATAACGGCCGAACGAGACCCGGGCCCCAAGCGATCGTTGGCTGGAGCGGAAAACAGCCCGCCCGAGGCAGCTTCCCAAATCACAACCTGCACGTAGTCACCGACCCCGATTGCGTCGGTGGCGTATCTTCCTTGTTGACCGAAAGAGCCCTGCAGGCTCACGGCCGTCCAACTCTCCATCTTGGCGACGATGCCGGGATCGACGTCGACGAGAGCAAAACGAGTCTCTGCGCCTGCCGTCGGCTTCGAGGCGCTCACAACCTCGGAGGCGGTCGGGCCAGATGCCGGCAGCGAATCGCAAGCGGCCAAGCCCACGCCAATCAGTGCAACAACGATTTTGGCGATCAAAGACAATATCCCCGCCGGTCGACGTCACAGGGCTGCCGAAAGTGTGGCGCCTGCCCTCTCCTTCATCGACGGTAGCCGAACATCGACGGCATTCCTACGGGGAATCCGACCGCGACAACTGCAGGGCCTGATAGTCCTGCTCAGGGGCGCCAAGCCATGCTGGACGCAGCATCCGACAAGCCGCTGCCGGGAAGACCGCGACGCCCGGCCACACGCTGAACCGGTCGCGGCGCCCGCCTCCGTTTGCAAGACGGGTGTCATGGTGTCCACGACTTCAGACCACATGCGGCCGCCAACAGGGCGACCAGGTGACCCGGTCGGCAGAGGCGAACGTTACGCGCGACCGCAGCCATCTGCGCCCTGTCAGGAAACCCGCGATACTCGCCCTGACCAGGCGGCTGCGGCACGACGGACTGACGTCCTTCAGGGATGTCATGAGCGGCCCTCGCGACCAGCCGGGCACCTTTGAGAAAGAGCGCGGACGTGATTTCCGCAACTGAAAGACCAGGGTCTACCGCCATTCCAACCTGCTCCATGATCGGACCCGCGTCGATCTGCGTCGACTCTATGATATGGAGCGTGATTCCCACCATCTGGTCGCCTTGAGCAAGTGCCCAAAAGACAGGGCACGGGCCGCGCAGGGCTGGCAGCAAGGATGGATG
The DNA here is from genome assembly GCA_009377525.1 of Rhodospirillales bacterium. Lineage (GTDB taxonomy): Bacteria > Pseudomonadota > Alphaproteobacteria > Reyranellales > Reyranellaceae > Reyranella. The sequence continues at coordinate 10,789 of WHTW01000172.1, forward strand.
GAGATTGACGACGCCGGATTTCGGAGTGTCGATGAAGTCTTGCCGCAATATCTGATCAAAGTTCATCAACACGACCAGATCGATCCCGGCGTCGCGCAGAGCCTGGATTGTGTCTGGTGAATTCACGTCAGAGCACATGACGAGCCCGGCACCATGTTGGGCGGCCAGTGCCCCGACCGAGCGCAGCGCCGGCGCTCGTCCGGTGAGGCGATTGAGTAAGGAAGCCACCTGTGACGCGACCTGCGCCGAAATGATGTCGAACCCTAGCCAGAAGGTCATCCGCAAGCCGGATCGACGAACACCGTTCACCAACTGGCGAAAAACACTGCCATGCTTGGGACCGAATCGCCTCGAGACGATGACGAGGTCAATCTGGTCCCCGAGTTCCGCAAAGAACGCATTCAAAGCTGGCAGGCCGACAAGGCTCTCGAGATGGCAAAGCGCGATACGCGGGCGCTTGAACGTGCGATGGCAGGAAGCGCTCCTTCGCCCAACTCGTTCCGTCACGACCGGCAATTCCCTGAAGCAAAAGTCCTCGGTTGGGATCTGTCACTGACACGCAACAAACGCTGAGTGTCGCGCCACCCTTATGCACAGGACTCGCAATTTTTGGCAAATCAAGCGTCAAGATCGTGATAAGATAACGAGATCGCGGCGAGGGTGGGCGAAATGGATAGCCAGCGATGCGAGTCATCGGACGATGATGATCGACCAAGGTGCCTCTGCTGTAACCTGGGACGGCTGGACATTGTCGATGAGCAGCCTCATCCGCTTTTCGGCATCCTTGGCATGACGATCCAGACGCTGAAGTGCGATCAACCCGCGTGCGCGAACCTTACGGTCGATTGACCTCGTCGCACGTCGGCGGCCTGCGAACAGCCTATGCGAAAGAGACTGTGGGCGATCTGGCCGTCGCGAAGCACAGCGGAAGCGTCCGCCCGTCTGGGCCCGAACTTTCGTAAGGCTTCCGATCAGAACATTTCGTCCCCGCCCACGTGAATTTGGATTGCGCCAAGTTCGGGAGACGCGGCAGGTCGGAGTGGCAGGCGGCGCACTTCTCTTATGGACCTACTCATGTTGGCTCCCAAGAGGCGCGGACGGGCCATAGAGCTACGCATGTCCCCCAAAATCCATTACCCAACGTGTAATTGCAGAATGCCCCTATACTCAACGCCATGTATATACTGATAATTCCTTGTAACGGACCTTCAGGCTTGATCGCGTATGCTGACTTTTCTTGGCTAGGCTTCAGGACAGTGGATGGTCTCCACGCAAATCAGACGATCGGCGGAACGGCTGAGCCGGCTCTGCACTGAGGTCAGGGATCGACCTCACGACCACGTAGCCCGCGAACGGCTTTTTCGTGCGATCGAGGGCCTGCTGACGTTGCTTGCCATGCGCAAGCGACCGCACCCGTGCGGGCCCACTTCCGATTTGCTCAAGCGCATGGTGGCCGACGGGGATGAAGTTTGCCGCGCGATTGCCTTGGCTCGAACCCAACCGCTGCCGGATGTAATCGCACGTGCGACAAGCGAGTTACACGCGACACTCTCTGAACTCAATAGGCTGCCTCAAAGCTCAGAAGGGTGGAGAAAGGGCCCTAAGAAATCCGCTCGTGGCTAACGCCACTGTGATCGTCATCCTTAGGGAATGCGTCTCTCAGCGGTCTTTCTCGTACTTTGAGTTGCAGTTGCTTGTGCGACTCGCCCTAACTTCTTGTACCCATTGGATTTATTCATGTGTCATGCAACTGCACTACAGAAAGGACAATATCGAAATAGCCTTTCCGTCCATACAGGAACGCATTCACTGCATCTGGCGGTTGCTGTACAAGGAACGATGGGGCTGGACGGCTAGGGAGCGCCGTCAGTTCGGCAGTATGTAGCGTGGCGTGTCCTGGCAAGACGCACAAGTTCCGGGGGGAGCGTAGATTCCGTGGCAAGAGGAGACGAGGTCGCTGTTGTTGGCTATGCAGGCCGTCTACCCGGCGCGAACAATGCGGAGCAATTCTGGTCGCAATTGCGGGCGAACCGATCGTCCGTTGGCTGGATCACCCCCGACCGTTTCCCGACCGGCGCCTTCTATCATCCTTCCCGTGAGCAAGCTGGGCGCAGCTACACCTTCGCAGCTGGTCTGATAGACGACGTCTGGGGCTTCGATGCCGCTGCCTTCGGCATGAGCCCGCGCGAAGCGGAGCAGGTCGATCCGCAGCAACGACATCTCCTGGAAGTGACGCAGGATGCGTTGGCCCATGCCGGCATCCGCGGCTCATCTCTGGCCGGCAGCGGCACTGGAGTCTATATCGGCGCTTCCTCGGTCGACTATGGCGCGCGGTTTTTCGCCGATCCATCGGCCGCTGACGTGCACATGATGACGGGCAACACGCTCAGCGTCATCGCCAACCGTCTTTCCTATCATCTTGATCTGCATGGCCCCAGCTTCACGGTCGACACCGCCTGTTCCTCGTCGCTGGTGGCGCTCAGCCTGGCGGCCGAGGCAATCCGCGCCGGCACTGTCGAAACGGCAATCGTGGGCGGCGTCAACCTACTGCTATCGCCCTTCTCGTTCGTCGGTTTCTCGCGCGCCTCGATGCTCTCGCCGACCGGCCGCTGCCGGCCGTTCGATGCGGCAGCGGACGGCTATGTACGCGCCGAGGGCGCCATCGTGCTGGTGCTGCGCTCAGCGGCCGCGGCGCGCAAGGCGCGCAACCGCGTCCACGCCACAATCGTCGGGTCGGGCATCGGGCAGGACGGGCGCACCACCGGCCTGTCGCTACCGTCGGCGGAGTCGCAGCGCCGCCTATTGGAGGACGTTTACAGCGCGTTCGGCATCGATCCCAGCGAGCTCGCCTTCGTCGAAGCGCACGGCACGGGCACCAAGGTCGGCGACCCTATGGAGGCCGATGCGCTCGGTAAGGGATTGGCCCAGCTGCGAGCACAGCCGCTGCCGATCGGGTCGGTGAAGTCGAATATCGGCCATCTCGAGCCGGCCTCGGGCCTGGCCGGCGTCCTGAAATCGATCCTGGCACTCAATCAAGGCTTGCTGCCGGCGACGCTGCATCAGGTCGCGCCCAGCCCCGACATTCCCTTCGACGAGCTCAACCTGCGCGTCGTCAACCAGAATTGGCCGCTGCCGGAGCGGCGCGGCCCGGCCCTGGCCGGGGTGAACTCGTTCGGGTTCGGCGGCACCAACGCGCATGTGGTGCTGCGCGGCGAGGACCGAACGGTCGCCGTGGCGCGCCCACGCGTCGAGGTCAGCCCGCCTCCCCTGCTCCTGTCGGCGCATGCCGCCGAACTGCTGCCGGCGGTGGCGCGCAGGCACCTTGAGGCGTGGCCGGCGGACAAGCGGCTGGTCGGCGACTTCATCGCCGCGGCGGCGCATCTTCGCGATCCCCTGCCCCATCGCGCGATCGTGCGCGGCCAGACGCCGGCACAACTACGGCATCATCTCGAACGGCTGGCGGAAAGCGAACCTTCGCCCGGCCTGCTGAGCGGCCAAGCGTTGGGCAACGACCTGCCCGTGGCGTTCGTGTTCTCGGGCAACGGCGCGCAATGGGCCGGCATGGGCCGCACCGCGTGGCAGGGCAATGCGCGGTTCCGCGATGCGCTGCAAGAGATAGACGGACATTTCCTGAAGCGACAGAAGACCTCGCTGGTCGAGCTGATGTTCGCCGACGACCTGGCGCCGCGACTGCGGCGGGCGAAACATGCGCAGCCGCTGCTGCTCGCCCTGCAGATGGCGACGGTGCGCAGCCTGGAAGCGCTCGGTGTGACGCCGCAGGCGACGCTGGGGCACAGCGTCGGTGAGATCGCGGCGGCGTGGTGCGCCGGCGCGCTCAGCGTCGACCAGGCGATCGACGTGGTGATCGCGCGCAGCCGCCACCAGGAGACGGTGCGGGGACACGGCACCATGGCGGCGCTGACGCTGGGTGAGCGCGAGGCGCGCCGTTTCCTCAAGTCCGTCGCAGAGACAGGCATCGACATCAGCGGCGTCGACGTGGCCGCCGTCAACAGCTGGCGCAGCGTGACGGTTTCGGGGCCGGTGCAGCAAATCGAGGAGGCGTTGGCGTGGGCGGCGGAGCAACGTATCGGAGCACGGCGGCTGGATCTCGACTATCCGTTTCATAGCGGTCTGGTGGACCCGGTGCGCGGACCGCTGCTGCGCGAGCTGCGCGGTCTGCGCCCGCTTCCGGCGCGCAAGCTTTTCGTTTCGTCGGTCTCAGGCGGACTGGCCGAGGGGCAGAGCCTGGGGCCGGAGCATTGGTGGCGCAACGTGCGCGAGCCTGTGCAGTTCGAGGCCGGGGTCGGCTGCCTGCTGAAGCAGGGCATGCGGGTATTCGTCGAGATCGGACCCAAGCCGATCCTCGGCAGCTACCTGCGCGACGCGCTGCGCGAGGCGAACGTGCGCGGCGCCCTCGTCGAGACCCTGAGCGAAGCGTCGGAGCTGGAGGAGGACGACCCGATCGAACGCGCGGCGGCGCGCGTCGTGATCGCGGGTGGTCAGGTCGACGGGCAGCAGCTGTTTGGGCCGCCGCCGTTGCAAGGACTGCCCCTGCCCGCCTATCCATGGCGGCATACGGCGTACCAAGTGCGGCCGACGCACGAGGCCAGCAGCATGTTCAGCGGCCCGGCCCACCCGCTTCTGGGATCGCGCCCGCGCGTGGATGCGTGGGAGTGGTTCTCGACG
>WHTW01000172.1:15484-15780 GCA_009377525.1 Rhodospirillales bacterium
CTTTTCCCGTGGATCGCCGACCACAAGGTAGGCGGGATCCCGGTGTTTCCGGCCGCAGGCTATGTCGAGGTCATGATGGCGGCGGCGCGCGAGGTGCATGCCGAAGGCGCGCTCGAGCTGCGAGAGATGGACATCGCGAGACCCTTGGTGTTCGACGGCGCCAGTTCGTTCGAGACGCTCGTTCGGGTAACCTCGGAAACCGGCATCGTGGAGTTCCTGTCACGGCCGCGCGGCGGCGGGGCGGATTGGGCGCTGAATGCGCGCGGCATCGTCGGGCGTTCACCGGTGGCGGAAAC
>WHTW01000173.1 GCA_009377525.1 Rhodospirillales bacterium
TGGCCATCGAAGGCGACGCCTTCCATCCCGAATGGAACTATGCGATCAAACCCAGCCCTCTCCATCAGCCGTAGCGATTAATTTTGGAAGTGTCCTAAGCGGAGGGCTCAGCCGTTGCGGGCGAGCACGTCGCCCGCGAGGTAGAGCGAACCGCAGATCAGGATGCGCATCGGCGCGGGCTGGGTGGCCAGAAGGTCTTCCAGCGCCGCGCCGACGTCGTTTGCGGGCAGGCAATCCAGACCGACCTCGGCGGCGCGCGCACAAGCCTCCTGCGGCGTGTAGGTGGCATGGCCCTCGACCGGCACGGCGCGGGCGGTGCGGGCGTGGCGGCCCAACGGCCGCAGGAAGCCCGAGGCGTCCTTGGTCGTGAGCATGCCGAAGATCAGGTAGAGCGGCAGGGCGGCCGGCTCCTTGGCCCACTCGGCGGCCTGGCGCGCCAGCACGATGCCGCAATCCTCGTTGTGGCCGCCGTCGAGCCACAGCTCGCCGGCCGGCGGCAGGGCATCGACCAGCGGGCCGCGCGTGAGCTTCTGCAGACGGGCCGGCCATTCGACCGACGCCAGACCCTTCCTCACCGCCGCATCGTCGATGCGGAACTGTGCGGCGCGCAGGCGTTCGATGCAAGCGACGGCGGTTGCCGCATTGTCGATCTGGTGGGCGCCGACCAGCGCCGGCGCCGGCAGGTCGAGGCCCAAAAGGTCGCTGTCGTAGCGGAAGCCGGTGGCGGTCGGCTTGACCTGCCATTCGCGGCCCATGCGGAACAGCGGAACGGCGAGCTCGTCCGCGCGAGCGGCGATCACCTCGGCGCTGACGTCGCGCTGACGGCCGATCACCGCTGGCACCGTGCGCTTCAAGATCCCCGCCTTCTCGGCCGCGATCTGCTGCAGCGTGTCGCCGAGAAAGCTCGTGTGGTCGTAACCGATCGGCGTGATGGCCGAGAGCGCGGGATTGACCACGTTGGTCGTGTCGTTGCGCCCGCCCATGCCGACCTCGAGCACAGCAAGATCGGCCGGCACCCGGGCGAAGGCGAGGAACGCCGACACTGTCGTGATCTCGAAGAAGGTGATGGGCTGCTCGCGGTTGGCCTGCTCGGCCTCCGTCAGCACGTCCTCGAGGAGGTCGTCGCCTATGAGCTCACCCGCGACGCGGATGCGTTCGTTGAAACGCACCAGATGCGGCGAGGTGTAGACGTGAACGCGATAGCCCGCCGCCTCGGCCATGGCGCGCAGATAGGCGACCAGCGAACCCTTGCCGTTGGTGCCGGCGACATGAACCACCGGCGGCAATTTCAGATGCGGCGATCCGACGTCCGCCAGCAACCGTTCGATTCGCCCAAGCTCGAGGTCGATGAGCTTGGGATGCAGCCGCATGAGGCGGTTGAGAATGTCGTCGGTCACGGCGGCCGCCCGAGGCGAAGGTCAGTGGCCCGCGACAGCCAGGCTGCGGCCTTCGGCGGTCACCGGATCCATCAAGAGCGAGACCAGGCGGATGAGGGTTTCCCTGAGCTTGTGGCGATGCACGACGGCGTCAACCATGCCGTGCTCCAGCAGATACTCGGCGCGCTGGAACCCCTGCGGCAGTTCCTGGCGGATGGTATCCTGGATGACGCGCGGGCCGGCGAAGCCGATCAGGGCGTCGGGCTCGGCGATGTGCACGTCGCCCAGCATGGCGAACGAGGCCGACACGCCGCCGGTCGTCGGATCGGTCAGCACGACGATGTAGGGCAGGCCCGCTTCCTTGACCTTGCGCACGGCGATGGTGGTGCGCGTGAGCTGCATCAGCGACAGGATGCCCTCCTGCATGCGGGCACCGCCGGAAGCGGAGAAGACGATCAATGGCGCCTTGCGGGCGACCGCAAGCTCGGCCGCCATCACCAGCCCCTCGCCCACCGCCGTGCCCATCGAGCCACCCATGAAATCGAAATCGAGCAGGGCCATCACCGCGGTGCGCCCGCCGATGGCGCCGCTTGCCACGACCAGCGCGTCGGTCCGGCCCTCGGACTTGGCCTGCGCCTCCTTGAGCTTGGCGTCGTAGCGCTTGGTGTCGCGGAACTTCAGCGGATCGACCGGCACGCGCGGCAGCGGATGCAGCTCGTGCTTGCCCTCGTCGAACAGGTGCGGCAGGCGCTTCAGCGGCCGGATGCGCATGTGATGGCCGCAATGGGCGCAGACCTCCTGGTTTGCCTCCCAGTCGCGCATGAACAGCATCTGTTCGCACTTGGGGCACTTCAGCCAGAGAGTCTCCGGCGTCTCCTTGCGCGAGATCAACGCCTTGAGCTTGGGTCGGACGAAGTTCGTCAGCCAGTTCATGGCGGCGGTATCGCACGAACCGCCGCGCCGGCCAAGGCGGCCGCCATCAGCGCCAGAACACGCCGAAAGGCGCCACGATTTCCTGAGGTTTCTTCACTTGGCAGAACAATTTTCGCGCCTGGTAATTGGCGCACAGCGCCTGCGCCGTGGCGGGCTCGAGATCGGCGATGATGGCGGCCTGCTTGGTCACCTTGTTGGACGTGACCGGCAGGATCCATTCCTTGCCCAGCCGCGTGAAGCCCAATCGCGCGATATCGGACTGGCCGACATCGTAGGCATGGCGCGCCGAGCGCCAGTCGGGATAGGTGCCGAGCCAGGCGGCGTCGCCCGGCATGTCGTAGCGGATGGTGCCGCACTCGCTCTGATCGAGCACCGTGGCCGGCCCACCCTGGCCGTTGCGGATCTGCCAGATCTTGGGCCGGTTGCCGCCGGTCTTGAGCAAGTAGGCCTCGTCGAGCAGACGGATGATGAACTCATCGCGCAGGTCGGCGCGGCGGAAGCCGAGCGCGACGGCGATCAGCCGACGCCCGTCGCGCACGGCGCTGCCGACGATGTTGAAGCCCGAGGCGCAGGTAAAGCCCGTCTTCAGGCCATCGGCATAGGGCGCGTAGAGATCGAGGAACTTTATGCCCGGCCCGATCCGCGTCTTGCCCAGCATGAACTCCTGGGTGTGGAAGTAGCCGTAATACTCGGGGAACTGCTTCAGCAGGGCCATCGCCAGCAGCGCCATGTCGCGTGCCGTGGTGATCTGGGCCGGGTCGGGCCACCCGTTGGCGTTGCGAAACAGCGTGGCGTTCATGCCGACGCGCGCCGCCGTTTCGGTCATGCGCACGCCGAAGGCGGCCTCCGATCCCGAGATCAGCTCGGCGAAGCCGGTGGCCACGTCATTGGCCGACCGCGCCACCAGCGCCTGCAGGCCCTGCTCGACGGTGATGCTCTGGCCGGGACCGAGACCGAGCTTGGAGGGCGGCTTGGCGCGCGCCACTTCCGACAGGGTCATGGGCGAGGCGAGCGTGAGCCGGCCGGCCTTCAACTCCTCGAAGACAATGTAGATCGTCATCATCTTGGTGAGCGAGGCGGGATGCCAGAAGGCGCCGGCATTGCGGTCCAGCAGGGTCTCGCCGGTCGCCGCGTCGACCACCACATAGGGGCCGGCCTGGACGGGGCCGGACGGCGAGGTCACCGCGGCGATCTGGGCACGCGCGGGTACCGAGAGGCCGATCAGGGTGAGGATGCAAAGCAGTAAGCGAAATTTCATTGCCGTCGACGCAGGAAGACTCCCCGTGGCAGCATACGCCCTTCCGCACGCCCGCGGGAGGCATTAGATGGGTGCGATGCTCAAGGTCATGATCGCCCCCGTCACACCGTTCCAGCAGAACTGCTCCATCGTCTGGTGCGACGAGACCATGGAGGGCACCGCCGTCGACCCGGGCGGCGACTTCGAGATGCTGAAGGAGGCGATCGCCCAGCAGGGGATCAAGGTCACCAAGGTGCTGCTGACCCACGGCCATGTCGACCACGCCTCGGCTGCCGGCACCATGGCCGACCACTACGGCGTGAAGATCGAGGGCCCACACAAGGACGACCTCTTCCTGATCGAGGGCCTGCCCGATTCCGGCCGCAAGTACGACTTCCCGGCCTACAAGCCGTTCGTGCCCGACCGCTGGCTCACCAACGGCGAGACGGTGAGCCTCGGCAACCTCACCTTCGACGTCGTGCACTGCCCCGGCCACACGCCGGGCCACGTCGTGTTCGTGCACAAGCCCGCGAAGGTGGCGTTCGTCGGCGACGTGCTGTTCCGGGGCTCGATCGGCCGCACGGATTTTCCGCGCGGCAATCACGAGCAGCTCCTGACCTCGATCCGCAAGCGGCTGTGGCCGCTCGGCGACGACATCACCTTCGTGGCCGGCCACGGCCAGACGTCGACGTTTGGCTGGGAACGCAAGACCAATCCGTTCGTCGCCGATCTGCTGTTCGACGACGAGGAATAAGTGTCCCGACTAGTCGGTTTTGGGAGGGACGCCACCCGAAGCTTCGATACGAGCTGCGAGCAGAGACCAACCGGCAGTGTCGATGATGCGGGTGCCTCGCTCATCTTTGCGAAGTATTTCGAAGGGCGACCGCGTACGTGCGTCGAAGACGATGCCTTCGTCACAAATCGTCCAATAGCTCGTCAGATACTTTAGACCGAGCGCGTGCCTTCGGCGGATGGTATCGGTCTCAATGTTGTGGCCGCCGGCCATTACGCGCTGCTTGACGCGTAGTTCGTTGATGTCAGCAAACGGCGTGAACAAGAAGACGAGCTTCGCTTGATAGCCGACGTCCCTCGCTTCCTCGATGAACCGCAAGAGTGTTCGAGTTGCCAACGTGGTCTCGATACAGAACGGCAGCCTTTGCGCGAGGCGTGTGCGACGCCGACTGAGCATCTCGCGCCCGGCTTCAAAGGCGGCTGATCCGACATCTGATGGATTGACGTCTCTCGCGATATCGTCAGCATTGAGAAAAGCCTGCTGATCGATGTAGTCGGTCAAGTTGGCGCGTGCGAATGTCGTCTTGCCGACGCCATTAGCGCCCGCAAGGATCACGAGGTCCGGAGATATCACGTCGACTTCGGTTGCCGTTGCTTGGATGCGCTCGGCAAATGCTGCACCGCAACGCGTCGGCCATCGGGATATATGGCGTATATAGCCGTATCGTCTGCTTCGAAGACCGGCAGGCCGCGAGCGTGCGCATCCTTCACGGCCAAGGCTACGCCCCGCCGAATGCCCTCGACCATCTGATCGAATGTCGGAGTCACCAGCGCCATTGCCCAAAGATAGGCGAATGGCCCCCGACCTTCAACAGCGACTCCTATCGTGTCGGCATCGCAAGAGACTGCAGGTCTTGCTGACCAGCCGCCAGCACTGCCGGCAGGTCACCCACGGCATGCGGGTGGTCGTAGCGTTGCCGCACATAGTCCAGGCCGTGACGCAACATGTCCTTGGTAAAGCGCGCGGGCTTCGCCGCAAGCGCTGCCAGCACGTCGGGCGAGCGCTCGTCGATCGGCCGCGAAAAGGCGGCAAGCTCGACTTCGGCCACGAGATACATGCCGCAAGCCATCGCGCCCAACGCGTAGGAGAGGCACTCCTCTTCCCAGCGATCGGGTTCGCGATGTTCGGCGTCGAGAAGATCGAGTGCAGCGATGAAGTTGGCGTGAAGCCTGTTCTTTCGTTCGACGTCGATCGCCTGCATGCTTTCCTCCGCTTTGACCGACGCGCATATGGGCGCGAGATCGTGACCCGACAATGACGGTCGGGCCCGTTCCGCGAATGGTCACAGCGGGAAAGGTTACGGCTTGCTGACGCCGCGCACGCCACCTGCAAGTGCCTTGACGTCGGCGAACACGCCGGCCGCGAGGCCGGGCCTGGGCTTGCCGTCGGCATCGAGCCCCGCCTTCACGCGATCGACGATGGCGGTGCCGACGACCGCCGCATCGGCGTGGCGTGCCACGGCCGCGGCCTGCTCGGGCGTCCGGATGCCGAAGCCCACGCCGACCGGCAGCCTGGTGTGGCGCTTGATGCGCGCGACGTGCGCGGCGACCGTTTCCTCGGTCGCCGACTTGGTGCCGGTGATGCCGAGCACCGAGACGAAATAGACGAAGCCCGCGGAATATTTCAGCACCGCCGGCAGCCGCTTGTCGTCGGTGGTGGGTGCGGTCAGCAGCACCGTGTCGAGGCCATGCGAATCGGCGTGCGGCTTCAGCTCATCGGCTTCCTCAGGCGGCAGATCGACCAGGATGACGCCGTCGACGCCCGCGGCCGCGGCTTCCTTGCAGAAGCGCTCGGCACCGCGCTGATAGACGAGGTTGTAGTAGCCCATCAGCAGGATCGGCGTGTCGTCGTCGCCGGTCTCCTTGCGGAAGCGGCGCACCATGTCGATGGTGCCGTCGACCGTCATCCCGGCCTTGAGCGCGCGCTGGCCCGCGACCTGGATCGACGGGCCGTCGGCCATGGGATCGGTGAATGGCATGCCGAGTTCGATCAGGTCGGCGCCGGCCGCCGGCAGCCCCTTCAGGATCTCGTAGCCGATCTCGGCGTTGGGATCGCCGGCCGAGATGTAGATCACGAGCCCGGCGCGCTTGTCGGCTTTGAGCTTTTCAAAACGCTTGGCGATCCGGCTCATGATTGATCCTGTGGTGGCACGAGAGCGAGCGGAGGTCGAATGCGAATTCGCTCGTCTTCGAAAATCATTATTCTGTTTGTCATATCGATATCAGTGGCCAACGCAAGAGCCCGAAGAGCCAACGCTTCGATCACCATTTTGTCCGCATCACGCGGGCGCAGGACGATAGCCCCTGCGTGATCATTGGATTGAGTGGCGAGCTGGCCGAAGTCGCGGTCTAGGGTTGGCAGTAGCCGCCTTTCGTGCACCACGACGCTCCAAACGACATGGTCCGATTTGCCGAGGAGATCTTCATCGGATGCCGTGTGGACGTCATGACCGACCTGTCGCAGCGACTCTGCTAAAGGCCGCGGCATGTTCTCGTCGAGCTTGAGCCGCATTACGCCGCCGGCTTGTCGAGCACCGGCAAGTCATCCTTAGCGCTGTTCGCAGCGAAGGCGATTGCCGCCCTAATGTGATCGGGCCTGAGGGATGGGTAAGCCGCAATGATATCCGTGGCCATCGTCCCATTGGCAACGTCGGCGAGGACCTGCCGCAGGAGGACGCGCGTTCCTTTCATCGTTGGCAACCCGCCGCAAATTTCAGGATCTCGAACGATGTGGTCTTGCCATCTGAAGGCCATGCTACCTCCCGATCCAGACCTATTATACCTTCATGCCCAGCCGCTCGGCGACGGCGAACACGTCCTTGTCGCCGCGGCCGCAGAGATTCATCACCAGCAGATTGCCCTTGGGCAGAGCGGGCGCGAGCTTGGTGACGTGGGCCAGCGCATGCGCGGGCTCGAGTGCCGGGATGATGCCCTCGAGCTTGCACAGGAGCTGGAAGGCCGTCAGCGCTTCGCTGTCGGTTGCCGAGACGTATTCGACGCGGCCCTGCTCCTTCAGCCACGAATGCTCGGGCCCGATGCCGGGATAGTCGAGACCGGCCGAGATCGAATGCGCCTCGGTGATCTGGCCTTCCTTGTCCTGCAGCAGATAGGTGCGATTGCCGTGCAGCACGCCGGGACGGCCACCGGTCAGCGACGCGGCATGCTCGCCGGTCTCGACGCCCTTGCCGCCGGCCTCGACGCCGATGATGCGCACGTCCTTGTCGTCGAGGAAGGGATGGAACAAGCCCATGGCGTTCGAGCCGCCGCCGATGCAGGCGACCAGCGTGTCGGGCAACCGGCCTTCCATCTCCATGATCTGCTTGCGCACCTCGTTGCCGATCACGCACTGGAAGTCGCGCACCATCGCCGGATAGGGGTGCGGGCCCGCCACCGTGCCGATGCAATAGAAGGTCGTCTCGCAGGTCGCCACCCAGTCGCGCAGCGCCTCGTTCATGGCGTCCTTCAAGGTCGAGGAGCCCGACGTCACCGGCCGCACCTCCGCACCCAGCATCTTCATGCGCACGACGTTGGGCGCCTGGCGGTCGACGTCGACCGAACCCATGAACACGACGCAGGGGATGTCGAACAGCGCGCAGGCCGTCGCCGTGGCGACGCCATGCTGGCCCGCGCCGGTCTCGGCGATCACCCGCGTCTTGCCCATCCGCTTGGCCAGGAGCACCTGGCCCAGCACGTTGTTGATCTTGTGGCTGCCGGTGTGGTTCAGCTCGTCGCGCTTGAAGTAGATTTTTGCGCCGCCGAGATGCTTCGTGAGACGTTCCGCGTAGTAGAGCGGGCTCGGCCGACCGGCGTATTGCGCCAAGAGATAGTTGAGCTCGCCCTGGAACTGCGGATCGGCCTTGGCCTCGGTGTAGGCCTTCTCGAGGTCGAGGATCAGCGGCATCAGCGTTTCGGCGACGTAGCGGCCACCGAAAAGGCCGAAATGCCCGCGCTCGTCGGGGCCGGTGCGGAAACTGTTGGGTGAGGTTGGCATCGCAATTCCTGTCGGGACGCGCGGACTTAGCAGCCCCGACAGGGGTCGGTCAAAAGGCCTAGAAGCACATTCCGTCCGGCTGGAATCAGCCGGGCGGAATGTGCCTGTGAACGAGGCGTCCAAAACAACGCGTTTCCAGGCGGATGGAACCGCAAGCGGTTCCATCCGCCTGGAAGCCGCATTACCTGCGCTTGCTCTTGGCCGATTTCCGCTTGGCCTTGGGAGCGGCCTTGCGGCGCGCGGCGGGCTTGGCGGCGGCGCGTCGGGCTGGCACATCCTCGATCTCGACAATGACTTCGATCTCGACCGGAATGCCGCGCGGCAGCGAGCCCATGCCGACCGCCGAGCGCGCGTGCCGCCCGCGATCGCCGAACACCGAGACGAAGAGGTCGGAGCAGCCGTTGATCACCTCGGGCTGCTCGCCGAATTCCGGCGTGGCGTTGACCATTCCTAAAAGCTTGACGATGCGCTTGACGCGATCGAGGTCGCCCAGCTCGGCCTTCATGACGGCGATCAGGCTCAAGCCGGTCTGGCGGGCATACTCGTAGCCCTGCTCCTTGGTGAAGTCGCGGCCGACCTTGCCGACGGGCAGCGGATGGCCGGGCAGGCCGGGGCCCTTGCCGGCGAGATAGAGCAGGTTGCCGGTGCGCACGGCGTTCACGTAGTTGGCCATCGGCGAGGTCGGCTTGGCGAGCTCGATGCCGAGTTCCTTCAGCCGCTGTTCGGTCTTCATGCGGTCCCCCCTTCAGAGCGCCTTCACGCGATCGAGGAAGGCGCGGATCAACTCGACCGATTTCACACCCCGGCTCGATTCGACGCCAGAGGAAACGTCGACGGCGCGCGCGCCGGTCACGCGCACCGCCTCGGCGACATTGTCGGGCCTGAGCCCGCCGGCCAGCAACCACGGCAGCGGCACGGTGCGGCCGGACAGGAACGTCCAGTCGAAGGCCGTCGCATTGCCGCCCGGCAAGGCGCCGTCGGCGACATCGAACATCAGCCGGTCGGCGACCGCGGCATAGGCCGCGATGCCGTGCTCGACGTCGCCTGCTTTGCCGACCTTGATCACCTTCATCACCGGCTTGCCTGTACGCGCCTTGATGGCGGCGACGCGCTCGGGCGTTTCCGAACCATGAAGCTGCAGCAAGTCGATAGCGCCAGTGGCCAGGCGCTCATCGAGAAGGGCGTCGTTGGGATCGACGAACAGGCCAGTGCGGATCACGCCCTTCGGCACGCGCGCGCCCAGCGCCTTCAGTACGTCGTTGGAGGCGACATGGCGCGGCGAGCGCGGATAGGTGGCGAAGCCCACGAAGCGCGCGCCGGCCGCGACCGCGGCGTCGACCGTCTCCGGCGTCGACAAGCCACAGATCTTGGCCTCGACGCTCATAGGTCGTTGACGCCGGCCTCGCGGGCGATCGCTTCGGCGGCGGCCCGCGGATCGGCGGCCTGATAGATCGGCCGGCTGACGACGAGGTTGGTGGCGCCGAGATCGACCGCCTGACGCGGGGTCATCACGCGCTTCTGGTCATTGGCGGCACTGCCGGCCGGCCGGATGCCCGGTACCATGAGCACGAAGTCCGGGCCGCATTGCTTGCGCAGGGCGGCAATCTCGAGCGGCGAGCAGATCACGCCATCGAGCCCGCTGTCGCGCGACAACGCCGCAAGCCGCAGCACCTGGTCGGATGGATCAGCATTGACGCCCGTCGCCTCGAGGTCCGAGCGATCGAGCGAGGTGAGGACCGTGACACCCAGGAGCTTGGGCCGCGGCACGCCGTGCTTGGCGGCCTGCGTGCCGGCTTCCTCGACAGCGGCTTTCAGCATGTCGCGGCCGCCGCTCGAATGAATGGTGATGAAGGTCGGCGCGAGCTCGGCCACGGCACGGATGCCGCCGGCCGCCGTATTGGGAATGTCGTGCAGCTTGAGATCGAGGAAGAAGCCCACGCCAGTCGCCCGCACCGGCGCCGGGAATGCATAGCGCACACCCGGCGCACCGTGCGCCAGGAAGAATTCGAGCCCCAGCTTGATGCCGCCGACGGCGGGTTTCGGCCCCCCGGCAATCGACTGGATGAGCTTGCTTGCCCAGATGAGGTCGGTCGTGTCGATGCCGCAGTAGACGGGATTGGCACGGGTCATGGCGCGCGCAACCTAATGGTCGAGGTCTTGTCCGGCAAGCGTTCGCTATTCGGCCGCGAATGACTTGGAATGGGCGCGCTGCCAAAGCTCGTCGACATGAAAGTCGATCAAACCGCCCGGCGTTTCCCAGGCGAGGCTTTGGCCTTCTGACTGGACGAACAGTCGATGCAGAAAAACAGCAGGCTCCCGCAGATACGACAGCGCCTCGCCCTTGGCGATATCAGGGCGAAAATCGACGACGCTCTTTGAGCCATCTGACCACTCGATCGCGACAGTGAAGTCCGATCGAGGCGTCGCTCGCCTAATTGAATGTCGAGCCATTAGTCCAGTCTCCTGGGGGACTTGCCCGCTCTCACCGCATGCCAATTTTCCATCAACCCGTCTCTATGGGCCAGTGTCCATTGGCGCAGGCGCCGACGGTGGCGGGCGGAAATTCGACCATCCACTTCGATAATTTCGCCGTCATCAATGCGAATTCGCGCATGAAAATCAGCGCCTTGCGCATGAAAATGAGCTGGCACGTGATCGTTGAAGTACAGCAAGATCAAGATGCCGTCGACTATGGCGATTGTCGGCATGGGCGTTGGGAACTGCGCACCCGGCGAACGGCGTCCTTCCAGCCGGCATAGCGGCGGTCACGCGAGGCGGCGTCCTCGGCCGGCTGGAAAGCACGGTCGAGCGCCCAGGTCTTGGACAGGGCATCGAGCGAAGGCCATAGGCCGGCATGCAGGCCCGCGAGGAAGGCTGCCCCCAAGGCCGTGGTCTCGGTCACTTTGGGCCGTTCGACGGGCACGGCAGCCGTGTCCGCCAGTCGCTGCATCAGGGAATCGTTCACCACCATGCCGCCGTCGACCCTGAGTTCGTCGATCTGCGCGCCGTCGCCGCGCATGGCGTCGACCAGATCGCGCGTCTGGAAGCACACCGAATCGAGCGTGGCCGCGGCGATCTCGGCCGGGCCGGTGTCGCGCGTCAGCCCGAGCAGCGCGCCGCGCGCGCCGGCATCCCAATAGGGCGCGCCCAGGCCGACGAAGGCCGGCACCATGTAGACGCCGTGATCGGGCTTGGCGTGGGCCGCCACCTGCTCGACGTCGGCCGACTTGGCGATCAGGTGCAGACCGTCGCGCAGCCATTGCACGGCGGCGCCGGCGATGAAGATGCTGCCCTCCAGCGCATATGTCCGTCGACCATCCAACTGATAGGCGATGGTGGTGAGCAGCCGGTTGTGCGAGCGCACCGCCATGCTGCCGGTGTTCAGGAGCGCAAAGCAGCCCGTGCCGTAGGTCGCCTTGACCATGCCGGGCTTGACGCAGGCCTGGCCAACGGTCGCCGCCTGCTGGTCGCCCGCCATGCCCAGCACCGGCACCGGCGCACCGAGAATATCGGCCGTGGCGACGCCGAGCTCGCCCGAGCAATCGACGACCTTGGGCAAGAGCGGTGCGGGCACGCCGAGCAGCTTCAGCAGGCCTTCGTCCCAGGTGCCTTTGTGGATGTCGAGCAGCAGGCTGCGGCTGGCGTTTGTCGCGTCACTCGCATGCACCTTGCCGCCGCTCAGGCGCCACAGCAGGAAGCATTCGATGGTGCCGGCCGCCAGCGCCCCCTTCTCCGCCGCGGCGCGGCTGCCGGCGACATGGTCGAGGATCCAGGCGATCTTGGTGCCCGAAAAATAGGGATCAAGGATCAGGCCGGTCTTGGCTGTGACCTCGCCCTCATGACCGGCGTGTTTCAGCGCTTCGCAACGGTCGGCGGTGCGGCGGTCCTGCCAGACGATGGCGTTGTGGATCGGCTTGCCGGTGCTGCGGTCCCACACCACCGTGGTCTCGCGCTGGTTGGTGATGCCGATGCCGGCCAGCGCCTTGGCGTCGAGCTTGGCCTTGGCCAATGCGCCGCGGCAGACCTCGACCGTGGCCGACCAGATCTGCTCGGCGTCGTGCTCGACCCAGCCGGGCTTCGGAAAGATCTGCGGCAGTTCCTTCTGCGCCGACGCCACCGGCTGGCCGGCGGCGTCGAACACGATGGCGCGGGTGCTGGTGGTGCCCTGGTCGATGGCGAGGAGGTGCTTGGCGGCCATCCTGCGTTCTTAGCAGGTTTTGCCCCCAAGGACTCAGAGGGCCCGCTCAGTGCGCCCGGGCGATGGCGAAGTCGACGGCCTCGAGCAGGGCGGCCTTCAGCGGCTTGTCGGGGAACAGGCCCAGTGCGTCGCGCGCCATGGCGCCGTAGTGGCGGGCGCGCTCCAGCGTGTCGGCGATGGCCCCGTGGCGGTCGAGCAGCATCTTGGCCTGCTCGAGGTCGCCCTCGCGCTGGTCGAGCTTCTCGATCGTGCGCTTCCAGAACTCGCGCTCGACGGTGCGGCCGCGCAGGAAGGCCAGGATCACCGGCAGGGTGATCTTGCCCTCGCGGAAATCGTCGCCCACCGACTTGCCGAGCTCGGCCTCGCGGCCGGCATAGTCGAGCGCGTCGTCGACGAGCTGGAAGGCGATGCCGAGATTCATGCCGAAGCTTTCGAGCGCCACGCGCTCGGGCCCGTCGCGACCGGCCACCATCGCGCCAACCTCGGCCGCCGCGGCGAACAGCTTGGCAGTCTTGGCCTTGATGACCTCGAGATAGGTCGCTTCGGGCGTCGAGGTATCGCGCTGGCTCACGAGCTGCAGCACCTCGCCCTCAGCGATGGTCGAGGAGGCGCGCGACAGGACGGCGAGGATGGGGAGTGAGCCGACATCGACCATCAGCTCGAACGAGCGCGTGAACAGGAAGTCGCCGACCAGCACCGAGGCCTTGTCGCCCCACACCGCATTGGCCGAGGGTTTGCCGCGCCTGAGCGCGCTGACATCGACCACGTCGTCGTGCAGCAGCGTGGCGGAGTGGATGAACTCCACGCAGGTCGCGAGCTTGATGTGGCGGTCGTCGCTGGCGGCATAGCCGCACAGCCGCGCCGCCGCGACAGTCAACAACGGCCGCAGGCGCTTGCCGCCGGCGCCAACCAGGTGATTGGCGAGCTCGGGAATCAACGCCACCGGAGAGCGCATGCGTGCCAGGATCTCGCGATCGACCTGCGCCATGTCGTCGGCGCAGAGCGACAGCAGCGGCTCCAGGCTGGGTGTCTTGCGCTTGCCCTCGAGGGTGACGACTGTTGCCATGTCGTAAGAATAGTCCCCCAACCAAGGTTGGTTGTTGCGACACGATGTCGTGACATGATCACGGTCATGGAAGGGACCCTGACCGAAGATGCCCTGCTGGGGGGCCGCGTACAACTGTTACAACCCACCCGCGGCTATCGCGTCGCCATCGACGCCGTGCTGCTGGCGGCCGCCGTCGATGCCGCTCCCGGGCAGCGCATCCTCGATCTCGGCGCCGGTGTCGGCGCCGTCGGCCTCTGCCTGGCGGCGCGGCTGGCGGGCTGCAGCGTCGTCGGCATCGAGCTGCAGGCTGCCCTGGCCGAGCTGGCCGAACGAAATGCCAACCTCAACGGCATGGGCCACCGTGTGCGAACGGTCGTTCATGACCTGGCCAAGCCGCTGCCGGCCGATCTCGGCCGCTTCGACCATGTCGTGACCAACCCGCCTTATCTCGCCGCCGCGGTCGCCGATCCCTCGCCCGATCCCTCCAAGGCGCTGGCGACCGTCGAATCCAGCGCCGACCTGGCGCGCTGGCTGACGGTGGCGACAGCTGCCGCAGAACCTGCAGGCACCCTGCTCATCATCCATCGCAGCGACCGGCTGGCCGAGATTCTTAGCCATCTCGGCCACTTGGGCTGGGGCGACGTCACGGTAAAGCGCCTGCCGCCCGCAGCCCGTATCCTGCTGCGTGCCCGCCGCGCCGACCGGCCGACGCGGCGCGACGCGCCGCCCCTCACGCTGCATCGGCCGGGCGGCGGCTACACCGACGAGGCCGAGGCCATCCTGCGCCACGCCGGCCCGCTTGCCTTCTGAGGTCGGCGCGGAGACATTGCCGCTCATGCTCACTTGGCTAAAGGACCGCTTCCGTCGCGGGCCCGTCGTTCCGGTCGTCCGCCTGTCGGGGGTCATCGCCTCGGGCGGTCTTTTGGGCAGTCGCGGTCTTTCGATCGAGAGCGTGGCGCCGCTGCTCAAGCGCGCCTTCGACATGCGTGGCGCCAAGGCCGTCGCGCTTTCCATCAATTCGCCCGGCGGCTCGCCGGTGCAGTCGGCTCTGATCGGCCAGCGCATCCGCCTGCTGGCGGCGGAGAAGGACGTGAAGGTGATCGCCTTCGTCGAGGATGTCGCGGCTTCGGGCGGCTACTGGCTGGCCTGCGCCGCCGACGAGGTCATCGTCGATCCGCATTCGATCGTGGGCTCGATCGGCGTCATCAGCGCGGGCTTCGGCTTCCAGGACATGATCGCCCGCATCGGCGTCGAGCGGCGCGTGCATACGTCGGGTGAGCGCAAGGCGATGCTCGATCCCTTCCGGCCGGAGAAGCCGGAGGACGTCGAGCGCCTGCACCGCCTGCAGGCCGAGATCCACGACGGCTTCAAGGACTGGGTGCGCGAACGGCGCGCCGGCAAGCTTTCAGGCGACGAGGCAACTCTGTTCAGCGGCGAGTTCTGGACCGGCAAACGCGGGCTGGAGCTGGGTTTGGTCGACGGGCTCGGCGAGTTGCGCGCCACCTTGCAGGCGCGCTACGGCGCCAAGGTGCATCTGCCGGTGATCGGGCCGCGGCGCCGCCTGCTGTCGCGCTTCGGGCTCGGCACATCGGTTGGCGGAATGGGCGTCGACGGTATCGGCCCGGCGACGTTGGCGGCGATCGAAGAGCGCCTACACTGGCAACGTTTTGGACTATAGGAACCGGCGATGAAACTGCTCAGCCCCGTGCATCCTGACGACATGGCGGCCATTCGAACCTGGTTCGAAACGCTGTCCAAGCACTGCCGCGACGTCGACTACGAAGGCGCACGACCGATCTTCGCCGAGGACATGATCGCCTTCGGCACCTTCACCGACTTCATGACCGGCCGCGACCTCGCCGAGGAGAAGCAGTGGCGCAACGTCTGGGGCACCATCCGCAACTTCCGCTACGACCTCGACAAGATCGAGGCCATCGTCTCGGCCGACCGGCTGACCGCGGTGGGCCTGGCCGTCTGGCAGTCCGACGGCTTCCATCCCAACGGCGACCGCTTCGACCGGCCGGGCCGCACCACCGTCACGCTGGGCCGCTTGAAGATCGGCGATCCCTTCATTGCCACCCACACCCACATGTCGCTGTTCCGCGGCACGCCGGAACAGAGCTACGGCAAGTTCGGCTAGTTTTTCCTCCCCACGCTTCGCGTCTGTCGTATTCACAGATCTCAGTTGCGAGGGAGAGAG
>WHTW01000174.1 GCA_009377525.1 Rhodospirillales bacterium
GGGCATCGGCCGGCCTGCCGGAAATTGGCCGAAAATGCAGAAATTCACGAGCGAGGCGACGGCGGTGCATGCACCCCTCCGGCAAGGCCGAGAGGCGGCGGCGCGCGCCGGGCGCAGGCGGCACCCAGCCGTCAAAACCACTGTGCAGAGCTACTAGCCGCCGAGCCGCTTCCTTACATCGGCGGGGATCGGCACCGCCTTCAGCGAACGTGCATCGCCTGCCTTCTTCGCCCAGATGCGCGTCTCGCTGCCTTCGGCAGCGACTGCGCCCGAAGCGTCGCGGAAGACATGGCTGATGGTGAAGGAGCTGCGGCCGAAGCGCGAGACGTGGCTTTCGACCAAGAGCCTCTCGCCGGGTTGCGAGGCGCGCTTGAACGAGCATTCGGCGGCGACCAGCGGCGTGCCCTCCGTCCACTGCCCGCCGCGCGTGTCGTTGTGCGTGACGCCGGCCGCAAGGAACAGCCGGTGGCTCGCCTGATCGCACCAGCGGAAGTAGGACGGGTAGTAGACGATGCCGGCGGGGTCGCAGTCGCCCCACTCGACGGTCACCTTGTGACGGCTACTCAGCGGCATGTCGCAGCGCCGGAGAAGCAGCGGCGATGGCCGCCAGCGTCCTGGACAGCGCATCGCCGTCCGGATCGGCCAGGGCCGCCACGCGGGCGCTGGCGACGGCGTCGGCCGCCGCGCGCGGCGTCATGCGGCGCGCCAAGGCAGGCTCGATCACCTCGGCGGTGATGCGGCGGTAGTTGGCCAGCCCGCGCCTATGCGTGTCGCCGTAACCCTTGATCAGGCGGGCGCACTCGGCGATCTCGCGGGCTAGGTCGACGTTGGTGCGCCCTGCGGTGCGGATCTGCTCCAGCCAGCGGTCGATCTCGGCCTGCTCCTCGACAAAGCGCGAGGTGCGCGGCCTGTAGGAACGGAGCGCGGCGACCAGGCGCAGCCGGGCGAAGCCCAGGATGGTGGTTGAGCGCAGATGCATGGAGAAGTAGGTCTTGCCCAGCCGCCCGGTGCGCTCGCCCCAGGCCAGCAGCCGCCTGGCCCAGGCCGGCGGCAGGACCGCGGCGATCTCCTCGATGCCGGGCTTGAAGTGCTCGGTGATCTCGACCGGCTCGCCGTCCTTGGCGCGCACCTCGGCACGCACGCGGGCCATCCGCTCGGCCGAGGTCTTGGCCTGAGCGACGCGAATGATGTCCTCGAACGACATGCGCACCGCCAGGTGCCGCGCCGTCTCGCGCAGGAGCTCGGCCGAGCCCAGCGCGTGCACCGTGTCCAGCCGGTTCAGGTACCATTCGGCGTACCAGCGATGCTGATAGGACGTCAGGCGGCGCATGCCCTCCTCGACCACGTCGAGGGCGGTCGCGGGATAGGAGCGCCGGGCACGCGCCAGCAGATCTTCCAGGCCCTGCGCGGCGGCCTGGCGCTTGCGATGCTCGCGCACGGCCTGGGCGAGCTCGCCGCGGGCATGACCGCCGCCGAAGGCGAAGGCCGCGAGGTTGGTGTCGACGGCCTTGCCGCCGTGGCGGATCGCGGTCTCGAAGGCGGCATCGGGGATCGGCAGCCTGCCGGAACCCGCCAGCGCGCCCAGCAGCACGGCGTTGATCACGCCGCCCGATTCCTCGGCCGCCTGGTCCATGTCGAACAGGATCTGCTCCCTGCTGCGCTCCTTCACGGCACGCAGCAGACGGCCGACGTCGAAACTGCCGTCGCCCATCGCCATGCGCTCGCCGATCGCCAGCACACGATGCGTCGAGGCGATCAGGGTCGTGCGGTCAGGCGTCACGAAGCCGTTGAAGATCATGCGGCCGGCTTCGAGGAGCTCGGTCGCCAGCGCCACGTCGACCTCGCCGATGGCCGGGTTGAGCGCCAGAACGGAGGGCTGGACGGCCCGGGTCGGCATGACTTCGAGATAGTAGGTCGTGGCGCCGGTGCGCTGCGCCACGCCGGGGATCTGCGTCGCCTGCACGGCCAGCCCCTGGCTGTGCGCGGCCGTGACGATCCAGTCGCACAGCACGCCGCCGCCATCGCCGCCCAGGGCGCCGACCAGGATGGTGATGGGTTTCATGGGCTGGAGGCGCGCGACTCGGAGGCGCGCGACTCCAGTCGCGCCTCATAGCTGACTGAGCAACCAGACAGCCTCACCCTGAGGAGCGGCCGCAGGCCGCGTCTCGAAGGGTGGGCAACAGCACGACTGGTTCCCACCCTTCGAGACGCGCGCTTCGCGCGCTCCTCAGGGTGAGGCGGTGTCGGGGCGCCTCCAGCGATGACGGAAATCACGCCATCGCTCCGATCACCGCCGACCGGAAGCGCCACTTCAGGCGGTCCCACCAGGTCGCGTTCTGCACGATGTCGGCCTTGTAGAAGGACGGGCAGAGCACCGCGGCGTCCGCCACCTCGCCGCACAGGCCGCAGCCGACGCAGCCGTTGTTGACATGCGCCACCGGATCGGAGCGCAACGGATCGGGGCTGGGCTTGACCACCAGCGACGGGCAGCCCGACAGGCGGATGCAGGAGTGGTCGCCGGTGCAGACCTCGTCGTCGACGCCGAAGCGCGTGCGCACCACCCGCTCGCCGCGCTTGAGCTGGGCGGCGATTTGCGGGCGGATGCGACGCTGGCGGGCGAGCTGGCATTCGCCGTCGGCGACGATGACCTTCAGCCCCTTGTCGTCGCTGCTCATGGCCTCGCGCAAGGTCTTCAGCATGGTGGCGACATTGTAGGTGCGGATGGTGCGCAGCCATTTCACGCCCATCGCCTTGAGCGTCGCGGCGATGTCCGAGGTCGTCTCGCCGTCGCGGCGGTTGCCCGAGGTGTTGGGGATGAACTGCGCGCCGGTCGCCGACGTGTAGCCGTTCTGCATGATGACCAGCACGCGATCGCCGCGGTTGAACATCGCCGAGGCGACGCCGCTCAAAAGGCCGTTGTGCCAGAAGCCGCCGTCGCCCATCACCGAAATTGTGCGTTTCTGCATGACCGGCGCGACCGCACCGGCGGCGGCAAGCGACATGCCGAAGCCCAGGATCGAGTTGCCGAGGTTGAACGGCGCCAAGGTCGCGAAGGAATGGCAGCCGATGTCGCTCGAGATATGGACCTTGCCGACCTCGCGTTCGAGCAGCTTGATGGCCGAGAAGACCGGCCGCTCGGGGCAGCCGACGCAGAAGCCGGGCGGTCTCAGCGGCAACGGTCCGCCCAGCAGGCGCTGGGCTTCGACGCGGCCGGCGCGCGCCGCCTCGAAGCGCTCGCGCGGCTTGGAAAGATCGATGTCGTTGGCCGACTGGGCGAAGAACTTCAGCAGGCCGTCGGTCACCACCTCCGCGGTGTACTCGCCCGCCATCGGCAGGACGTCCTTGCCGTAGATCTTCGTGTCGATGTCGCGTTTGCGCAGAATGGCGTGGATCGCCTGCTCGATGTAGTCGGGTCCACCCTCCTCGACCACCAGCACGGCGCGCC
The DNA here is from genome assembly GCA_009377525.1 of Rhodospirillales bacterium. Lineage (GTDB taxonomy): Bacteria > Pseudomonadota > Alphaproteobacteria > Reyranellales > Reyranellaceae > Reyranella. The sequence goes on from WHTW01000174.1 coordinate 3,446, forward strand.
TGCCCTTGCAGAAGTCGGCAATCTGCTCGGGCACCAGCGGATGCGTGACGTTCAGCACCAGGGTCGGGACCTTGCCCCCGATCTCCAGCCGGTCGAGACCGCGCAGCAGCACATTGGTGATGCCGCCCTGCACGATAATGCCGAGGTCGGAGCGTTCGCCGGCCAAGAATTCGTTCAGCCCGTGCTCGACGATGAAGCGCTGGGCGGCGGGCTGGCGGACCTCGACCTTGATCTTCTCGTGCGCGTAGGTCGAGGGCGGATGGGAGATGCGGTCGTAGTTGTGCAGGGCTGGATTGGCGAGCCGCTGGTTGCGCGACACCGGCGGCGGCTTGTTGTCCTTGGCGACGAACTCACCGGTGACATGGCAGGCACGGATGCGCAATTCCATCATCACCGGCGTATTGGTCGCCTCCGACAGCTCGAACGCCTTCTCGGTGCAGCGTACGATCGAGGGCAGGTTGGGCCGCGGGTCCATCAGCCACAGCGAGGACTTCAGCGCATAGGCATGCGCCCGCTCCTGGATGATCGACGCACCCTCGCCGTAATCCTCGCCCACCACGATCAGGGCGCCGCCAACTACACCAGGCGATGCGAGATTGGAGAGCGCATCAGCCGCCACATTGGTGCCGACGATCGACTTCCAAGTGACGCAGCCGCGTAGTGGATAATTGATCGAGGCGCCCAGCAGGGCCGCGGCCGAGGATTCGTTGGTGCAGGTCTCCAGATGCACGCCGAGCTCGTCGAGCAGGTCCTGCGATTCGACCAGCACGTCGACCAGGTGCGAGACGGGCGCACCCTGGTAGCCGCCGACATAGGCCACGCCCGATTGCAGGATCGCCTTGGTGACGGCGAGAATGCCCTCGCCTCGGAAGATCTCGCCGTCGCCCAGGCGCAATGCGCGCACTTCCTCGGCGAAGGACCGTTCCGGATTGGTACGCTGGGCGACGGGAAGCTGGGCTGCCGGCTGGTCGAGCATGGCGCGGAGTATAGGGGCTATCGGCGCGACCGACGATCCCGCCTGGCATCGCGGATTCCTGCAGCTTTTGCCCGCTTGACCAGCTCGCGGAACGGTACCAGCAGGCGCTCGCGCACCGTCATGTCGCGCTGCAGCACGGACAGCGCCAGCGCCACCGCCTCCAGGGTCGACACGGCGTCAGACCGCGCCTCGCGGCGAAGATTGCCATAGAGCGACGGCCCGTCGGGCACGACGACCAGGCGGCGCAGGCGCGTCAACCAAGCGTTACGCCACCACAGTGCCTTGGCCTGCGCCCAGTTGCCGTCGAGCGCCACGATCCCCTGCAGGCCGGCGAGCGCCGAGGCTTGATCGGCGAGCGGTTCGCCCTTGCGGTCGATGGCAATCAGCGGGTCCTTGCATAGCTGCCGCGTTTTGTCCCCAAGTCTGGTAGCGCCCAAATAGAGCACTCCCCATTGACGTGCATCGACCAGACGTTGTTCATTCCCATTCGCAAATGCATGGCCGAGGTTGCGCCATGACAGCCCCACTGAGACACGAGCGTCAGCTAGTGAGCGCGTCAGCAATCGAGCCGTGCCCAGTACGCGGTCCTGCTCTTGCGGGTGTTGAAGGATAAGCACCGCCACCCTGTTGTCGACGACAGGTGCTGGCGGGCAAACGCAGAGCGCGGACGGCCGTCCGCATGGGCAAGGTCCTTCCGGGGCACCTTCGATCATGCCCGAAGATATAGACTGTTCGTCGGAAGGCTGTCGCCATGACCGTTTCCCTCATCGCCGTTCCCAGCGTCACCAAGCTGCCGCCAGCCGCGGACGGCGCGGTGGTGGTGGGTGGCTCGCATGGCGCGGTGTACGCCGCCTATCTTTCGGCCAAGGCCGGCGCACGGGCAGCGATCCACAACGATGCCGGCGTCGGCCGTGACGAAGCCGGCGTCAGCGGGCTCGCCTGGGCCGAGGCGCAGGGCATGGCGATGGCGGCGGCGCTGAGCGGCAGCGCGCGCATCGGCGACGGTGCCGATATGCTGAAGCGCGGCATCATCGGCCGCGCCAATCCGCTGGCCGAAGCGTGCGGCGTCAAGCCCGGCCAGAGCGTGGCGGAGGCCGCCGAGCTCCTGAAGGCCGCCCCCTGGCCGCATCCCAAGCCGGCGCCGCTGACCGAAGCCCGCACCATGGCCGGGCGCATCCTGTGCGTGGATTCGATCTCGCTCGCGACGATGCGCGACCGCGGCAAGGTCGTGTCGAGCGGCAGCCATGGCGGCGTGCCGGCGGGCGAAACGGCATTGGCGTTCGGACCGCGGCTGGCGCTGTTCAACGACGCGGGCTTCGGTATGGAGCACGCCGGCGTTGCCGGCTTGGCCATCCTCGATAGGTCCGCCATTCCCGCCGCCACGGTCTCGGCCATGTCGGCCCGCATCGGTGACGGCCGGTCGACCCTGCTCGACGGCTTCCTGTCGGAGGTGAACGAGGCTGCATACCGGCTGGGCGCGCGGCAGGGTCGGTCGGCGCTTGCCTTCGCCCTTGCCGTGGCCGAAAAGAACGGCTGAGCACGGGAGTGGAGTTCAGCGGGGCATGGCCGTCGTCAACGTGAAGTCGGAAATCGCGGGCAATGTGTGGAAGATCCAGACCAGGCCCGGCGATCGGGTCGAGGCCGACGGCGAGATCATGATCTTGGAATCGATGAAAATGGAGATTCCTGTGCTGTCGCCGCGCGCCGGCATCATCAAGGAGATCCGGGTCAGCGAAGGCGAGACGATCGACGAAGGCCAGCTCGTCGCCATCCTTGATGCGTAGCGGCGCCGTCGCCGTCGAGATCGTCCGTCTGTGGGCGCCCGACAACCTGCATCGGGTGGCGCCCGGCGTGGCGCTGCGCGCCATCATCGCCGCCATCGCCTTCCTTGCCGACAAAAGCAGAATTTCCTGCGGTTTGGCGCAGTGTGGATACCGCCGCTGATCCTCACCCTGGTGATCGGCATGGCGCTGCAGCCGCTGTCGGACCGCGCCGTGCTGAAGCCCGGCATCGAGTTCGCCGGCCGTACGCTGCAGCGTGTCGGCGTGGCGCTCTACGGTGCGCGGCTGACCTTCGGGCAGCTCGTCGATGGCGGCGCGCTGCCGGTGCTGATCGCGCTCGCCGCGGTTTCCTGCACCATCGTGTCCGGCGCCTGGGCCTCTCGCCTTTTCGGTCTCAGCCGCGATTTCGGCCTGCTGACCGGCTGCGCCACCGGCGTGTGCGGCGCGGCGGCGGCGATGGCGATCATCGCCGCCATCGCCGCCCTCGACATCAAGACCTCGCTGCTGGCGCTGGCCCGCATCGGCATCGCGCCGGTGATGCTGCTGGTCACGCAGACGGTGTTCATCGGCCTGCTGGTGGTCGGCCTGATCTACGCCCTGCGGACGGTCGGGGCCTGACTTCGGAGCGCGGACCTGGAGGTCCGCACTCCATCACGTCCCCGGCTTCGTGCCGGTCGCGCGCACGACCTCGCCCCAGGTGTCGATCTCCTTCTTGATGAACTCGGCGAACTGGATGGGCGAGCCGGGTGCGGGCATGCCGGCGCGGCGCTCGATCTCGCGCACCACGGCGGGATCCTGCAGCAGCGCATTCACGTCGCGGTTCACCTTGGCGACGATCTCGAGCGGTGTGCGCGCGGGCGCCGCGAGGCCCGACCAGCCGGCGGCGTCGAAGCCCGGCATGGTGTCGGCGATCGGCGGGATGAAGTCGAGCGGCGCCGCCGCGCGGCGTGCCGTGGTGAGCGCCAGCGCCTTGATGCGCTTGTCGGTGATCGGACCCAATGCCGCCGCGGTGCTGTCCATCATCAGCTTGACGTGGCCGCCCAGCAGGTCGGCCATCGCCGGCCCGCTGCCCTTGTAGGGGACGTGCACGATGTCGAGCTTGGCGCGCATCTTGAAGAGTTCCATGGAAAGATGCTGCGACGTGCCCGGCCCGGCCGAGGCGTAGGAGAGCTGGCCCGGCTCCTTGCGGGCGAGATCGATCAGCTCGGCGAGCGTGCTGGCCGGGAAGCTGGGATTGGCCACGATCACCAGCGGCACCAGGAAGATGTTGGTGATCGGCAGGAAGTCGACCAATGGCCGGTACGGCAAGTCTGGGTAGAGGCTGGGATTGACGCCGAAAGTGCCGCTCGAGACGATCATCAGCGTGTAGCCGTCGGGCGCGGCGTTCTTGCCGTACTCGGTGGCGGGAATGCCGCTGCCGCCCGCCTTGTTCTCGACCACGACCTGCTGCTTCCACGCGTCGGTCAGTTTCTCGGCTATCAGGCGGGCGAAGATGTCAGCAGCCTGGCCGGGCGGGAACGGCACGATGAACCGCACCGGCTTGGTGGGCCACGGCGCCTGCGCCAAGGCGGGTGCCGCCAGTGCCGCCCCTGCAACGCCTGCCAAGCGCATCGCCTGCCGGCGCGTGGGGTTACTCCGCATAAAGGCTCCTCCGCTGCTTTCGGGCGCCAAACTAGCACAGGCGCCGCACATCGAGCACGACCGCCACCGTCTCAGACTCGACACAATCGCCGGCAAAATGGCGGGCGCGGTGAGGCTCTGCAGGTCGATGGGCTTCGTGGACATCCCGCCCCTGCCACCCGCGCCCTGTCCCCGACACCGCCTGCATGGAGCTGGTCCTGTGAGCGATCGCTATTACGAGGATTTCAAGGTCGGCGACCGGTTCATCAGCGCTGGGCTGACTGTGTCCGAAGCGGCCATCGTCGACTTCGCGCGGCAGTGGGACCCGCAGCCTTTCCACATCGACGCCGAGTTCGCCAGGAAGTGGACCTTCGGCGGGCTCATCGCGTCGGGCCTGCACACCATGGCGGTGACCTTGCGGCTGTGGCTCGACCAGGGCGTATTCCGCACCTGCAGCCTGGGCTCGCCCGGCATCGGCGAGGTGCAGTTCCCACGGCCGGTGCGGCCGGGCGACACGCTGCGCGTGGTGACCGACATCACCGAGCTGCGCCTGTCGACCTCCAAGACCGACCGCGGCATCGCCCGCATCCGCCAGGTCACGATCAACCAGCGCGGCGAGCAGGTGATGGAGCAGGAGACGACGGTGTTCTTGAAATGCCGGCCGGTGATGGTCGCCAACACCGTCATCCCGAGCGGAGCCGCACGCTAGCGCGTCAGCGCCAGGCAAACACCGGCTGCTCGAAATGGTCGACGCGGGTGTCGCGGCCGGCGAGCGCGACCTCGCGGAACTGGTAGAGCACGGCGGCGGTCGGCGCGTTGACGTTGGCGACCGGCAGCGGCAGGCGGATGATCGGCCGGTCCGATTCCTCGATGGCCACGATCTCGGGCGAGCCGTCGCGGAACAGTTCGCGGCAGGCGATTCGGTAGGCCGCCGCGACCTCGGCGGGGTTGGGCGTCACCGTGACGCCGGGCGACCACACGACCACCGGCGCGATGAGATAGCCCGAGCGCGTCGGATAGTCGTCGAGTGTGCCTAGAATATCGTCGGTCGAAGCGAGCACGCCCAGCTCCTCGTGCAGCTCGCGCAGCGCGGTCTGCTCGATGGTCTCGCCGGCATCGACGCGGCCGCCGGGCAGCGCCCACTGTCCGCCGTGCGCGCGCAGGCGCGGCGTGCGCTTGGTAAGCAGGAATGCGGCCTCCCCCGGCGCATCACCTTCCACCACGACGACGGCGACGGCGGCGCGCTTCAGCCCGCCGGTGTCGGCGCGCCGGCGCAGTTCGAAGCGGCCGAGGTGACCGGTGATGGTGCGGCGCAGTCCATCGTCGAAAGAAAAAGACGTCACGCCGCCGGCCTCGTGAAGGTCCAGACCACGGCGGGCGGCACGTTGCGCCAGATGCGCTTGCCGTGTGCGCCGTCGAGACGCAGGCGCTCGCGCAACGCGCGCGGGATGGGCGGCTTGGGCCCGTAGGTGAACTGCACCAGGGCGGCTCCCCGCGGCAAGACGTCGAAGACGCCGCCGACGATGCCGTTCACGACCTCGGCCGGCAACGACAGCAACGGCAGGCTCGACACGACGGCCGCAATCGGCGCGATGCCGTGATCAGCGAGCAGGCGCGCCAGGCGCGCGGCGTCGCCCTCGACGATGCGCGGGCCGGTGAAATGGCGGCGCAGGAAAGTGGCGAACTCCGGATCGCGCTCGACCAGGACCAGCCGCTCGGGCGCGATCCCCGCCGCCAGCAGCGCCTTCGTGACCTCGCCGGTGCCGGCGCCCAGCTCGACGACATGGCCCTGCCGGCCTTCGATCACCGACCGCGTGGTGCGGGCCATCGCATCGGCCAGCAGGCGGCCGCTCGGCACCACGGCTCCGGTGGCGAAGGGCCGACGCAGCCAGCGTTTCAGGAAGAGAGCCGTGCTGGCGGGTTCAACCGTAGGCATGGGTAAACGCTAGCGCAGCTTCCGACCGCATGGAACCGCAAGCGGTTCCATGCGGTCGGAAATGCGTTGGTCGAACATCACGTTTGCTGGGCACCTTCCGTCCGGCTGATTCCAGCCGGACGGAAAGTGCTTTAACAGAGGAACGTCGCGTGTCGACAGGGAAAATCGCCCGTTTCTACTGTGCGGGCTGCATTGCAGGGCCGGCGACGTGGGTCGCCGGCGCCGCTTCGAACACCGCCTGGGCGTGGCGCATCTGCTCCAGTGCGTTGACCACCGAGACATAGACGGCGGCGGCATAGGGCAGCGACTGCACGACCATGAAGACGGCCCACAGACGCGCCTCGAGGTTGACGGCGCCCGCGCCCACCCACAGCACGATCGCGCCCAGCCATAGGAGGATCGTCAGCACGGCCTCGCCGCGCGCCATGCCCAGCGCCATGCCGAGCGTCGCGCGCTCGTCCATCTTGGGCGTGCGCATGAAGGGCAGCCGACTGGTCAGCAGGCCGTAGATCACGGCGCGGCCAACCGTATAGGTGAGCGCCAGCCCCGCCAGCGACGCGCCGACGCTCTGGCGGAAGGTGCAGCGCACGCGGTCGAAATAGAGGCCGAAGGAATAGAGCAGCTTGAAGACGAAGATGCCGATGGTCGGCAGGATGAACTCGGCCGGCGGCAGGCCGACCGGCTTGATGCCGAACAAGGGCGGCAGGACGACAGCGAGCAGCCAGGCGAGCCCCGCCCAGGTGAAGATCAGGTTCAGTGCATCGGCGAACCACGGCATCCAGCCGGCGACGAAGTGATATTTCTGCCAGAAGGTGAGCTTGGTCGAGTTGCCCAGCATCTTGCCGGCATGCGCCTTCATGATCTGCATGGCGCCGTAGGCCCAGCGGAAGCGCTGCTTCTTGTAGCCGGCGAAATGATCGGGCGTCAGGCCATGGCCGAAGCGCTCGCGGCTGTACATGGCGCCGTAGCCCTTCTCCATCAGGCGCAGGCCGAGCTCGGTGTCCTCGGTGATGCACCAGGTCGCCCAGCCGCCCAGCTCCTCCATCAGGTCGCGGCGCACCAGGGTCATGGTGCCGTGCTGGATGATGGCGTCGTACTCGTTGCGCAGGCACATGCCGATGTCGAAGAAGCCGGCATATTCCCAGTTCAGCATCTCCTTGAAGCGGTCGCCCTTCCAGTCGCGATGGTCCTGCGGCGCCTGGACGTAGGAGATCTTCCTGTCGTCGAAGTGCGGCACCAGCGCCTTCAGCCAGTCCGGCCGCACGACGTAGTCGCTGTCGATGACCCCGATGATCTCGGCATCGGGCGAGGTCTGGGTCAGCACGTAGTTCAGCGCGCCCGCCTTGAAGCCCTTCATCACATCGAAGTGGAAGAAGCGGAAGCGCTCGCCGAGCTGGGCGCAGTAGTCCTGCACCGGACGCCACACCGCGGGATCCTTGGTGTTGTTGTCGATGACGATGACCTCGAAGTCGGGATAGTCGAGCCTGGCCAGCGAATCGAGGGTCTGGATCACCATTGCCGGCGGCTCGTTGCAGATCGCAAGATGCAGCGAGACTTTCGGCCAGACGCGGTTGGCGGGCTGGCGGGCGATCATGTCGGCCGCGGGCAGAGCCTCGCGCGTCCAGCGTCCCCGCCAGATCGTCTCGGCCATTTCCAGCGCCTGCACCAGCGCCATGGCGAGGCTCAGCACCAGGAAGGCCGCGAGCACGGCCCAGCCCGCCATCTCGGAGGCCACCATGTAGCTGCCGGCCGCGACCACGCCGCCGTAGACCAGCGCGCTGGCCGACAGCGCGGCCAGGCCGCAGAAGCCCACCTGCCCCGCCATGCCGAGCGCGGGCCAGCGCCACAGGAAGACCAGCATCACCGGCAGTGACAGCAGGAGCGACCACGCCGCGGCCGCCCACCATTGCGGGAAGCGCTCGACCGGGCCGGTCCAGGCGAACTTGGCCTGCCGGTCGCCGTTCCACAGGCCCCAGTATCCGCCGGCCTTGCCTTCGAGGTCGTACGACTTCCACGGCTGGTCGACGGCCTCGACGACGAAGTGGTCGATGTTCTGCGACTTCAGCCAGGCCACCATGTCGCGCACGTTCTTGGCCTGCTCGGCGGGCGTGGCGTACTTCACCACGCCGCTGCCGGGGCTGCGACGCGACGCGCCGTTCGACGGCCAGCCGACCTCGGTGACGATGATGTTCTTGTTGCGGAGGTACTCGGCCTCCTTGAGCCTGGTGATGCGGTTCTTGAGATATTCCAGCGGCGTCTCGCCCGACTTCTCGTCCCAGTAGGGCAGGATGTGGACGGCGAGATAGTCGACCTCGCGCGCGAGCTCGGGATACTCCAGCCAGACGTGCCACGGCTCGGCGGTGCTGACCGGCACCTTGACGTTGCGCTTGACGTTCCTGATCTCGCGGATGAGCTGGGCCGGGCTGGTGGCGTTGGGATCGCGCAGGTTCTTCTGGCCGTCCCAGCGCAGGATGTTCTCGTTGCCGACCAGCACGCGCTCGATGTTGGGATTCTGGTTGGCCATGCGGATCAACGCGCGCGTCTCCTCGGCATTGACCTCGCTCGCCTCGCGGCCGAACTGCTGCTTGGCCTCGCTGGCGCTGTAGATCCACGCGCCGGGCACCAGCTTCAGGCCGTTGCGCTTGGCGATCTCCGGCATGACGTCGCCGCCGTCGGTCGCGCGATAGGTGCGGACGTAGTTGACCTTGCCGCCGAGCATGGCGAAGTCGCGCTCGATCTGCTCCTTGCGCGGCTTGACCGGCTCCGGCGGGGCGTCGCTGATCGCGGTGCGCAGGAAACTGAAGACGCCGCTCGACTTGGACTCGAGCGGATCCTGGTCCTTGGCCCACGGCGCGTAGGTGACGCCGTGCAGGGGACCCTCGACATCAGCCGCCGCGATCTGGCCGTCGAGCAGGCGCCATCCCACGATGGTGGCCGCTGCTGCTATCAGAAGAACCAATCCCAGACGGATCATGAAGAGACGATCGCTCCGGCGCGCCACCAGTGGCACACGCTCTCGTCGGGATCGCGGCCACATGTCTCCTGCGGACGATTTTGCATCGGCGCAAGGACCGTGCCGGATCGACTCAACCGACGAGCCGATAACCACGCAGTGGCTGACCTCTTGGAGGCTTCCTTGCGCCCGATTTCCTCGGCCTGCGACCCTTCGCAGACGATGCGGCGACCGCACGTTCTATAGCAAAGGCCCGGTGAATCGGTAAAGAGTCCGCGAGCGATGATGGCCAAAATGCCCAAATCTCCGCTGGCTTCTCCGCGCCGGCTTCGCCAAAACGCCGCCTGTGATTGACAGCGACCCGACAGCCGCACCAGCCGCCGTTCCGGCTGACTTGGGCGGAACCTACGTGCCGGCCGAGCGTTACGGTTTTCTTCAGGCCGTCGGCGCCCGGCTGCGCTATGCCTGCTGGAACGTCCCGGGAACTGTCCCCGGAAAGGTCAAGGGCAGCGTCGTCCTGCTGACGGGCCGGGGCGAGTTCATCGAAAAATACGCCACCGAAGTCGTCGGCGAGCTGCTGGGCCGCGGCTATTGCGTGTACGCGCTGGACTGGCGCGGCCAGGGGCTGTCCGACCGCGCCCTGGCCGATCGCGGCAAGGGCCACATTGACAATTTTTCAACCTACATGGCCGACCTGCAGCTATTCCTGGACAAGGTCGTGGCGCCGGCCGCGCCGCGGCCGATCGTGGCGCTCTGCCATTCCATGGGCGCGCACATCATGATGCGCGTGCTCGCCGAGAACGGATCGGGTGCGATCTCGGCCGGCGTGCTGTGCTCGCCCATGACGGCGCTGAAGCGCGAGGCGATGCTGCGGTCCGTCCTCATGCTGATGCCCGAGGTGCCGGCGATCGAGGAGCGGTACCTGTTCGGGACCGGACCGTTCGTGATGTTCGCCCGCGAGTTCAACGCCAATTTCGTCACCCACGACGAGCGCCGCTACCGCTTCACCGACCAATGGTTCGAGGCCGACCCCCGGCTTGCCCTGGGCGGCCCGACCCTGGGCTGGGGCCGCCAGGCCGTCCGCTCCATGACGGCGGCGGTGGCGCCGGGCTACCTCGAGCGCATCGACTTGCCATTGGTGCTGATCAGCGCCGGCGAGGATCCGCTGATCGATTCCAGGACCCACGATGCCGTTGCGGCCCGACTCAAGCACGGCGAGCACTTCACCATCGCCGGCGCCAAGCACGAAGTGATGATGGAGACCGACGAGCTGCGTGCCCTGTTTTGGGAGGCCTTCAACCGGCTGGCGAGAGGCGTGCTCGGGCAATGACGCTCACGCAGGTGCTGGTGACGGCGGCGGCCTTCATCGTTGCCGGCATCGCCAAGGGCGCGATCGGCATGGGGCTGCCGCCGATCGCACTCGCGCTGATGAGCTTCGCCGTGCCGCTCGAGAGCGCGATCGCCATGATGGTCGTGCCGAGCATGGCGACCAACATCTGGCAGGCGATCTACGGCCGCGGCTTCGTGCGGCTGCTCGCGCGGTTTCGCACCATGGCGGCGGCTTCGGTGGCGGCGCTGATCTTCGTCGCCGTGGCCTTCGGCCAGCTCGGCTCGCCGAAGGCCGCGGCCTGGGTCGGTGTCATCCTGGTGATCTATGCCGGACTGGCTCTGACGGCGTGGCGGCCGGCGGTGTCGCGCGCCACTGAGCGCTGGGCCAACCCGTTGATCGGCGCGGCGAGCGGTGCGGTGGCCGGCATCACCGGCGTCGCCGCGGTGCCGTTCCTGCCCTACATGCAGTCGCTCGATATCGACCGGCACGACCTCGTGCAGGCGCTGGGCATCATGTTCATCTTCATCATCGGCGCGCTCACCGTCGCGCTGGCGATCCAGGGCGCCTTCACGCCGACCAACCTCTTGGGCGGAATCGCGGCCATCGCGCCGACCTTCGCCGGCGTGTGGCTGGGCCAGAAGGCCCGCCATGCGGTCTCGCCCGAGACGTTCCGCCGGATCTTCCTGATCGGTCTGTTCATCGTCGGCCTGCAAATGGCCAGAAGCCTGCTATAGAATTACCGGACATGCCCCTCCCCACTCATAGAGTCACGATCTGCGGCATCCCCGAACTGTCGCAGCATTGCTCGGTCGGCATCAGCCACGTCCTGTCGATCATCGACATCCACGAGCCGCGCCCGCCCGCCCTCGACGAGTTCCTCGAGATCGACCACGAGCTGATCCGCTTCGACGACGTCGTGGCCGAATATCCCGGCTTCGAGGCCTGCACGCCGGCGCATATCGTGAAGGTCTTGGAGTTCGGCGAGCGCGTGCATGCCCGGCCCGACAGCCACGTGCTGATCCATTGTCATGCCGGCATCTCACGCTCGACCGCGGCCGCCGCCATCCTGATGTGCCAGCATGCGCCCGGCCAGGAGGAGGCCGCCTTCCTGAAGCTTTTGGGCCTGCGCAAGCACGGGTGGCCCAATACGCGCATGGTCGAATTCGCCGACACGCTGCTCAAGCGCGACGGCGCCCTGCTGCGCGGCCTTTTCGCCTATCGCCGCGCGCTCCTCCAGGAGAAGCCGCACCTGAGCGAGGTCATCCGCAACATCGGCCGCGGCCACGAACTGCCGGTGTAGCTCCCTCCCCTTCGCGGATCCCGCGAAGGGGAGGTGCCCGCGAAGCGGGCGGAGGGGTCATGGGCGACGGTACTGATGCTCATGACCCCTCCGCCCGC
>WHTW01000175.1 GCA_009377525.1 Rhodospirillales bacterium
AGGCAAGTCATTGATACAGAATCGCTTTTTGAGATGTGTGAATCCGATAGACGCGGAGCGTGGGGAGGAAGGATGTTGTGAGGGGGGCAGTCATGACCTACTACGAACTCGGCACCTACAGCCGCACCATCACCACCACCTCGCCCGAGGCGCAGCTCTGGTTCGACCGCGGCCTGATCTGGGTCTACGCCTTCAACCACGAGGAAGCGATCAAGTGCTTCAGGAAGGCGCTGGAGCATGACCCCGACTGCGCCATGGCGCACTGGGGCGTGGCCTACGCCTCGGGCCCCAACTACAACCTGCCGTGGGAGCTGCTCGATCCCAGCGGCCAGACCAACGCCCTTTCGGTATCGTTCGATGCCACCAAGAACGCGCTGGCCTGTGCGCCCAAGGCGACGCCGATCGAGCAGGCCCTGATCCGCGCCCTGCCGGCGCGCTATCCCCAGCGCGACCCCATCGAGGACATGTCGGGCTGGAACAAGGCCTTCACCCGCACCATGCGCGGCCTGTTCGAGAAGCATCGCGACGACCTCGACGTGCGCTGCGTCTTCGTCGAGGCGATCATGAACGAGACGCCCTGGCAGATGTGGAACCTCGAGACCGGCAAGCCGGCCGACGGCGCCGGCACCGAGGAAGCCATGGCCGTGCTGGAGCAGGCCTTCGAGATGATCGCGGCGTCCTGGGACCATCCCGGCCTGCTGCATCTCTACGTCCATCTGATGGAGATGTCGCCGTTCCCGCAGCGCGCGCTGCGCGCCGGCGACCGCCTGCGCGAGCTGGTGCCCGATTCGGGCCATCTGGTGCACATGCCGACGCATATCGACGTGCTGTGCGGCCACTATCACGACGTCGTCGTCTACAACCAGAAGGCCGTCGTCGCCGACCGCAAGTTCCTCGAGCGCGAGGGACCGATGAACATCTATTCGATGTACCGCAACCACGACTATCACTTCGTGGTCTACGGCGCGATGTTCCTCGGCCAGTACACGCCCGCCCTGCAGGCCGCGCAGGAGCTGATCGACACCACGCCCGAGGAACTGCTGCGCATTCCCTCGCCGCCGATGGCCGACTTCATCGAGGCGTTCCTGCCGATGAAGCAGCACGTGCTGATCCGCTTCGGCAAGTGGCGCGAGATCGTCGCCCAGGACCTGCCCAGGGATCCCGAGCTCTACTGCTCGACCACGGCGATGATGTTTTACGCCAAGGGCGTCGCCCACTCGGTGCTGGGCGAGATCGCCGAGGCCGAGAAGGCGCGAACGGCGTTCCGGGCCGCCCGCGCGCGCGTGCCCGAGAGCCGGCGCGTCCACAACAACACCGTCGTCGACCTTCTGGCCATCGCCGAGGAGATGCTGAGCGGCGAGCTGGAATATCGCCGCGGCAACTTCGACCTCGGCTTCGCCCATCTGCGCCGTGCCGTCCAGTTCGACGATGCGTTGCCCTACGACGAGCCGTGGGGCTGGATGCAGCCGGCGCGCCATGCGCTGGGCGCGCTGCTGCTGGAGCAGGGCCATCTCGAGGAGGCCGAATCGGTCTACCGCTCCGACCTCGGCTACGACGGCAAGCTGCGCCGCGCCTGCCAGCATCCCGAGAACGTCTGGAGCCTGCACGGGCTCCACGAATGCCTGCGCCGGCGCGGCGACACGGTCGAGGCGCCGCTGATCAAGGCGCGTCTCGATCTCGCCCAGGCCCGCGCCGAGGTTCCGATCCGCGCCTCCTGCCTCTGCCGCCGCGAAGCGGCGTGATTGACTATTCACTGCCGTCATCCCGACCGGAGCCGAGCGTAGCGAGGCGAAGTGGAGGGACCTCTTTTTGCTGCGCCAGCGACAAGAAAGGTCCCTCGACTACGCCACCCTTCGGATGGCTTCGCTCGGGATGACGAGGTCGTCGCGCCATCGCCCTGCGGCTGCGCGAGGGGCTCGGGCTTGCGGCACATGGCGGCTCGTGAAAGCATTTCCTCAAGCCAACCAGTGGAGGAACGCATCATGGATGTCGGCATGATGATGGTGTTCGCCAGCTACGGCTGGGACAACTGCTCCGACGATCGCGTGTGGGACGAGGAGATCAGGCTGGCGCGCCTTGCCGCCGATCTCGGCTTCGATTGCCTGTGGTCGGCCGAGCATCACTTCAACGACTACTCGTTCGTCCCCGACAACCTCGCGCTGATGACGCATCTCACCGCGCTCTGCCCCAACATCGACGTCGGCACGGCGGCGGTGATCCTGCCGTGGCACGATCCGCTGCGCGTCACCGAGAACGCCGCCGTGCTCGACATGCTGAGCAAGGGCCGGCTGCGGCTTGGCCTCGGCCGCGGCCTGGCGCGGCGCGAGTTCGCGGCCTTCCGTCTGAGCATGGACGAATCGCGCGGCCGCTTCGACGAGGCCGCGCCCATGATCATCAACGCGCTCAGGACCGGCTTCATGGAAGGCGACGGCAAGTATTACAAGCAGCCGCGCATAGAAATCCGGCCGCGGCCGCAGCACTCCTTCGACGGCCGCATCTATGCCGTAGCCTCGAGCGAGGACTCGATCGATTCGGCGGCCCGGCTCGGCGCCCATATCGTGATGTTCACCGACCGGCCGTGGGAGATGCGCGTGCCGCAGATCGAGCATGGCCGCGCCCTGCACCGCAAGTACCACGGCACCGAGCCGCCCATGCTCATGCTGACCGAGTTCTGCGTCTGCGGCTCAAACCTCGCCGAGACCGAGGAGGAGGCGCGCAAGTACCAGGGCAAGTTCGTCGAGAGCAACTTCCATCACTACGAGTTCCTGGGCGAGCACTTCAAGACGGTGAAGGGCTACGACGCCTACCAGCAGAAGGCCGAGATCGCCCGCAAGGCCGGCCTGGAAGGCGCCGTGAAGGGATTCATGCAGGCGGCGTCCTGGGGCACGCCCGACAAGATCCTGCGCGGGCTCGAGGAGCGGCGGAAGGTGGTCGGCGACTTCGAGATGAACGTCGCCTTCCGCTTCGGCGGCACGCCCCACGAGGTGTCCGAGCGCGGCCTGAAGCTTTTCGCCAAGGAAGTGCTACCGGTCGTGAAATCGTGGAAACCGGCCAAGGCCGAGAAAGCGGCGGCATGACATTCAAAGGGAACCTCACCCTCATGTTCCTCTTCCCCCGCTAGGGGGAGAGGCTAGGAGAGGGGGAGTCGACGTGCGTAGCCCCCTCTCCCAACCTCTCCCCCCTAGCCACTTACGCTGCGATGCAGCTTCGGTGGCTTTAGCTGCAATGCTCGGTTCAAGTCCCCCGAAGCTCCGCAGGAGCGAAGGGGGCTAGCCAGGGAGAGGAGGAGGTTGTCGTAGGAGTGCTGACATGACTGACATAAAAATCCTGGCGAGCGGCTTCGGCTTTCCCGAAGGCCCCGTCGTCATGCCCGACGGGGCGGTGATCCTGACCGAGATCCGCAACGGCCGCTGCTCGCGCGTGACGCCCGACGGCAAGAGCGCGGTGTTCTCGGAGTGCGGCGGCGGGCCCAACGGTCTCGCGATCGGCCCCGACGGCGCGCTCTATCTCTGCAACAACGGCGGCGCCCGCTATGTCGAGGGCACGTCGATGAGCCAGGGCGCCCACACCGGCTACAAGGGCGGCTCGGTCCAGCGGCTCGATGCCAAAACGGGCGCGGCGAAGACGCTCTACACCGAGTGCGACGGCCACAAGCTGTCGGCGCCCAACGACCTGGTGTTCGACACGCAGGGTGGTTTCTACTTCACCGACCTCGGCAAGCGCTTCTCCCGTCATCGCGACCATGGCGGTGTCTACTACGCCCTGCCCGACGGCTCGAAGATCACCTGCATCGCCTATCCGATGGTCAGCCCCAACGGCTGCGGCCTGTCGCCCGACGGCAAGACGCTCTATGTCGCCGACACCGAGGGCGCCTGGCTGTGGGCGTTCGATGTCGAGGGGCCGGGCGTGCTGAAGAAGCCCGCACCGTTCGCCCATCACAGCGGCCGGGTGCTGGGCGGCGTCACCGGCCCGGCCCGCTTCGACAGCCTGGCGGTGCTGGAGAACGGCAACATCTGCGTGGCCACGCTCACCACCGGCAAGATCACCGAGTTCTCGCCGGCCGGCGCGGTCGTGCGCGAGGAGAAGATGCCCGACGTCTATCCGACCAACATCTGCTTCGGTGGAACCGACCGGCGGACTGCCTATATAACCCTCTCCGACAAGGGCCAGCTCGGGGTCATGCAATGGCCGACCCCTGGCCTGAAGCTCAACTACACCTGAGTCCAGGAGACGATACATGACCGAAGCCAAGCTCGCGCCCAACATGCCGAAGTGGATGGTCGACCACACCAACATCTACCTGTCGAGCGGCGGCAAGCAGGGGCACATGTACACCATCACGCCGCCCGACCAGCCGTCGCGCACGGTGCCGTCGCTGCTGCTCACGACCACGGGCCGCAAGTCGGGCGAGAAGTTCCTGTTCCCGCTGTTCTACGGCAAGTCGGACAACAGCTACTTCATCGTCGCCTCAAAGGGCGGCGCACCCGAGCATCCCGGCTGGTACAAGAACATCCTGGCCAACCCCGAGGTCGAGATCCAGGTCGCCACCGACAAGCTCAAGGCCCGCGCCCGCACCGCGAGCGGCGAGGAGCGGGCGAAGCTCTGGAAGCAGGCCGCCGAGTTCTGGCCGCCCTACATCGACCATCGACTACCAGAAGAAGGCGCCGAACCGCGAGATCCCGGTCGTGGTGCTCGATCCGATCAGCTAGTCGTCTTGCCGGACCGCGGGCCTCCAGGCCCGCTCATGAATCATGGTGCGGGCCTGGAGGCCTGCGGTCCGGCAAGAAACTATCGTTATTGACTTAACCACCTCAGTTGTGATAGCGTCGGCTTGCTCTTGTCGCTCCATTTATTGTTGATCCGATCTGAAGTTGCCGGCGACGCGAACACTGAAAACCAATATCGAAACTTGCGTAACTATCTTAATTGCTACCGGTAGGGGTGTTGGCTTCCTTTGACCACTAGGCTGACAGCCTTGCTCGCACTGCAGGCAACACATCCTTCGCCAGCGTCTCCAGGCTGTCGACGGCATGACGCAGGGTCATGCCGGGCTGGCGGCCCTGGAAGATGAAGTGTTTCAGCGAGAAGCGTGGCAGCCAGTCGATCATCTTGGCCGCGATCTCGGCCGGCGTGCCGAGGAACCAGCGGTCCTGCATGAAGGCTTCCGAAAGATAGAGCGGATTGTCGCCGGTGAGCGGCTTGCGCTCGCCGGTCCCTGGATCGACGTAGGTCTGCCCGGTGCGCTCGGGTGCGTACTGCACGCGATAGACATGGTCGATGTAGGGCTGGTGCCGCTTGATCGCGTCGGCCGCGGAGTCTCCGACCAGGACCTCGCGCATCAGCGCATGCGGCAGGGGGCCGGCGTTCTGGCGCTCGGCCTCGTCGTCGAACGATGTGATCTGCCGCGACAGGTGCTGCAGCTCGATCAGCGGCGCCACGATCAGCCCGGCGCGATAACGCACGGCGCGGGCGCGCGCCGCCGGCGCGGCGGCGCCGACCCAGAGCGGCAGCGGCCCGGGCTTGATCGGCGGCGGCCGCAGCAGGCCGCCCTTCACCTGGTAGATGCGGCCGTCGTAGTCGAAGCGCTCGCCGCGCCACGCCAGTCCCAGGATGTCGAGCGATTCCTCGAAGGCCCGAGTGCGTGTCTTGAAATTCCAGCCGAAGCTCTCGAACTCGGCCGGGCGATAGCCCTGCCCCAGCCCGATCTCGATGCGGCCGCTGGAAATGTTGTCGACCACCGACAGATCCTCCGCCAGTCGCAGCGGATGGCCGTGCAACGGCGCCAGCGCCACGCCCTGGCCGATGCGGCAGTTGGGAGCGGCGACGGCAAGGGCTGCACAGGCGACGACGGGCGAGGGGCAGTAGCCGTCGGCCTCGCCGTGATGCTCGCTCGCCCAGATCGACTCGAAGCCGAGGCGATTGGCCTCGCTCGCGAGCTCGAGGCTTTCGCGATAGGAGGTGTCCCAGGCCTCGCCCAGGCCGGGGTGGATCTGGAAGCTGAGGGAAATCCCGAACTTCACGGCCATGCTCGGCTATCTCCCTGGCGCTGTTCTTCTGATGGCAATGCTTGCGCAAGATTCCAGTTGAAATCCTAGCGCAAATTTGTGGCATGTCTCCTGTCGACCATTTCCAGGCGAAAAGGACGACACATGAGCATTCCCAAGACAACGAGATGCTGCGGCTCCTCATCACGCGCGGCGCGTGGCCCGCCGTTGCGAGTTGAACGTTTGATCTGACAATCGACAACTCATTTGGAGGACATGATGAACACGTGCGTTTTTGCGAACGTCGCGAACGCCGCAGCTCGGCCTGAACAATGCGCTGCAGTCGGCTTTCCGCACACGGTGAAGGGTCCGCCGAATCACCGGGAATGCGTGCCCATCGATCGAGGCACCGCGAAAAACGTTGCCCACGATCGCCGTGCGCATTTTCTCGCTACATCAGGCACTTGGAGCGTGCTCTTGCGGCGGAAAAAATTTGACCCATCGGTGGGCAACGTTTTCCGATCGGGGCTAGCCACCCAGCTGCCGTTTGAGCTCGGTCCAGCGATCGATGATCGGCATCAGCTTGTCTTCCTTCTCGGCCGGCAGGGTGAAGGTGACGCGATCGACGCCGATCTCCTGGCAGAACTTGAGCTGGTCGAGCACGTCGGGCACGCGGAAGATGGTGATCGGCAGGCTGGCCGGATCGCGGCCGGCTTCCTTGGCCATGACGCGGAACTTGTCGATGACCACGCCGACGCCGCCTTTCTCCAGCCGGTCGGCGCGCGGGATCCAGCCGTCGCCGTAGCGGATGGCGCGCCGTGCCGCATAGGGGAAGGCGCCGCCGACGATGATCGGCGGATGCGGCTTCTGGAACGGCTTGGGCCACTGCTTCATCTTGTCGAAGTTCACGAACTCGCCGTGATACTCGGGCTCCTCCTCGGCCCAGATCGTCTTCATCGCCTCCATGCGCTCGCGCGCGAGCTTGTGGCGGCTCTCGAAGGCCGTGCCGTGGTTCTCGATTTCGTCCCGGTTCCAGCCGTTACCGACACCGAACAAAAAGCGGCCGCCCGAGAGCTGGTCGACGGAGGAGACCATCTTGGCCGTGACGATGGGATCGCGCTGGGTGATGAGCGCGATGCCGGTGCCGACCTTGAGCGTCGTCGTGACGGTTGCGGCCGTGTTGAGCGCCAGGAACGGATCGATCAGCTCGTAGTAGGCGCGCACAAGGCCGCCCGACGCCGGATAGCTCGACCTGCGCGACGACGGGATGTGGGTGTGCTCGGGAACCCACAGCGATTCGAAACCGCGTTCCTCCATGGCGCGCGCCAACGGCGCGGGTTGCATGGAATCCGTGGTGAAGAACATGACCGCGCCGATTTTCAAGGTTCCCTCCCATTTTAGCCCAACCTGCCCGACGGCCCGGGAACCGCGGACGGGTCAATCAGTTGTCCTCGAACATACAGGAGATCGCCATGAAACCCGTCACTTCCATCCTCGCCCTTGCCACGCTGGCCGCCTCCGTGGCTGCTTGCTCGGTGCAGGAGCGCACCTACCATCCGCGCCAGCAGTACGCCTACGCGCCGGCGAGCACGAGCTACTACAGCACACCGGGTGGCACAGCCGTCATCGCAACCACGCCGGCACCGGCCTACCATAGCTACGACCCGCCGAACTTCCAGAAATCCAACGTCTACTCGTCGCGCTGGGACTACTACCGCAACTACAAGGGCATCCACCATGGTGGGCCCGAGCGGACGGGCTGGTAGCTCAGCGTAGCGTCGCCCGGACGACCGCCGCGACCTCGTCGACGGCGCTCTCCGGCATATGCGCCCCCATCGGCAGGCTGAGCACGGTCTCGGCCAGGTTCTCGGCGAGCGGAAAGGCTCCCTTGCCGAGACCGAGATCGGCATACGCCGCCTGCAGGTGCGGTGGTATCGGATAATGGATCAGCGAGCCGATGCCGGCCTTGTCCAGGTTGGCGATCAGATCGGCTCGCTTTTCCGTGCGCACGACATAGAGATGCCACACCGGCTCGGCCCATTGCGGCACACGCGGCAGGCCAAGGCCAGGGATGCCGGCAAGCTTGTCGTCGTAGCGCGCGGCGAGCCGCCGCCGGCGCTCGTTCCAGGCGTCGAGCCTGGGCAGCTTCACCCGCAAGAGGGCGGCCTGCATTTCGTCGAGGCGCGAGTTGAAGCCGCGCTCGAGGTTCACGTACTTGACCTTGCTGCCGTAGTTGCGCAGCACGCGCAGGCGGTCGGCCAGCGTGGCGTCGTCCGTCGTGACGGCGCCGGCATCGCCGAAGGCGCCGAAATTCTTGGTCGGGAAGAAGCTGTGGGCGCCGGCGTCGCCCAGCGCGCCGGTGCGCCGGCCGCGCACCTTGGCGCCCTGCGCCTGCGCCGCGTCCTCGACCACCTTGAGCCCATGCTTGCGCGCCAGCGCCATGATGGCGTCCATGTCGGCCGGCTCGCCGTAGAGATGGACCGGCATGATCGCCTTCGTGCGCGACGTGATCGCGGCGGCGATACGCTCGGGATCGATGTTGGGTCCGTTCGGCGTCGGCTCGACCGGCACGACCCTGGCGCCGACGGCCGTGATCGCAAGCCAGGTCGCGATGTAGGTGTTCGACGGCACGATCACCTCGTCGCCGGCGCCGAGGTCCCAGCCGCGCAGCACAAGCTCGAGCGCCTCCAGCCCGTTGCCCAGGCCGACGCAGTGCCGGGTGCCGCAGAAGGCGGCGTACTCGGCCTCGAAGGCCTCGACCTCCTTGCCGAGCACGAACCAGCCCGATTCCATGACGCGCGCGAAGGCCGCATCGAGCTCGGGCTTCAGCTCGGCATAGACCGCTTTCATATCGAGGAAGGGGATCATGGCCTGCTCGCCGCCTCGCGCTGGAACGCATCGTAGTCTCGCAGATACTCGGCGTCCTCATAGAGCGTCGAGGCGATCACCAGGATCGCAGCCCCAGCCGAGAAATCCGTGAGTTCGTGCCACACCCAGGTGCCGACATAGAGCGAGCGCGCCGGATCGTCGATGGTCACGCTCTCCTTGACCTTGCCATCGTCGAGATGGACGCGGCAGCCGCCGTGCATGGCGACGAACACCAGCTGCGATTCGCGATGGCCATGCCGACCGCGCCATTGACCGGACGCGATATGGTGCAGCCAGAACAGGCGTTGCGGCTGGAACGGCAAATCCTTGCCGGCCTCGAGGAAGTTGATGCGGCCGCGCTCGTCGACGGCGCCGCGCACGTTGATCCAGCGGCAGTTCCTTGTCTTCAGTCCGGCAACGCTCATCGGGGCACCGTCCGCAGCTTGCGCCATTGCATGTAGACCACGCCGCTCAGTGCCACGAGGCCGCCCACGATCTGGTAGGCATTGGGCACGAAACCATAGGCCATGGACCACAATACGGCGAAAAACGGCACCAGATTGACCCAAAGCGACGCCACCGCCACGCCGAGCCGGCTGGCGCCGATGTTCCAGAAATAGCCGCCCAGGCCGCTCGCCAACAAGGCGATGGCCAGGAGCTGGGTCCATACCCAGCCGTCGGTCACGGCCAGCGGCGAGCGCGACCAGCCGAGCGCGATCAGCACCACGCTCAGGAGCGTGGTCCAGCCGAAGGCCGACAGCGAGGCCACGTAGGCGCGATGGAGCTGGCTCGCGCGATCGAACCAGGCCTGCGCCTTGATGCTGTAGAGCGTCCAGATCGAGTTCGACAGCAGCACGACGATCTCGCCGCCGCCGAAGGTCACCGACCTGCTGCCGACCAGCGTCGACGACACGAGGATCGCGCCGCCCAGCAGCGTCAGCACCAGCGCCACAGGGAAGCCGGGATCGAACCTGAGCCCCGTCACCAGCCGCACGGTCACGGCCGACACCAGCGGTCCGGCGACCGCCACGGTGGCGGCGGTGATCGGATTGCTGAACTGGAGGCCCAGCGTATAGACGGCAAAGAAGCCGCCCATCATCAATCCGAGCAGGGCGAAGCGGCGGAAATCCAGATCGATGCGCAAGGCCTTCGCACCCTCGACCAGGAGCAGCAGCAAGCCCAGCGCCGCACCCGCCACCGCCGTGCGGACGGCCGACATCGGGATCAGGTCGAAATGCGCCAGCATCACCTTGCTGACGGGCACGTTGGCGCCCCAGCTCGCGCCGACGAAGATCATCGCCGGGAAGGCGACCAGCGTGTGACCGCGATTGTGCATCAGCGGCGTCGCACGGACTCGTAGCCGACGCGGCAATCCTTGTAGACATCGGGCTTCTCGGTCGAGACTCGCGCCTCGATCACGCCGGGCTGGGCGAGGCAGAGGTCGAGGATGGCGTCGACCAGCGTTTCCTGCAGGTTGAAATGCCGGCTGCCCGCCAGTCTCGTGATGCCGTCATGCACCGTGTCGTAGTTCAGCACGTTGGCGATGCGGTCGTTGTGCGCCTTGTCGGCCGGCGCCAGCAGGAGGTCGACGTTGACGACCACTGTCTGCGGTCCCTCCTTCTCGAAATCGTGGATGCCGATCGAGACTTGCAGGCGGAAGTCGCGGATGAAGATGCGGCGTTCCATGTCACGCCTTTCCCTTGCGATCGAAGGCGACGTCGCGCGGCCGGCCGCTGAGATGCTCGCCGCTGTCGACGATCAGCGTGTCGCCGGTGAAGGATGGCGTCTGCAGGATGAAGCGCAAGGCCCGCACCAGGTCGTCGACGGTGACGCCGACGTGCAGCGGGTTGTCGGCGTGCTGCTCGGCGAAGCGCGCGTCGGTCTGGCTGCCGCTGCGCAGCGTCAGGCCGGGGGCGATGCCGGCCACCCTGAGCCGCGGCACGAAGGTCTGGGCCAGCAACGTCGTCAGCCCCTGCAGCCCGACCTTCGACAGCGTGTAGGTGAGGAAATCGGGGTTGAGGTTGTAGAGCTTCTGGTCGAGCAGGTTCACGATCACGCCGGTCCGGCCGTCCGGGAGCTGCCGCGCCAGGGCCTGCGACAAGAGCAACGGCGCCCGCAGGTTGATGGCCATGTGGCGGTCGAAATCGTCGGCCTTGGCAGTGGGCGCGCGGTCGAGCTTGAACAGCGAGGCGCAGTTGACCAGGCAGGTCAGTTGCACGCCCCGCGCACGGCACTTGCCGACCAGCGCCTCGGCCTGCCGCGCCGAGGAGAGGTCGGCCCGCACCGCCTTGGCCTTGCCGCCCGCCGCCGCGATGTCCGCCACCGTCTGACGGGCGTCCGCGGTCGAGCGGTTATGATGGACGAACACGAAGTAGCCGTCGGCCGCCAGCGCCATCGCCAATGCGCGGCCGACCCGCACGGCCGCCCCCGTGACCAACGCGCCGTTCATGTGGAGCGCGGGCCTCCAGGCCCGCTCATGATCATGATGCGGACCTGGAGGTCCGCGCTCCGATGAGATCGTATCGCTGGCATCGTCACCGCGCTCTCTACTAGCATGCGCCCATGACTTCGTCCCCGTTCGAAACCGTCGACTGCGTTGTGATCGGCGCAGGTGTCGTCGGCCTCGCCATCGCCCGCGCCCTTGCCCTTGCCGGCCGTGAGGTCATCGTCGTCGAGGCAGCCGAGGGCATCGGCACCGAGACCAGCTCGCGGAATTCCGAAGTCATCCACGCCGGCATCTACTATCCCAAGGGCAGCCTGATGGCGCGCACCTGCGTCGCCGGCCGGCGCCTGCTCTATGCCTACTGTGCCGAGCATGGCGTGCCGCATCGCAATTGCGGCAAGCTGATCGTGGCCACCGACGAGGCCGAAAGCGCCAGGCTCACCGAGATCAAGGGCCGCGCCGAGGCCAATGGCGTCGAAGGCATGCGGCTCCTGAGCGCCGCCGAGGCGATGGCGATGGAGCCCAATCTCCACTGCACGGCCGCCCTGCTCTCTCCGGCCACCGGCATCGTCGACAGCCACTCCTTCATGCTGGCCCTGCAGGGCGATGCCGAGAGCCGCGGCGCCATGCTCGCCTTTCACGCGCCGATGAAACAGGGTCGTGTCGTCGAGGACGGCGTCGAGATCGAGGTCGGCGGCGCCGAGCCGATGAACCTGCGTTGCCGCCTGGTGGTCAACTGCGCCGGCCTGCAGGCGCCGACGCTTGCCAAAAAATCTTCGGCATGCCATCCGACCGCGTGCCTCAAGCGTATTACGCCAAAGGAAACTACTTCACCTTGACCGGACGCTCGCCCTTCTCGCGCCTGATCTACCCCGTCCCCGTGCCGGGCGGGCTCGGCGTGCACATCACCGTCGACATGGGCGGCCAGGCCAAGTTCGGCCCGGACGTCGAATGGATCGACGGCATCGACTACACCGTCGATCCGCATCGCGCCGACAAGTTCTATGCCGCCGTGCGGCGCTACTGGCCCGACCTCAAGGACGGCGCGCTGCAGCCGGGCTATGCCGGCATCCGGCCCAAGACCGTGCCGCAGGGCGCGCCGGCCCAGGACTTCGTCGTGCAGGGACCGGCCGATCATGGCGTGCCCGGCCTCATAAACCTCTTCGGCATCGAATCGCCCGGCCTTACGGCCTCGCTGGCGCTGGCCGAGCAGGTGCGCGACATCGCGTCGGCATGAGCTTGGCGCGGCGCGGCTTCTTTGCCGGCCTCGCGGGTCTGCTCGGCGGCTGCTCTCCGGCCACACTGCTCAACGCCACTGTCTCGCGCCAGGGATACACGCGCGACGCCGACATTGCCTACGGACCCGACCCGCGCCAGAAGCTCGATCTCTACCAGCCCGACAAGCCGCGCGCCGACGGCAAGACGGTGATCTTCTTCTACGGCGGCTCGTGGGAGACCGGCAGCAAGGGCGACTACCTGTTCGTCGCCCAGGCGCTTGCGGCCAGTGGCTACGCCGTCGTCATCCCGACTATCGCCTGTATCCCGCCGTGCGCTTCCCCGTCTTCGTCGAGGATGGCGCGCGAGCGGTGCGCTGGACCGCCGATCACGTCGGCGTCGAGAAGGTCTTCGTTATGGGCCATTCGGCCGGCGCGCAGATCGCCTCGATGCTGGCGGCCAACACGTCCTACTTGGCGGCGGCCGGCGTCAATCGCCTGAAACTGCGCGGGCTGATCGGTCTCGCAGGTCCCTACGACTTCCTGCCACTGAAATCCGCCCGCCTGATCGACATCTTCGGCGGCGCCAACAACCTGAACATCGAGGCCATCACCTTCGCCAGGATGCCGTTGCCGCCCGCCCTGCTGATCCACGGCACGGCCGACACCACAGTCTATCCGCGCAACAGCGAGAACCTGGCTGCGGCATGGCGCAAGGCCGGCGCGCCGGTCGAGCTGAAGCTCTATCCCGACGTCGGCCATGTCGACGTGGTCGCCACCCTGTCGGGTCTGCCGAGCGGCCGGGCCCCGACGCGCACCGACGTGCTGACCTGGCTCGACCCGCGCTGACCATACGTGCCTTAGTGCTGTCGTCCGCGCTGCGGAAGGCCGTTCCGGAGGGCTAGAGCACATTCCGTTCGGCTGGAATCAGCCGAACGGAATGTGCCCGTTGCAACCACGATCTCCCGTGCGCGCTTTCCCGATATGGTGGAACCGCGCGCGGTTCCACCATATCGGGAAACGCTCTAGTGCGCACGGACGAGGTTCGCTAATGCTGGACGCAACAGAGATCCCGCGGGAGAGACGGCCAGATGATCAAGACGCGCTTCACCGAGATGTTCGGCATCAAACACCCGATCGTGCAGGGCGGCATGCAGTGGGTCGGCCGCGCCGAGCTCGCCTCGGCGGTGTCCAATGCCGGCGGCCTCGGCATCCTGACCGGCCTCACCCAGCCGACGCCCGACGACCTGCGCAAGGAGATCAAGCGCTGCCGCGAGATGACCGACCAGCCGTTCGGCGTCAATCTCACCATCCTGCCGACGTTGGTGCCGCGGCCCTACGGCGAGTACATCGACGCCATCGTCGATTCGGGCGTCAAGATCGTCGAGACCGCGGGCAACAATCCAAAATCCTTCCTGCCCAAGCTCAAGGAAGCCGGCATCAAGGTGATCCACAAATGCACCTCGGTGCGCCACGGCGTGTCGGCCGAGAAGATCGGCGTCGATGCGATCTCGATGGACGGCTTCGAATGCGCCGGTCATCCCGGCGAGGACGACATCCCCAACCTGGTGCTGCTGCCGGCGGCCGCCAATGTCATAGAAATCCCGATGCTGGCCTCGGGCGGCTTCGGCGATGCGCGCGGGCTCGTCGCGGCGCTGGCGCTGGGCTGCGAGGGCATCAACATGGGCACGCGCTTCATGGCAACCAGGGAAGCGCCCATCCACGACAACGTGAAGCAGGCTCTGGTGAGCAGCGACGAGCGCTCGACCTCGCTGATCTTCCGCACCATGCGCAACACCAGCCGTGTGTTCGGCAACTCGGTGGCCAAGAAGGCGATCGAGATGGAGCATGAGGGCAAGACCATCCAGGAGATCGGCCCTCTCGTCGCCGGCACGCGCGGCAAGGTGGTCTACGAGACCGGAGACCTGGAACACGGCATCTGGTCGGCCGGTACCGTCATGGGCCTGATCAAGGACGTGCCGACCTGCAAGGAGCTGATCGAGCGCATCGTCGGCGAGGCCGAGGAGATGATCCGCGGGAGGCTGGCGAAGGCGATCGCGGCGTAGTTATATAAGATAATAACTTAAGTCGTCTCGAAAAAAAGCCCGATAATTCTTTCGCACCGAGGCGGGGGTCGGCGGGCATCCGACACAACGGATGGGGGGTCGCGCCCTCCCATGAGTCGCTACATGCTGTCGGCGGGTCGGACTTTTTGCGCACGACGCTTCCACCAGCGCCACAGCCAACCGCCGAACGGCGGCAGCACGCAGACGCCGGCGACCAGGATCGCGATGGCGGCACCGATGCAGTCCCAGCCCCTGCGGCTGCCGACCACGCATTCGTAGTCGACGACCATGAAACCGATCGCCGCCAGCATCAGCGGATTGGCGAGGATGGCGGCCGGGATGAGCTGCCAGGCCGGCGCCTCGAAGCCCGGCTTCCACCAGCAGATGACCGAGCTGATCATCGCGCCGGCCATCAGCGCGATGGCGCCCATGATGGCGGCCTGCGCATCGAGCGTGGCGCCGGCCGTCCCGCCGACGATCAGCGCGGCGACGACATGGCCGTAGACGAAGGGGTGGATGCGCTTCACCTGGCACCTCATGCTCTTCCGGACCGCGCGCGTCCCGCGCGCTCATGATCATGAGCGCGCGGG